>JBJHBY010000220.1:0-5813 GCA_050485745.1 Gammaproteobacteria bacterium | reverse complement strand
GTGGCACTGCCCCCGGCGCCCGGTACAATGGGGGCATCCAGTTGCGTCGACGAGGAGACACCGTGACCGCCCAGCCCAGTACCCTGCACCCCGCCTTCGAGTGGCAGACCAGCCGGCAGATCGACGCCCTCAACCTGGCGGTCGAGGTCTATCGCCATCGCAGGACCGGGGCCATGCACTACCACCTGGCGGCGGACTTCGACGAGAACGTGTTCCTCGTGGCACTGCGCACCATGCCCAAGGACAGCACCGGCGTCGCCCATATCCTCGAGCATACGGCCCTGTGCGGCAGCGAGCGCTACCCGGTGCGCGACCCCTTCTTCATGATGCTGCGGCGCTCCCTCAACACCTTCATGAACGCCTTCACCAGCGCCGACTGGACCGCCTACCCCTTCGCCAGCCAGAACCGCAAGGACTTCGACAACCTGCTGCAGGTGTACCTCGACGCAGTGTTCCACTCCAGGCTGGACCCGCTGGACTTCGCCCAGGAGGGCCACCGCCTGGAGTTCACGGAAGCCGACAACCCGGACAGCGACCTGGTGTTCAAGGGCATCGTCTTCAACGAGATGAAGGGCGCCATGAGCAGCGTGCCCAGCGCCCTGTGGCACACACTGAGCAAATACCTCTACCCCACCACCACCTACCACTACAACAGCGGTGGCGACCCGGAGCACATCCCGGACCTCAGCTACGAACAGCTGCTGCACTTCTATCGCAGCCACTACCATCCCAGCAATGCCATCTTCATGACCTTTGGCGACATCCCCGCGCACCAGCACCACGCGCAGTTCGAGGCGCTCGCCCTGAAGGACTTCAAGGCCCGGCACGACCACATTGCCGTACCCGATGAAAAGCGCTACCACGCGCCGATGCGCGCCCTGGAGCACTACCCCTGGACGGAAGACACTGACTGCAGCGACAAGACCCACATCGTGGTGGGCTGGCTGCTGGGCAAGAGCACCGAGCTGGATGATCTGCTGGAGGCGCAACTGCTGGCCTCAGTGCTGATGGACAACAGCAGCTCGCCCCTGCTGCACGCCCTGGAGACCACCTCCCTCGGCAGCGCACCCTCGCCCCTGTGCGGCATGGAGGACTCCCTGCGCGAGCTGTGCCTGGTGTGCGGTGTGGAGGGCAGCCGCCCGGAGCACACCGAGGCGGTGGAACAACTGGTGCTGGACACCCTGCGCCGCGTCGCCGACGAGGGCATCCCCCGGGAGCAGGTCGAGGCCATGCTGCACCAGCTGGAGCTGCAGCACCGGGAGATCGGCGGCGACCACTACCCCTACGGCCTGCAGCTGATCATGAACAGCCTGGCCGCCGCCACCCACCGCGGCGACCCGGTGACCCTGCTCGACATCGACCCGGCCATCGCGCGCCTGCGCGAGGCCATCCAGGACCCGGACTACATTCCCGCCCTGGCCCGACGCCTGCTGCTGGACAACCCGCATCGGGTGACCCTGACCCTGGTGCCGGACCGGGACATGTCCGCGCGCCGCGACGCCGCCGAGGCCGCGCGCCTGGCCGCGATCAAGGCACAGCTGGACGACAGCCAGCGCCAGGCCATCGTCGAGCAGGCGCGCGCCCTGCAGGCGCGGCAGAACCAGGAGCCGGACCTGAGCCTGCTGCCCAAGGTCGGCCTGGAGGACGTCAAGCCGGACATCCACGAGGTACACGGCGAGCGCCGCCGCATCGGCGCCCTGCAGGCGGCCTGCTACGCCCGCGGCACCAACGGCCTGGCCTACCAGCAGCTGGTAATGCCGGTGCCCGCACTGGACGCGGAACAACTGGCCCTGCTGCCCGCCTACACCGATGCCCTCACCGAAGTGGGCATCGGCGGCGACGACTACCTCACCACCCAGGCACGCCAGGCCGCGGTGTGCGGCGGCATCACCGCCTACTCCACCCTGCGCAGCCCGATCGACGACCCGACCCGCGCCAGCGCCGTGCTGGTGCTGGCCTCCAAGGCCCTGGCGCGCAACCACGAGCAACAGAGCGCCCTGATGCGCGACACCCTGGACGCGGCGCGCTTTGACGAACTGCCGCGCCTGCGCGACCTCGTCGCCCAGCGCCTGGCCCGACGCGAACAGGGGGTGACCGGCAACGGCCACATGCGGGCGGCGATGGCCGCCAGCGCCGGCTTCGGCCCCGTCGCCCAGTGGAGCCACGAGTGGGCCGGACTGGGTGGGCTCAAGGCCTTGCGCCAGCTCGATGCCAGCCTGCGCGACGACAGCGCGCTGCAGGCCTACGGCGCACGCCTGGGAGCGTTGCACCGGGCTGTGCTCGGCGGCGACAAGCAACTGCTGCAGATCGCCGAGCCGGACATGCTCCCGGCCCTGGCCGAGGGCGCCGCGCGGCGCTGGCCGGAGGACCCCTTTGCCCGCGCCGACGCCGGCCGCTGGCAGCCCGAGACGCAACCACAGCCACGCCGCGAACTGTGGGTGGTGAACACCCAGGTGAACTTCTGCGCCCGCGCCTATCCCACCGTGGCCATCGACCACCCGGACTGCGCCGCGCTGACCGTGCTCGGCGGCTACCTGCGCAATGGCTACCTGCACCGCGCCGTGCGCGAGCAGGGTGGCGCCTACGGCGGCGGTGCCAGCCAGGATTCCAACACCGGCAGTTTTCGCTTCTACTCCTACCGCGACCCGCGCCTGGACGAGACCCTGGGTGACTTCGACGCCGCCCTGCGCTGGCTGCTGCAGGAACCCCAGCGCGACGAACAGCTGGAGGAGGCCATCCTCGGCGTGCTCGGCAGCCTCGACAAACCCGGCTCCCCCGCCGGCGAGGCCAAGCAGGATTTCCACAATCGCCTGTTCGGCCGCGACCCGGAACAGCGCCGCCGCTTCCGCCAGCGCGTACTCGCCGTCGGCATCGACGACCTGCGCCGCGTGGCCGAGACCTGGCTGACCCCGGAGCGGGCCAGCAGCGCCGTGCTCACCAGCCCGACCACCGCCAGACAGCGCCGCGCCGCCTTCGAGGCCGAGGGCTGGACGCTGCGGTATCTGGAGGATCTGTAACGGGGCCCGGCCCCGGGCCATCCGCAACAGGGAGAGTGCACAGGGTGAAGCAACACCCCCGAAAACCCTTCCAGCCCCCGCGCCCCGCCGCCTTCTGGCTGGGCGCCTATCTGCTGCTGGTGCTGGCGCCGCTGCTGGCACTGCTTCTGGCCCCGACCCCGGCCAAGGGCGGCTTCTGGTGGGACCTGGGCATCGCCCTGGGCTTTGCCGGGCTGATCATGCTGGTGCTGCAGTTCTTCATCACCGCACGCCTGCACCGACCGGCGGCGCCCTTCGGCATGGACGTGATCTACTACTTCCACCGCTGCCTGGCCTACGCCCTGCTGGCGGTGGTGCTGGCCCACCCGCTGCTGCTGGTGGCCGCCAACCCCGCCATCGTCACCCAGTTCAGCCTGCGCGCGCTGTCCTGGTCCATCGTCAGCGGTATGCTGGCCCTGGGCCTGATGCTACTGCTGGTAGCCAGCTCCGTGTGGCGCAAGGCCCTGCGCCTGCCCTATGACATCTGGCGCCTGCTGCACCTGCTCATGGCCCTGGCCGTGGTGGCCCTGGCCTTCGCCCATCTGTGGAGCATTGGGTACTACAGCGCCACCCCGGCCCTGACCGGTTTGTGGCTGCTGATCGCCCTGGGGCTGCCGCTGATCGTGCTGCAGGTTCGCCTGCTGCGCCCCCTGCGGCTGCTGCGCCATCCCTGGCGCCTGCGCGACATCCGCGAGGAGCGGGGCAACTGCTGGACCCTGACCCTGGAGCCCGAGGGCCACCCCGGCATCGACTTCATGCCCGGGCAGTTCTGCTGGCTCAGCATCGGCCATTCGCCACTGGTAATGCAGGAGCATCCCTTCTCCATCGCCAGCGCGCCGCGGGACGACGGCAGCCTGCAGTTCACCATCAAGGAACTGGGGGACTTCACCAACCACATCGGCGACACACCCCCCGGCACCCGCGTCTATGTCGACGGCCCCTACGGCGTGTTCAGCTGCGATCGCTACCCGAACGCGCCGGGCTATGTGTTCATCGGCGGCGGCATAGGCACCGCACCCCTGCTGGGCATGCTGCAGGCGCTGGCACAGCGCGGTGACCCGCGCCACCACGTGTTCCTGGCCGCGCACAGCGAGTGGGAACGCATCCCGCGACGCGACGAGATGCTGGACCTGCGGCAACGCATGAACCTGAACGTGGTACCGGTGCTGGAGAGCCCACCCGCAGGCTGGGAGGGCGAAAGCGGCTACATCGATGCCGAAATCCTGCGCCGCCACCTGCCCACGGACTATCGCGAGCGGGTGTTCTTTCTTTGCGGCCCGCAGGTGATGCTGGATGCGGTACAGGGCAGCCTGGCGCAGTTGGGAGTACCGCGCCATCACATCCACCGGGAACTGTTCGATATGGCCTGACAGGCCAGATCCGGAAACCAGGTTCGGGAAGCAGCTTCGGAAAAAAGGAGGGCGCGACAGTGCGGGAGCGGAAAGCAAGGCAGGTGGCGCTGGCCACCCTCGCACTGATCGTGGCGGTGGCACTGGCCTTCGCCTGGCAGCAGCAGCGACGCATGCAGGCACTGGAGGAGCACATCGACCCGCGCGCCTGGGCGGAGCTCTACCCCCTGCACGTGGCCTCCTTCTTCGAAGGCGCCGCCCACGACGCCGGGCCACCGCGGGACAAGCTCGCGGCCAACCCCTTCCGCCAGCACGCCTGGGCCGGCAACGCCTTTGCTCTGGAGTACAACCAGGCCCGCGCCCATTACTACGCGCAAACCGACCAGCACCAGAGCCGCCGCAGCCAGGAGCGCGAGCAACCCGCCGGCTGCATCCACTGCCACGCCGCCGAGGCACCGCGGCTGGTGCAGCAGTACGGCTGGGACGACCTCAACGTGCTGATGTACCACGACATCCAGGACCAGGTGCACCATGGCAGTACCTGCACCGACTGCCACGCCGCCGGCAGCATGGCGCTGGAGGTGAACCGCTCCGCCCTGCTCAACGCCATGGAACACCTCGGCATCGACCCCGACAAGGAGTCGCGCCAGGTCATGCGCAGCCACGTCTGCGCCCAGTGCCACGTTGAATACTATTTCCGCGAGGGCACACAGGAACTGGTATTCCCCTGGCAGCAGGGCCTGCGCCTGGAGGATATCGAGGCGTTTTATGACGACATCGGCTTCAGCGACTGGCACCATGCCGACACCGGTGCCGGGCTGATCAAGATCCAGCACCCCAACATGGAACTGCACAGCACCAGCGTCCACGCCCGCCACGACACCGCCTGCGCCGACTGCCACATGCCCACCGTGCAGCGCGGCGGCATGCGCATCACCGACCACTCCGGCGGCAGCCCCCTGAGCAAAATCGAAGCCGCCTGCCTGCACTGTCACAGCGGCACGACCAGCGAGCGCCTGTACACTCGAAGCCGCAAGATCCAGCAGAATACCCGCGCCCTGATGGACATTACCGAACAGGCCCTGACCGAACTGATGCACGCCATCACCAAAGCCCGCGCCGCCGGCGTCAGCGACAGCGCCCTCGAACCCGCCCTCAAGGCCCACCGCCGCGCCCATATCCGTTGGGACTTTATCGACGCCGATGCATCCCTGGGCTTTCACTCACCCCAGGAAACGGTGCGACTGCTGACGGATGCAGCCCGGATGGCGCGGGAGGGGGTTGAGGGGCTGGAGGAAGCTGGTAAGGATTAAGGCACCTCTGATCAATTCGGCAATGGCTCAGCGGAGCCTCTGGCGTGCACTGGCGAGGCGCAACGCAAAGGTCAAGGGTTGCTCTCCTTGACGAGCGTTGCAACGATGTCCAGTGT
>JBJHBY010000219.1:0-5848 GCA_050485745.1 Gammaproteobacteria bacterium | reverse complement strand
CACGCCCGTAGCAGGCCGGCCCCGGGTCGGCACCGGCTGAGCGAGGCCCCACCTGCAGCAGGCCGCCAGCGTCGACAAAGGCTATGGAGCCACCGCCGGCACCGATGGTGTGCAGATCCACCATCGGCACCGGCACCGGCCAGTCGCGAATGCGCCCTTCACTGCTCAGGCCGATCTCACCATCCAGCAGGGCAACATCCGTGGACGTTCCACCCATATCAAAAGTCAGCAAGCGCTCACAACCGATCTCCCTCCCGAGGTGGAGGGCCGCGGCCAACCCGCCAGCAGGCCCGGACAGCAGCAGGGTGGCGGCGCGCCGGCTGGCCTGCGCGGCTTCAATGGTCCCGCCAGAGGATTGCATCACCGACAGCGGCGCGGGTGCCAGCGACTGCTGCAGTCGCTCCAGATAGTCGTGGACCAAGGGGCCCAGCCAGGCGCTCAGCCAGGTCGTGATACCGCGCTCGTACTCCCGATATTCCGGCAGGACTGCGGACGAGCGCACCACAAACAGCCCCGGTGGCATGGTGGCCTCGATGGCGCGCTCGAAACGGTCATCAAGGAAGGAGAACAGCAGGTTGATCGCCACCGCCTCAGGCGCCAGTGCCTCGACGCGGCGGCGCAGCTGTTGCAGATCATCGTCGCCCAGATCCTCGACCACCTCCCCCCGGGCACCGAGGCGGCCACCGGTCTCCAGGCACAGCTCGGGGGGAACGGGGGGCAGCTCGGGCAAGGGCTGCAGCTGATACAGCTCGCGCCGCGTCTGGCGGCCAATGCTGAGGGTATCGGCGAACCCGCGGTTGGTGATATAGACGGTGCGCACGCCCCGGTGCTCCAGGGCCGCGTTGGTGGCCACCGTGGAGCCATGGACCACGCGCAGCCGTCCACTGCGGGCCGCCTCCGCCAGCCCCATCTCGGCAATACCCTCAAGTACAGCACGCTCGGGCGCATCCGGTGTGGACAGCCGTTTATGCAGGCGCAGCCCTTCCGCCGAAAGCAGCACGAAATCGGTGAACGTTCCCCCGGTGTCGACACCCAGCAGCACGATTTACCCCCAAGCAGGAACCGAGCCGCATTGTAACCCGCCTCCCCCAGTGGAACCTTAGGGCACCTCTGGTTTATAGAGGTGCCTTAGAATACCCAGTCAGGATAAAGGGGATCTCTGACACGCCATGCCAGAACTGCCTGAAGTCGAAACCACCCGTCGCGGTATCGCACCCCACATCAGCGGGCGCTGCGTCATTGCTGTGCGTGTGCGCCAGCCGCGCCTGCGCTGGCCTGTGCCCCCGGCGCTTGCGGAGCATCTCGAAGGCCAGGTGATCCAGGGCGTGGAGCGCCGTGCCAAATATCTGCTGCTGAATGCCGGGGTGGGGCAGCTGCTGCTGCATCTGGGCATGTCGGGCAGCCTGCGCCTGGTCCCCGCCGGCAGTGTCGCCGGGCGCCACGATCACCTCGATCTGGAGCTGGACAGCGGCCTGGCCCTGCGCCTGACCGACCCACGTCGCTTCGGCGCCGCCCTGTGGCAACCGGCGGGGCAGCCACACCCATTGCTGCTCCATCTGGGGCCCGAGCCCCTGGGCCCGGATTTCAACAGCGATTACCTGTATCGGCTCAGTCGCGGCCGCAGCGCCGCGGTAAAGACGTTCCTGATGGATCAGCGCATCGTCGTGGGCGTGGGCAACATCTACGCCAATGAGGCGCTGTTCCTGGCCGGCATCCGCCCGGATCGCGCCGCCGGGCGCATCAGTCGGGCCCGTTACGGCCAGCTCGCCTCCGAGGTCGTCACCGTGCTGCAGCGCGCCATTGCCCAGGGCGGCACCACCCTGCGCGACTTTGTCGGTGGCGACGGCCAGCCCGGCTACTTCAGCCAGTCACTGCACGTCTACGGCCGGGCTGGTGAGGCATGTACCACCTGCGGCAGCACTTTGCGTGAATTGCGCCTGGGCCAGCGCAGCAGCGTGTTCTGCCCGACCTGCCAGCGCTGAACCCGGATTCCACTCAACGAGGGGCATGCAAGGCGCAACAGCTCACAAAAGGCAGCGACGACGTTTGGCCAGTCAGGCCCGCAGCAACTATGATGGATAATGCTGTTGCCACTGTGCAACGAGGAATGGCCGGGGCCATCGCCCCGCCCGGGATGACGGCGCCAGAACGCCGGGGAGAATCAAGCATGACCGTACAACGCCCGCAGCCACGTACCCGCATGGCTCTGGTCGCGAGCCTGGCCCTGGTGCTGCTCGCCCCGCACATGGCGTTTGCACAGCACAACGACGAAAACCCGAGTGCGCTGGCCATGGCCGGTGATCTGGTGGTGGCGCGCCCCATCGGCCTGGTGGCAACGGTACTGGGCTCCGCCGCCTTCGTGGTGAGCCTGCCCTTCTCCCTGGCCGGAGGCAATGTCGGCCAGGCCGCGGAAACCCTCGTGGTGGGGCCCGCGAAGACCACTTTCGTCCGCTGCCTGGGCTGCACCCGCACCGGCTACCGGCGCGATGTCGAAATGACGGAAGACGACGAATAGACGGGTTCGCGCCCTCAGCTGAAGCGCACCAGCAGGTCATAGATCATCGCGGGGTGCGCCTCACCCACCACATGGATGTGGTGCTCCAGGTTGATGACCGTGCCCCCACCCTTCACCGCGCGCACCTCCTTGAGGCGGCTACGGGCATGGATCTGGCTGCCGGCCGGTACCGCACCGGTAAAACGCAGACGGTCCGAACCGTAGTTCACCATCAGGCTGTAGTCAGTCAATTCGAAACGGGGCACGGTCTGCAGCATCGGCAGCAGCGACAGCACCAGAAAACCGTGGGCGATGGGCCGGCCGTAGGGACTCTCGCGCCGGCAGCGCTCCTCGTCGAGATGGATCCACATGTGGTCGCCGGTCAGGTCGGCGAACGCACTGATCAGGCTCTGCGGCACTTCCACAGGTGGCGACCAGTCGCCAAACTCCTCGGTGATCTGCGCCTGCAGGGCGTCGATGTCATCAAAGCGAATGCGGGTTGTCACGTTCTGTCGATCCTCGTCTCAGGCATCGCCTTCCGGCACCGGCTCGAAGCGTAACAGCGTGACCGGGCCACTGTCATCGAAGTGGGGGCGCACAGCCATGCCGACCCGCAGGCCGGCGTCGTCCACAACCCCCACCAGGGTGCTGGTCAGGCGCACCCCCTCCTCGAGCTCGATGATGGCCAGGCGCTGCGGTAGTTCGTCGGCAAAAACCGGCGCGGTTGGCACCGTCGTGACGCAGAAGCTGTAGAGACGCCCCCGACCGCTGATCTCCCGCCAGTGCAGGCTGCCGCCACCACAGTGCTGGCAGCGGGCCCGCGGATACCAGATCCAGCGATGGCAGTCCGCGCACTGCTGCAACTGGATGCGGTGCTCGCGCAGGGCATCCCAGAATGGCCGGGTGACCGGGGTCGGCACCGGCATGGGTCGCTGCAGGTTCATTTACGCGCCCTCCAGAATCAGGGCGGACTGCTCGCTCATCAGCCCGCCGGTACCCGAGACATACACCCGCTCACAGCGCCGCAATTGACGCCCTCCTGCCTCTCCGCGCAACTGGCGCACGGCCTCCACGACCTGGGTCATGCCACCGGCCTGCCCGGGCTGGCCGAAGCCCAGCTGGCCGCCATGGGTGTTGACCGGGAAATCCCCGCGCCAGGTCAGGTCATGCTCGCGCACGAAGCGCATGCCCTCGCCCTTGGCACAGAAGCCCGCGTCTTCCAGGGTCAGGATCACGGTAATGGTGTAGCAGTCGTAGATCTGGGCCAGATCCATCGCCGCGGGGGTGGTTCCGGCCATGGCGAAGGCCTGTTGTGAGGCCTGGCGGATGGGCGTGTCCAGCATGTCCTCCGCGTAGGCCGCCGACTTGACTGCAAGGTATTCGCCCACCCCGGTGATGCGCGCCGGCCTTCGCGGCCAGCCGCCGGAACCATCGGCCCGTGCGACGATGACCGCCCCGCCCCCCCAGACCGGCATGACGATTTCCAGCAGGCGCAGGGGGGGTGCGATCATACGGCTGGCAAGGACTTCCTCGACACTGATCGGTTTGTCATGGAAGATCGCCATCGGGTTGGCGCAGGCATTGACGCGCTGGTCCACCGCGATGCGCGCCGCCGCGACCGGATCATAGCCGTAGACCGCGGCATAGCGCTGTGCAATCAGGCCATAGGCGGTGTTCTGCGCGAGGTGGCCGTAGGGAATCTCGAACTCCGCCTGGGGCGAACCGTAGTGGCCACTGGAGGCGCCGAAATCCATCCCGGAATCCTGGTCGGCGCCAGCTGGCGGCGCCACAAAGCCCGAGGGCAGCAGCACCAGCACGGTTTCGGCCAACCCCATTTCCACCGCCATGGCAGCGCGGATCACACCGCTGACCGCCGACGCACCCCCCAGGTCCATGCGCTCGGCAAAGCGCACGCGCAAGCCCAGGTATTCGGCGACCGTGGCCGGAACAAAGGTCTCGGCCTCGACCAGACTGCCCGTAACCAGCCCGTCGATCTGCCCGAGCTGCAATCCGGCATCCGCCAGCGCCTGGGCGGTGAGCTCGGCCATCTGCTCCAGACTGGTGCCCGACGGCATCGCCGGGCCAAGCTTGCAGGGCTTGAACTCGGCCAGACCAACAATGGCGGAGTGTCTGAATTTGTTCATTGGTAACCACCATGACCCTCAATATTAATGCCATATAACAGCACAGCCCGACACCAAATCAATGACAAAAACAGACAGCCGCCCTGCCCGATACCGCCTCAAAGCTTATTGTCGCGATCCGCGCCCATCTGACTATACGGTCGTACTGTTTTCTGATAGCGTAATGAGCTATTGCGAATAAGTGGAATCAACAGATACCCGGAGGCATGAACCGTGAAGAACGAACGCCCCACCCCCCTGGTGGAAGACCTGGAAGGCACACGCCGCAAGCTAGAAGCCTGGTTTCAGAACGGCATCGCCGGAGGCGAACCGGTAACTATTTCCGACCTCCGGATCCCTGAGGCATCGGGCATGTCCAATGTCACCCTGCTGTTCGATGCCGCCTGGCGGGAACAGGGCAAGCAGGTGAGCCACCCCTGTGTGGGCAGGCTGCAGCCGGAAGTGGCCAAGCCGGTATTCCCCGAATACGACCTGGGCCTGCAATACCGGGTGATGGATACGCTCGGCAAGCAAACCGACATCCCGGTGCCACTACTGCTCGGGCTGGAAACGGACCGGGCCGTACTGGGTACGCCCTTTTATGTGATGCAACGCATCGAGGGCCGGGTGCCGGGTGACATGCCGCCCTACACCATGGGGGGCTGGTTCATGGAGGAGGCCGGCCCCGAGCAGCGCCGTGCGCTGTGGAATGTCGGCCTGCGCACCATGGCGCGGATCCACCGCCTGGACCACAAGGCACTTGGTTTCGGCAATCTGGCGCGGCCACAGCTCGGCGACACGGCACTGCAGCAACAACTGGGCTACTGGCAGAACTACATGGACTGGGGGCTGGAGGGGCATGCCTGCCCGGTCGCGGAAGAGGCCATGGCCTGGCTGCGCGCCAACCAGCCGAAGGACGAACCCACCACTCTGTGCTGGGGCGACTCGCGCATCGGCAACATGATGTTCAGCGAGGACTGCCAACAGGTGAACGCGGTGCTCGACTGGGAAATGGTCACCCTCGGCAATCCCCTGCAGGACGTGGTCTGGTGGAACTATCTGGATCGCTTCTTCAGCGAAACCCTGGGCATGCCCCGCCTGGAGGGCCTGCCCAGCCACACCGAAACCCTGGCGCTGTGGGAACAGGAAACGGGCTTCTCCGCGGCGGAGCGTCACTATTACGAGGTGTTCGCGGGTCTGCGCTACGGGGTGATCATGTCGCGCATCATGC
>JBJHBY010000218.1:931-5868 GCA_050485745.1 Gammaproteobacteria bacterium | reverse complement strand
CTCCTTTGTCGACCGCAACGTGTTTGCCATTCTCGTCGGCCCGATCCGCGAGCAATTCGGCATCAGCGATTTCCAGTTCAGCATCCTGCACGGCTGGGCCTTCACCCTGTTCTACATCGGCCTGGGCCTGCCCATCGGCTGGCTGGCGGATCGGGTCAGCCGGCGCATGATCATGAGCTGGGGACTGTTCTTCTGGAGCCTGATGACCTGCGCCTGCGGCCTGGTGCGCACCCTGCCCGGGCTGTTCGCCGCGCGCATCGGCGTCGGCGTGGGCGAAGCCACCCTGTCGCCACCGGCCTACTCCATGCTGAGCGATTACTTCCCGCCGGAAAAACTGCGCTGGGCCACCGCCACCTTCACCCTGGGCATCACCCTCGGCAGTGGCCTCTCCTACATGATCGGCGGCTGGCTCTATGACCTGTTCAGCGCCATGGACCTCTCCGGGGTGTGGCTGCTGGCGGAGCTGGCTCCCTGGCAGCTGACCTTTATCGCGGTGGGGGCACCGGGCTTTTTGATCGTGCTGATGATGCTGCTGATAAAGGAACCACCGCGGCGACACCTGCCCACAGAGGCCGTGGAAGCCCCACCGCTGAAGCAGGTGGGGCAATTCATGCGCGGCCGCTGGCAGGTGTATACCGCGCTGATGATGGGCATCTCGATGATGTCCGTGATCGGCTACGGCACCCTGGCCTGGTATCCGGAGTTCCTGGTGCGCACCTATGGGCTGGAGCGTGGACAGGCTGGCGGCTACCTGGGGATGATCTTCATGTTCGCGGGCACCGCCGGCTCCCTCAGCGGCGCTG
This sequence comes from Gammaproteobacteria bacterium, assembly GCA_050485745.1. Classification (GTDB taxonomy): domain Bacteria; phylum Pseudomonadota; class Gammaproteobacteria; order Pseudomonadales; family CAMLJR01; genus JBJHBY01. The sequence continues at coordinate 5,065 of JBJHBY010000218.1, read as the reverse complement.
CCATCGCCACCGTGCTGCAGCGCATGGGCTATCGCGATGCCAATATGCGCATGATCATGCTGGCAGCGATCATCCTCACGCCCCTGGCCATTGCCGCACCGCTGATGCCGGACGCACGCCTGGCGCTGCTGCTGACGGTGCCGGTGATCTTCTTCCACTACACCCACTTCGGCGTGGGCATGGCGGCGCTGCAGATCATCACCCCCAACCGCATGCGCGCCCAGACCACCGCGGTGCTGCTGTTTTTGACCAACCTGTTCGGCATGGCCCTGGGGGGCAGCGTGGTGGCCGGCTTCACGGACTTTGTGTTCCGCAGTGACGGCGCCCTGTATCTGTCCCTGGCCACGGTGGCCGCCATCGTCTACCCCGCCGCCGCCCTGCTCATCGCCTGGGGCCTGAGGCACTATCGCGCGGCGATGCCGGGGTGATGCCCGGTTGGCCCGGAGAAAGCCTGTTCAGGCAACGCATGGTGCCAATTTGGCACCACCGTGCTAGAATCAGCGCTCACACCTCGCACGATGGATGCCCTGCAATGAGCGCCACCACGAACCACAGAGAACGCATCACGGCGCGCGTTCCATCAGAAGTACGCGAAACCCTGGAACGCGCAGCCGATCTTGCCGGCGCTACAGTCAACCAGTTTGTGGTGCAGGCGGCGCTTCGCGAAGCCGAGCGCCTGATAGAACAGGAGCACATCATCAGGCTCTCCGGACGTGGAGCAGAGGCGTTCCTGCAGGCCATGGAGGCCCCTCCGCCACCGAACGACGCGCTACTGGCGGCAATCAAGGACTATTCGGCAAGACGCGATGATCAGACTGGAAGAATTGACTGGGCACCACAACCGAAAAGCCCTTGATTGTGGCGTGCCCGCACTCAACCAGTGGCTCCGGCAAACAGCTCTGCAGCACCAGAAGAAGGGGCTTTCACGCACCCTGGTCGCCACGCCCGCCGACGCTACCGCGGCAGCCATGTTCCAGGAGCGAGGCTATGCAGGGGTCGATACCTCGACGATTCTGGGCTTCTACTGCCTGGCTGCCGGCCTGGTACAGCTGGAAGATCTGCCAGCAGAACTGGCACGGCGCTATCCACGGCAAATCCCGGTCACCCGGTTAGGCCGCCTGGCCGTGGAACAGTCACTGCAGGGTCAGGGGCTCGGCCAGCTGTTGCTGGTTGATGCCATCAATCGCGCACGCGGCGCTGCGCAGATTGTCGGTAGTGCCGGAATCGTCGTCGATGCCAAGGACGCCCCTGCCGCCGGCTTCTACCGCCGATACGGCTTTGTGCCCTGCGGTGACCGACCGCTAAAACTCTACCTGCCACTCTGGTAACCCCGCCGCTGCTCTGGCTGCCTGGGGCCTGAGGTCTGAGGTCTGAGGTCTGAGGCACTATCGCGCGGCACTGTTCTATTGGTGGGCACTACGACCAGCCCTGATCAGGCCGGGTTACGCGCTTTGCGCTAACCCGGCCTACAATGGAGGCACACTTGCCGCCTGCGACGAGCCGACGTTTTGCACAACCCCCGCCTGCTGCCCATCACCCCGGACACCGATCTGACGGCACTTGGCCGCGAATGGCGGGCACTGGAGGCCGTGGCGGATGCGTCGTTCTTCATGAGCTGGAGCTGGATCGGCCCCTGGCTGCACACGGTGCTGGAGCAAGGCGCCCGGCCGTGGCTGTTCCGCGCTGACGGCGCCGACCACCAACCCGCCGCCCTCGCCCTGCTCTGCCCCTGGACTCACCGCCAGCGCCGCCTGTTCCGGGCCCGATCGCTCACCCTGAACGAAGCCCGGCAGCCGCCCGGCCTGAACATGGTGATCGAACACAACGGCCTGCTGTGCCGGCGTGGCGAAGAGGCCACTGCCTGGCGCAGCCTGCTGGCCGGGTTGCAACACGCAGGCCTGCCCTGGACCGAGCTGGTGCTGAGCGGCCTGGGCGAGACGCACTGGCGAGCGGCCACAGGCGCTGCCCCGGGTGTCTACCCCGTCGTCGATGAGCGCTTTCATACCTGGTGCCGTCCACTGGCCGGCATCACCGACCTCGACAGCCTGCTCGCCGGCCTGAGCCGCAACCGCCGCGGGCAGATCCGCCGCTCGATCCGCTACTACGAGGAGCAGGCCGGACCGATCCACTGCCGGGCGGCGGGTGATATCGACGAGGCGCAAGCCTGGTTTTCGCAGATGGGCGACCTGCACACCGCCCGCTGGCAGCGCGCCGGCCAGCCCGGGGCCTTTGCCAACCCGCGCTGGGTGAGCTTTCACCGCCAGCTGATCAACACCACCTTTCCCCGGGGAGAGGTCCAGCTGCTGCGCATCAAGGCCGGCGATGCCACACTCGGCTTGATCTACAGCTTCCTGTGGCGCGGGCAGGTGCTGATGCTGCAAAGCGGTTTCGCCCCCGGGGCGGATAACCACCAGCGCCCCGGCTACATCGCCCACTGCCTGGCCATGGTGCACAACGCCGGGCTGGGGATGACGGTGTATGACTTCCTGTATGGGGATGCGGCCTACAAGCAATCCCTGGGAGAGCGCGGTGAGACTCTGACCTGGGGGCGGCTGCGGCGTGGCAGTCTGGCCAACCGCCTCGAGGATATGGGGCTACGGCTCTATCGGCGGGCAAAAGGCACGCTGTCGGACGCAAGGCGCAGCGCCGGCTGACCTGCCACGCAAAAATGACAGTTTGATGACTTTTTAATGACAGACCATGATCCGCTCATTATGATTCGACCGAACAACCTTCACGAAGGGGCGGGACGGTCATGTCGGGTATCGAGCACCTCGTGGTCATCAGCGGCCCCTCGCGCAGTGGCAAGACCTACCTGATCGACCAGATCCGCGCGGATCGTCATTCTCCGCTGCGCGCGCAACTGCAGCTTAGCCAGCCCGATGACTACGAATGCGTCTCCGCCCTGCAACTGCAGCGCCGCGACGGCCCCATGCCCGCACGCATCCTGCTCCACTACGACCTTTGCTACCAGTGGGAGCAGGATGACTTTGCCTACCTGGAGGCGCTGATCGACCAGAGCCACCACGTCACCATGGTGACCCTGCAGGCACCCATCAGCGTGCTGCGCCGGCGCAACCTGAGCCGCCTGCTGCGACAACTGAAACTGGTGCTACGCCAACCGCTGGACCGCAATGCGCGTCGCCACCTCGGCTATCTGTGGCGGCTGCACCGCCTGTATGGCGCGCCCCCACGCATGCAGGCACTTTACGAGCACTGGCAGCAGTGCATGAGCCGACATACCATCACCCGGCAGTGGTGGTTCGACCCCCGACGGCAACAACTGCAAACCCGGCCGGCGCCACACTTCATGGTCAACGCGTCCTGAGCGGCAGGCATCAACTGATGACTTGAGATTCCTCGCCGCTGTCACGGCGAATTTCGCCTTTTCCTGCTATCCTCGCCGACGATGGGCAACTCCGGCGTGGAGCGTGGCATTCGCATGATCATTTCTCACCAGCACCGCTTTATCTTCATCAAGACCGCGAAGACAGCGGGCACCAGTGTCGAAATCGCGCTGTCGAAGTTCTGCGGCCCGGACGACGTGATCACCCCCATCTCACCGAAAGACGAAGCCACCCGCCGCGCCCTGGGCTACCGCGGTGCACAGAACTTTCGCATTCCGCTGCGCCACTATGGCGCCCGGGATATCGCCAAGGCGATTTACCTGCGCAAACCCCTGGCTTTTTTTCACCATGCGCCGGCGAGCTTTATCCGGGAGTACGTCGATGCCGACGTGTGGAACAGTTATTTCAAGTTCACCATCGAACGCAATCCCTTCGACAAGGCGATCAGCTGGTACTACTGGGTGAACCACGGCGAACGCTCGCTGGAGGAATTCATTCTCGCTGGCGGCACCAACCACGCCAGCAAGTTCGACCTCTACGCCATTGATGGGGAGATCGTGGTGGATGAGGTCTACCGCTACGAGCAAATGGACGCGGCCATGGCCGACCTGCAACAGCGGCTCGGCCTGCCCGAGACCCCGGAATTGCCCCATGCCAAGGTGGGCACCCGCAAGGACCCGCGGGATTACCGCGAGGTGCTCACCCCCGCCGCCCGCCGCAAGATCGAGCAGGTCTGCGCGCGGGAGCTGGCTTACCATGGCTACACCTGGTAGCCGACCGGAACAGG
>JBJHBY010000218.1:0-921 GCA_050485745.1 Gammaproteobacteria bacterium | reverse complement strand
GAACAGGATGATCGAGCGGAGCCTCACTGCCCCAACAAGGGGTAATCGAAGGCTCGCAGGGTGTCGGCGGCGACCGCATTGACCTGCTGAATCTGCTCCGCGGTCAGACGGTCAATGCTTGCCTGGTTGAGGTCGCGCACCGACTCCTCGCGCTCGTGAATCGAAAACGGCCGCGAGGGATCAAAGCCATCAAAGGGCTGCAGGCCGACGAACTCGCAGATACGGTTGAGCTCGGCCAGGGGATTGCGGGTCAGGTCTTCATACTTCACCCAGAGCAAGTGTTGCAGGTGCGGGGCATCCTCCTGCAGCACCTCGATACTGCGCCGCCACTGCCAGGCACTCTGTTCGATGGGCCAGCTGTCGCGCAGGTGACGCGGGTCCGCCTTGCGGGTAATGCCCTCCGCCACGGCATAGCCATTGCGCACGATGGACACAAAATAGGCTGGAGCGAAATGATGCTGCAGCCAGCGGGTGCGGGGGGTATTGGGCGGAGACTTCTCCAGCAACACCGGCCGGGAGCGGTCCAGGCGCATGCCCCACTCCTTTTTGATGCGCACCGGGTCCGGCCCGGTGTCCGCCTCCGTCATGCGGAACAGCTCTTCACGCCCGGCCCACATGCGCGGCAAGCCGACGTCATAATCCTTGATGAACTGGTCGGTGATGAAATGCCCCTCGGTGGGCAGGGCGGAAATCTGCGGATGATGGCCCAGCAGCTCGGCCAGCAGGGTGGTGCCGGAGTTGTAGCAGCCGACGAGGAACAACCAGGCCCGGGGCTGCGGCACCGGCGTAATGGCCACGCGGCACTCACGCCAGATGCTGCCCAGGCTCTCCTGCAATACGGCCCGAAAGCGGGTTCCCGCCATTACCCCCTCCATCACATACCGACAGCGCCGGCCAAACAGACTGCAACCCAATCCTGAC
>JBJHBY010000217.1:0-5873 GCA_050485745.1 Gammaproteobacteria bacterium | reverse complement strand
GGCTTTGGTGGCGGCAGCCTTGGGCAATTTGGCGGCGGGACTGCTGGCGTGCTGCTTTGCCGCCTTCAGCTCGGTGCCGGCCACCCCCTGCACCTGCACGGCGCGCGCCAGGGCCGCTTTCAGCTCATCCACCTTGCCCCGGGCCGCATCGAGCTGACGCTGGGCAGCATCACCGAGGTTCTTGCGGGCATTTGCCAGTGCGGCCTTCTGCCGCAGCTCGGCAGCCTTCAGATCCTGCTTGATCCGGGCCGTCTGGCGGGACAGGCGATCAACCGTGGCCTGGGCCTCCTTCAATGCCTTCTGACGAGCCTTGCGCAGTGAGTCCTGCAGCTTGTGAAGCTGATTCTCGATGTCTCGCTCAAGACGGGAAATACCGGCGCTCACTGCCCTGGCGGTGGATTTCTTATTGCTGGCCATATCCTTAACCCTGCGTCTGATTGATCAGGAATTCACCAATTGATTATACAAACCCCTTCGTCGAATGCGATGGCCGGGGGCCACGACGTTTCCGAAGTATAGTCGCGGTAGCTGTGGATGCACCCTGCGCCGCCCGCGAAAAGCCATGGCGTGCAAGCGTCGCGGCCGGGTAGTACACTGGCATGCTGGCGGAGGCAAGCCTCCCTACCACCCACCCATACACCCGATTAAAGGACTTCCCATGACCAAACGACTGCTGCTGGTCACCGCTGTGGCCCTGGCGATGGCGGGCTGCGATAGCGGTGCTCCCGGCGCATCTGGCCCCGTCTCCCTGGACGACGAGCAGAAGCGGCTGAGCTACGGCCTTGGCTACAACCTGGGCGAGCGTATCAAGGAAGACATCGACATCGATGTGGACGCCTTTGCTGCCGGGGTTCGTCACGCCGTCGAGGGTCAGGGCCGCATGATGAGCGAGGAGGAGATCGACGCCACACTACTCGCCTTCCAGGAAGCGGAAATGAGCCGACAGGAAGAGGCCTACTACGAACTCGCGGAGCGCAATCTGGCCGAGGCGGAAGCGTACCTGGCCGAGAATGCACAGCAGGAAGGCGTGGTCACCACCGAAAGCGGCCTGCAGTACCGGGTGCTCGAAGAGGGCAGCGGGGATCGGCCAGGGCTGACGGATGTTGTCGAGGTGCATTATCGGGGCACCCTCATCGACGGCACCGAATTCGACAGCTCCTACGCCCGCGGCAAACCCGTCAGCTTCCCGGTGAATGGCGTCATCGCCGGCTGGACAGAAGCCCTGCAGCTGATGCCCGTGGGCTCGCGCTGGCAGCTGGTCCTGCCTCCGGATCTCGCCTACGGACCTGGCGGTGCCGGCGGCATCATCGGGCCGAATACGGCACTGGTGTTCGAGGTTGAACTGCTGGGCTTCGAAAAATCCGAATAGCCTGCAGCACGATCAACAGTCGGCACAGGGACGTGCCGCGTCAGTCAAGGCGATGATTGAAACCGTTGGAGCCCAGCGCGAACAGGCGCCGCTCCGTGTCCATAGCCAGTGCCAGAATTGCTGCGCTGGTCGGGCGCACCGGGTCGCGACGCGGCACCTGCCAGCGACCGAGCCGGCGCTGACCATCGACATCCCACAGCACGACCTGACGATCCGAGGTGCCGGTGGCCAGCCAGCCTTCGGCACCAACGAATTGCGCGGAACTGAAGGTCTGGCCGCGGCGCAGTGCGCTGCCGCGCTGGGGCAAAGTCCAGAGGGTGTCCCCCGAGTCAGTATCCCTCAGTGCCGCGGCCTCGTATCGGGCAGCGCTGAATGAACGGCGCCCGTCTTCACTGATCGCGACCGTGGTCACCGGCGCCTGGTGGCGCCAGCGATGGCGCTCACGACCACTTTGTACCTCCCAGATCCGCGCGGTGAAGTCCTCCGAACCGGTGATGACCAGTTCCCCATCCCCGGACAGTGCGATAGCGAGGACGCGATCGTCGTGGTTGAAGCTGCGCAGAACCCCACCGTTCTTGACATCGAACAGCACGGCGCGACTGTCGCCCAGGGCCAACAGGGCAAAGTTGCCATCGGCACTCAGGGCGAGGTCATGCACTTCCGCTGGTGCGGCCCAGAAGGTCAGCGCGTTGCCGGTTACGGTGCTCCACAGCACCAGGCTGTCACGACTTGCAGTGAGGGCGAAGCCCCCCTCGGGAGAAAAGCCACAGGCCGTGAATACGGTCTGCTCGCCGCTGCGGTGATTCCAGTTGAAACGACGGGAGTGCTCGGCCACACCCCAGAGGCTGCCGCCATGCTGGGTATCGCCGACCAGAGCCCAGCGGGCATCGTGAGTGAGGGCGCCACAGGATAGCCCGAAACTGGCATACTCCCAGCGCTCGGCAATACCACGATCGGTGCAGGCGCCGAGCAAAAGCAGCAACGTCAGCAGCGTCAGGCGCCCGGACAAATACGGCACCGCTGTAGCCAGCTGGCGGCGAGGCAGGATCTCAGGCCACCAGTTCCCGGTGGGCACTGTGCAGGCCTGTGATCAACCGGTCCTCGAGTTCGAAGCGGCCCGCCAGGGTCTCCCCCAGACGGGACAGATCGCGCGCAAGAAAGCCGGCATTGGCCTCCATCTTGCCCTGCTCGTAGCGATCATGGAAATCCAGGGCCGCCTCGGTACTTTCAGTGATCCGGGGCAGAAGGGCTCGCGCCAAACCGGCACTGCCATCGTCGAAGCTCTCGGCCTCGCGCAGCAATTCGTAATACACCTCGAAGTGGCCAGCGGACACGTAGTCCATAAGGGTGCCACAGAATTTTTCCAGGCGTTGGTTGCGGTTTACGCTCTGGGGGGAAAAGGCATGTACACCACTCACTCCGCAGAACTGCACAATCAGTGTCTGGCGCTCCCGCAGCCAGCGCTCGATCAGTGCATCGACCTGACGCCAGCGCTCCTTGATGTCGCAATCGTCCAGCATGGGATGTGCGATCCTCTTATCATCCTGGCGGCCCTGATCCACCGCCGACCGCCACAATATATGTGACACGCGTCTCAGAAGCAATGCGTAAGCCGCAGTTTTAACAGGAAATTCAACCCCCCGAATACATTGGCCCAGCCTGTGCGTCCCGCCGCAAACCGTGCCAGACAGCCACGGCAGCCAGGGCCACAAACCAGAGCAGTGACCAGGCCGGCATGCTCAGCCCGAGAAACTGCCAATGCACCTCTGCACAATTGCCATCTCCGGTGAACATGATGCGCAGGGTTTCCCCCAGGGGAAAGGTCTCCAGCATATAGCCCAGACTCGGTCCACAGGCGGGAACCTGGTCCGGCGGCAGATGCTGCAGCCACACCTGACGGCCCGCCACGGCAGCCCCGCCCCCCGCGGCGGACAGCATCAGGAAGGCATAGACGCGGCGGCCGAGGCGCCCGGGATCATGCAGCGCCGCGGCCAGCGCAATCAGGCCGAGCAGCAGGAAGAATACCCGTTGCGTGACGCACAGCGGGCATGGCTCGAGCCCGAGCACGATTTCGCTGTACAGTGCGAAGCCCAGCAACCCGACCACGATCAGCACGACCAGGCTGGCGGTCAAACGGGGAGAGGGTAGTGCGGGCATCACGGATCTCCATAAGGTAATGGACTACAGTAGGCGAAAGCCACGAGTGACTCAAGGGGAGGTACCAGGCACTTCCGGCTTGATAGAATAGGCTCCAGCCCAGGCACCCAGGCCACCGAGGTCATCATGTTTTCGTCGCTCTTTCTGCTCCGGTACGGCCGCAGGCTGCTGATCACCTTTCTGCTCGCCGCAACCCTGCCCGCCGCTGCCATGCCCGAGGCGGAAGACATGGTCGTGACGCGCTCCGGTGGCGCCACCCAGTATGTGGAACTGAAACCGTCCTTCGTCGCCAACTTCGGCGGCGTCGGCGGACTGCGCTACCTGAGGGCGGATATCGTGTTGCGCGTGGGCGGCGGGGACGAGGGTCTGAATGGTGTGCGTCGGCACATGCCCTATAATCGCCACGTGCTGGTCATGCTGCTAAGCAGCCAGCAGGACGATGCGATTGCCACCATGGAGGGTCGCGAACTGCTGCGCCAACAGGCGCTGAGCGAGGTACGCGCCGTCCTGCTTGCGGAGGAGCGCCAGCACTTTGTCGATGACCTGTTGTTCAACAGCTTCATCGTGCAGCGCTGACCGCAACCCCGACACCACCTGTATACCGCGGGAAACAGCCGGACACTGACCAGGGATACGGCGGGGGCAAGGTATATGGCGGGCCTGTGCAGGCCATTTCCCGCCCGCCCAGCACCTCCCCGGGGTGAACCAGCTCCACACCCCGCAGGGCCAGTCCGGGCAGCTTGCGCTCCAGCAGCGCCAGCGTCTCCGGGTAGGGGTGCCCAATGCCAACCGCAACACCCTGCCGCCGGGCGCGCGTCACCAGTTCCTCGAAGCGGGCGGCAACCGCCTGTGGCGCGGGGTCATGATCCAGGAAGACATCGCGGCGCAGGTTGGGTACACCCTGAAGCCCGGCCTGCCGCTCGGCGATGGTATGGCGGCTGGTGCGGCTATCCACAAAATAAAGCCCCTGCCGACGCAATTCACGCATCAGCCAGGTCATCGCCAGGGGGCGCTCGGTCAGCTTGCTGCCCATGTGGTTGTTGACCCCGCTGACATGGGGTACAGCCGCCAGATTGCGCAGCAGGGTGTCGTCGAACAGCGCCCGGTCCATGCCGGCGTGCAGGGCGCCCGGACCCGGGTGGCGACCGTTGTGATTGCTCATCGGCAGGTGCAGCATCACTTCCAGCCCGGCCTCATGGGCGCGATTTGCCAGGGCCACCGCGTGAGGGGTATGGGGGAGAATGGCGGGCGTCACCCGCCCCGGCAGGTCCAGGGCCCGGAGCCCAAGGGCCAGATTGTCGCCCAGATCGTCAATGATGATGACCAGCCGCGGCAGCGCGGATGCCTCGGCCCAGGACGGAAGCCAGGGCAGCATCCATACAAGCCAGGGCAGGCAGCCACAAATACAGCGGCGGATACACTGCCTCACCGCGCCGCCGGAGCCGCCGGCCCGCGGCTCAGGATATTGATGCCCTTGAGCAGGCTGAGCGCCTCGTAGAGCTGGTTGTCACTGGCCTGCAGCCCGTCACTGGGCCGCTCGCGGCGCTCGCGTCCGGAGCGCTCCTCGCCCTCGCCGTTGCGCAGGTGGCGCCCCAGATCCGCCTCACTGATCCGGGCACCGCTGGCAATGGTTTCGACGCGGGCGCGCTCGACATTGATGTCGGGGGCAATGCCCTGGGCCTGGATGGAGCGGCCGCCCGGGGTGTAGTAACGCGCAGTGGTGAGCTTGATCGCCCGGGTATCGGAGAGAGGCACCACCGTCTGCACCGAGCCCTTGCCGAAGCTGTCGGTGCCCATGATCACTGCACGCCGATGATCCTGCAGGGCACCGGCGACGATTTCGGAAGCCGAGGCGGAGCCGCCATTGATCAGGACCACGACCGGCGCGCCCTGCAGCAGGTCGCCAGGGCTCGCGTGGTGGCGCATGTGTGCGTTGGCCAGGCGCCCCTCGGTGTAGACGATCAGACCCTGGTCCAGCAGGGCGTCAGCAACCATGACCGAAGACTGCAGTACACCACCAGGGTTATTGCGAAGGTCCAGCACCAACCCCAGCAGTTCCTTGTTTTCCTGCTTCAGCGCCTGTACGGCGCGGCGAAAGTCTTCTCCGGTCTTGCTCTGGAACTGGGCGATACGGATGTAGCCGAAGCCCGGTTCCAGGCTGCGATGGCGCACGCTCTGCACGCGGATGATATCGCGCACCAGGGTCAGCTCCAGGGGCTGCTGCACGCCCTCGCGCATGATGGTCAGAGTGATTTCACTGCCACGGGGTCCGCGCATCAGGGCAACCGCTTCCGTCAGGCTCATGCCTTTCACCGGGCGGCCATCGAGGCGCACGATGGTATCGCCG
>JBJHBY010000216.1:0-5873 GCA_050485745.1 Gammaproteobacteria bacterium | reverse complement strand
AGGTGTCTCCGAGTCGGCGTCGATAGTTGCGGTTGACCGCGAGGCGGGAAACTTCCGCGCTCAGGTGCGTCGGGGGAAGGTCGACATCAGAGAAGGGGGGGCAGTGCTCGGCGAAGGGAAACGGCTTGTCGCCATTGCTGAGCACCAGACGGGAGGTGCCAGCCAGCACGCCGTCGTGATTGAGGGCACCGAAGTGCACCGAGCGTTTATCGTGCTCATCGATTTCAAGCTGATCGGGGTAGTCCTCGGGATTCAAGAATCCGCACTCAACACAATAAACCTGATAACGCAGGTTGAAGATGGCTTCCATGTCCATTTCCGGGGTGTCTATGCCGAGGGCACGAAGGGTAAAGTACGTGGAAGTCAAGCGCAACGCACCTGCCGTCGATTCCATTACAGCCTCCCACCGCGTGAGCGTTAAGTTGTCCTGCAACTCACTGATAAATTGTCCTGCAGCTCAGGGAGGATAGCACAACCCAAGCAGTACCACTGACACAGTGTGAGCCGCCTCAAGACGGTGCTCAAAGCCCGACCCTGCAGCAACCCGGCCAGCGGGGTGGGTGTCAGCAAATTTTACGAAAAGCAGCACCCCCAAAGCCCGGCCAATCTTCCAAAAAATCCAACCCAATGCTTTTTCGAGCAATATTTCCGCTGGCACAGCGATTGCGTAATCACCGATGCGCCATGAGGAACTCCTTGCTGTAAATCCTCGAAGCGGGCCATGCAGACTATGGTTTTCACGGTTATCAAGGAGACGGCAATGACAGCCAAGTTGAAAGCGGCAGGTGTAGCAAGCCTGCTTTTTATGGCGGCCGGCAGCATGAACGCTGCGGCAGCCCCCCTTCCATTCCTGACCTATCAACAGTACGCAGGGTTTGACAGTACTACCTCAACCTTTACCCCCGGAACAACCGGACTGACCGGATTGTTCTTTAACAACCCCACCTTTGGCGATCCCTACCCGGACAATACCTACAGGAACATTTCCTGGTTCGGAACAACTGCTGGAAATCCCCCCAGCTCGATTGACATCGTCTCCCACAATCAGGGCGATGCGCCGATCCCTCCCTCCGAATTCAGCAACCCCGGGGAGTGGCAGGCAAATGAATGGGCGGTCATCACAACTCTGATCCAGACCAATAACAGGCTGACTATCAATGGGTCAGGGGCGAATGTGCCCAACCCGCTGTGGACGGTGGATGCCGTGGCGAACCTCAGCATCTATGACAACACCGGTGCCAACCTGTTGTTCCAGGATCTCGACAATGTCACCACCATCGAGTTCTGGGAGACGTTCAACAATCCTGCTGGCTGCGGCAACCCCAATCCCTTCGGTACCATCTGCGACGACATCTTCCGCGTCACCGCGTTGGACTTTGCGGATATCTCCTTTGTCGAAGGCGACTACAAGTACACCGTGGAGTTCACGCTCTTCCCCGGCCTCACTACCGGACCCGGCGTCCCGGACGGAACACTGACCATCATCTGTCAGAGCAACACCCCCGGTTGCGAGGCCTTCAACATCCCCGTTGGGCAGATCTGGGTCTTCACACCCGAAAGCGCGCCCGGCACCAGCACCCTGTACGTCGCCATGCGGTATACCGTCAGCAAGGTTCCGGAACCGTCCATCGTAGGGTTGTTCGCCATGGGGATTCTTGGTCTGGGACTGGTATCACGTCGGCGCAAGACCGCCAGCTGACAAGGCGCTTCACCAACCTCTTTGTCGTTTCCTTCCCAAGGCGGCTTTCCTGGAAAGCCGCCTTTCTTGTGCCCGCCCTTCACACCTGCCACCGACCATTCCTATGAACCGGGGATTTCGGCTGAATGCTCTCAAAATGATCAGACCGAACAACACACCGGGGACATGCCGGTGTCAGGAGATTTTACAAACTGGCTATATAAAGCTTCTGGAATAGTGAAAAAATGGCATATATGACTGTTTTTATGAAGAATTTTAAACTGGCATAGGGCTTGCTTATAACCAAGCAGGCTGGAGAGATCGAGCCGCAACTCGCCGCAAGCTCGATGCTGCAGGCACTCAGAAAAACAGTTCGCATGAACAAGGAGCATATTATGAGAACCCGTCTCAAGACTACAGCAACAGCGGGCGTTCTGGCCCTCTCTGCCGCTGCAGGCAGCATGTCTGCCATGGCCGATCCCCTTCCCTTCCTGACATTCAGCCAGCATGCCGGATGGGATTCCACTACCGCCGAGTTCGAAGGTGCGCCCAACAGCATGAGCGGACTGGACTTCAGCGGTGACACCAGCGGCCTGCCCAACGCTGGCAGCTACGCGCCCAACACCTACACCGATATGGCCTGGTCGTCTGATTTGAACGACGGCGTCAGCTCCATCAATATTGCCTCCCACAACACCAACAACTCGCCTTCCGGTTTGGGCGGGCAGTGGAATGCGGGCGACTGGGCCATCATTACCACACTGACCCAAACGAATGAGGCACTTCAGGTCAGCGCACCTCAATCGCTTCCCAACCCACTCTGGAAAGCCGATGCCGTAGCGAACCTCGAGATTTACGACAACACCGGGACCAACCTGCTGTACGGTGACGTCGCAACCAATGGTGGCTTCAATGTGACCAGCATCGAGTTCTGGGAAACCTTCAACGCCTTTGGCAACTCGGCCGGCTGCAACAACCCCAACCCCTATGGCAGCGCCTGTGATGATATCTATCGCGTAACAGCGCTGGATTTCGCGCCTATTTCGTTTACCGACAACGGCTACAAGTACGACATTTCCTTCACGTTGCTCCCCGGCGAAATAACTGGCGGCCCGGAAGGCTTGCAGACTCTGATCTGCGAATACAACTCGGCAACCCCCCAGTGCCAGGGTCTTGGTGTTCCCGAAGGTGAAATCTGGGTGTTCACACCCGAGTATAACCCTGGCACCAGCACCATTTACGTAGCCATGCAGTATGCAGTCAGCAGGATTCCCGAGCCGTCCATTGTTGGACTTTTCGCTCTCGGCTTGCTTGGTATGGGCGTAGCTGCGCGTCGTCGCAAGGAAGAACAAGCTGGCTAAGCCTTACAGATCGCCACTTGTGCTAAACGGCCCTCCCACGAGGGCCGTTTTTATGTGTGGGTTCTGGCCTGATTGGAACGAGGTTCACGCACAGCGCGAATAATGAACGAGTGACTGAGCCAGGCACCCAGTACAGGTACCCGACGGATCAACCAGCGAAACCATCTCGACTCAAGCAGCCATTGAAGACGGTGCAGGCGGCCCGGCATGATCGGCAGCCACTCGACCGCAATCACCCTGAATCCGCAGCGCTCCATGACGGCGCGTAACTCCCCGACCGTTTCATAGCGCAAGTGTGGCGATCTACCACGGCGAATCCGCCGCCACTCCGCAATACGGGTCGGAAGACAACGCGCGTTGAGGGCATCAACCCATACCTCGCCGTCCACCCTGGCGACCCTGGCCAGCTCGCCGATTGCAGCCTCGCTGCCACCCAGGGCCTGCATCACCCCAAAGCACAGCACACCATCGGCCAACCCGTTAGCCAGGGGCAGTGCGTGGATATCAGCCGCCACCCAGTCGATGGCGGGTGGGCTGCGATCCCGCGCCTTCACCAGCGACGGTGAAGAATAATCGAGGCCGAGAACCTCATAGCCTTGCTCGTCGAGAATACGGGTATAGGTGCCGGCGCCACACCCGACATCAAGCCACTGCCGGCCTCGGCCGGGCGCTCGGTTCCAGATGTCGAGAAACTGACGGACCCGGGTATCGAGCCCGGTTCGGGTCCAGCCGGCTATACCGGCATCGTCGTCCATGCGGGCGCCCCGCTCGATGAAACGGCGGCGCCAGCGTTGTTCAAAGGATGAAGAGTCCATTGCTTCCAATATCCGAGTATGGTGTCTGTCCCGCTTTTCCGGGCCGACCTTTCCAAGGGCCGCAGTCTAGCATGCCAGTAACCGACCATTGCGATAGCTTCGCACTACCAAGCGTGGCAGCTTCTTTATGTTAATATCACTACCCGTGGCAGAGTGGCACACTCATCCTTGATAACTGTACTTTCGTGGGGGTTCTCACAGATGAGCGACGCAGGGACGGTCTCCTTCGATAAACCCATCGCCTTCAGTCATCAATACCCCTCCCCACGATTCCCGGCCTACCCTTCGATCACGGTCGACCATCCTGGTTCCCGACCACCGCCACCAGGCACCCAAGCCACGCTGCACGCTGCGCGCGCGCGTTATGCCTTGGCACTTGTTGCTGCGAACTGCCTCGCTCCCGGCAGCAGGGTATTGTTACCCGCCTACCACTGCCCTGCCATGGTAGAGCCTTTCATATGGGCGGGCTGCTCGATCAAGTTCTACGGAATGGACAATGCCCTGAGGCCAGTAGTCGGTGATTCGGATTTACACGGTGCAGCAGCCATTCTCCTGACCCGATACTTCGGTTTCGACCCGGGACTGGGTACACCGGCCTCACGCGCCCGTCAAGAGGGCCTTCTGGTCATCGAGGATTTGGCTCATGCAGCCTACGCTGACGAACTGATTGGAGATGTCGGCGTCACCAGTCTCGCCAAATTCTTTCCTCAAAGGATCGGAGCCGAACTGTTTTTTCGAGAGGGTCAGCGAGCCGGTAAGGTATCGAAGAAGATCGCCGACATTGCTGCTTCTCCCCTTGGATGGCATATAACCCGCCTGTGGACCAAGGTTCGCCACCGATACCGGCAGCTGAGGAAGCGCCCGGGACGACAACGGGCGCGTCGGTATCGCTATTTCGAGGAAAATGAGCTGTCGCGACCCACTCACCAATGCAGACATTCAGCACGGTCGGATGCAATCACCAGCGACTGCAGAGCACGCCGGCGTGAGAACTACCGATTGCTGCTGGATGCCAGTACCGAAAGTACATTGGGAAGCCCTCTTTATCCCACCCTCGACGAAAAGACAGTCCCCTGTGTCTTTCCCTTCCTGCTGAACCGAGCGGAGGACTTCGATCACTTTCGCAATGCCGGCATCCCGCTGTTTCGCTGGGAAGAACTGGTCTTGACGGATTGCACCGTCAGTAGACACTACCGAAGCAGATTGATTCAGATACCGTGTCATCAAGACCTGAGACCGGAGGATCTCGAATTGATCAAGCAATGCCTGACACGCATAGTTAAGGACAACCCTGTATGAAGGCTTCCCTTCTCTCCGCCGCAGACCTGACAGCGAACTTCTGGTCAGAGTGGGATGAACTCAATCGTGAGCATTGCGCTAATCATCCATTGCTGCAGAGCCGAATGGTTGAGGCGCTTACAGCGCACTATCCATCCGCTATCACACCCCTGAGGCTTACAGACACCGGGAGAACCGTCGGACTGGTACTGCTGCGGCAGAAATCCGGTCGGTTCGGGCTGGTACGATCGGGGTACCTGCCCTCGCAAAGCCAAATAGCACTGGCGCAAATCAACCCGAATTACCGCGATTTTGAGCGGCAACTGTTCAGCGCCTTGCCTCTTGCCGCCCAACGAGTTGACCTGCCTTTCGTCGACAGTCAGTACCAAACGCCCATTGCCGGTGCGAAGAGCGCCCAGATAACAAGCCGGGGAACCGACATGGTGGTTCAGATCGCGGGCAACCACTTTGAGGACTACTGGCAGAGCCGCCCTCGCAGTCTCAAGAAAAACATTTCCCGCTACCTCAACCGGGTCGCACGCGAACTCGGTGACTTGTCGCTGGTTGCCACTTCCAAAGAGTCTGACATGAACGCAGCCCTCACTAGGTATGGTTTCCTGGAGAGCAGGGGCTGGAAGGGAGAAAACGGCACGGCGATTCACCCAAGTAACCGGCAGGGAAGGTTCTACATGGACGTTCTGAGTGCGTTCGCAAGTTCGGGAAACGCACGCGTCTACGAAC
>JBJHBY010000215.1:0-5896 GCA_050485745.1 Gammaproteobacteria bacterium | reverse complement strand
GCCTGGTGCTGATCGATCCGAGCTATGAGGTCAAGGCGGATTACCATCGTATTCCCGCCGCTCTGCGCGAGGCACTGAAGCGTTTCGCTGTCGGGGTCTATGCCGTCTGGTACCCGCTGCTGCAGCGCCCGGAGGCGCTGCAGTTGCCGCGCCGGCTGCGCGGCCTCGCCCCCGCCTGGCTGGATGTGCGCCTGCAGGTCGCGGCCCCCGCGGCCCAGGGCATGCATGGCAGTGGCATGCTGGTGATCAACCCGCCGTGGACGCTGGCGCAGCAGTTGCGCGAGGCGCTCCCTGTGCTGGTGTCCACCCTCGGCGGGGATGGCGCCGAATGGCTGCTGGAGAGTGAAGGCCTGGACTGATCCACGGCCATCTTGCCGAACCGTAATGTGCAAACCGGGAGTGGCGGCCTACTATCGCGGGTAATCCACCCGCTGGCGCCACCCCGGCGCCCCACAACCGCGAGTTGCCGCCATGGTTGAGCGCACGCCCCCCGAAGGCCTTCCCATCACCGCCGACGACGCCGCCATTGCGGCGGCTCTGGAGGAAGCCAGCATCCCGGTGCTGATGCTGTCGATGCTGCACATGACCGGGGACGCATCCATCCTCGATGGGCCGATCCGCCCCCAGGGCTGTTACCTCAACGAGGTCCAGGGCTTTATGTCCGAGGAGGACAAGGCCACCGTGCGGCGCCAGGCCCTGGAGGTGATCCGGCGCTTCCGCGATGACGGCTGCCGCCTGCCGCCGGCGCCGGATCACGACACCATTCATGCCATGATGAGCTTTCTCGTGGCGGAGCCGGTGCCGGCGGAATACGTGCCGATGATGCTCGAGGAGATGGAACTCGACGGGCGCGACCAGCGCGGTTTCCACTGGGACGAGCCGCCTGCGCGGGAGGCCCTGGAGCGTTTCCACGTGGTGGTGATCGGTGGTGGCATGTCCGGGGTACTGGCGGCGATCCGCCTGGAGGAGGCGGGCATTCCGTACACCGTCATCGAGAAAAACGCGTCGGTGGGTGGCACCTGGTTCGAGAATACCTACCCTGGCTGTCGCGTCGATGTCGGCAATCATTTCTATTGCTACTCCTTTGAGCCCAACCACGACTGGACCGAATTTTTCGCCCGTCAGCCGGAGCTGCGCGCCTATTTCGAGAACTGCATCCGCAAGTACGGCATCGAGAAGAATTTCCGCTTTGGCACCGAGGTGACCGCGGCGCGCTTTGATGAACAGGCTGGAACCTGGACAGTCACCCTGCGCACCCCGGACGGCGGCACGGACACGCTGGTGGCCAACGCCATGATCAGCGCCGTGGGGCAACTGAACCGGCCCCGGGTGCCGGAGATTCCCGGCCGCGAGCGCTTTGCCGGCCCGGCGTTCCACTCGGCACAGTGGCAGCCGGTGGACCTGCGCGGCAAGCGTGTGGCGGTGATTGGCACCGGCGCCAGTGCCTTCCAGATCGTCCCGGCAATCGTCGATGAGGTCGCCGAGCTGAGCGTATTCCAGCGCTCGGCACCGTGGATGTTCCCCAATCCGGATTATCACCGCGCCGTGGGGGAGGGCAAGAAGTGGCTGTTGCGACACCTGCCCTACTATGCGCGCTGGCACCGTTTCCTGCTGTTCTGGCCGGCCTGCGACGGCCTGCTGCCCTCGCTGAAGATCGATCCCGAGTGGCCGCACCAGGAGCGCTCCATCAATGAAGTGAACGAGATGGTGCGGGTGATGTTCACCGACTACATGGCGCAGCAGCTTGGCGACAACAAGGCGCTGCTGGCGAAGGTAACCCCGGACTACGTACCCCTGGCCAAGCGCACCCTGCAGGACAACGGCAGCTGGCTGGCGGCGCTGCAGCGCGAGCACGTGACCCTGGTGACCGAAGCCGCGGCTGAAATCACCGCGGACGCGGTCATCGCCGCCAGTGGCGAGCGCCATGCGGCGGATGTGATCATCTATGCCACGGGCTTCCACGCCAATCGCTACCTCTGGCCGATGGAGATCACCGGGCGCGGTGGCGTCAGCCTGCGCGAGCGCTGGGGTGATGATCCCTCCGCCTATCTCGGCATCACGGTGCCGGATTTCCCCAATCTGTTCTGCCTGTACGGGCCGGGTACCAACCTCGCCTTCGGTGGCAGCCTGATTTTTCATTCCGAGTGCCAGGTGCGCTACACCATGGGCTGCCTGAAAGCGCTGCTCGAACGCGGCCAGCGCAGTATCGAGTGTCGCCCCGAGGTCCACGAAACCTATGTCGAGCGCCTGCAGTCGACCCTGGCGGAGATGGTCTGGTCGCACCCCTCGGTGAAGCACAGCTGGTACCAGAACAGCGCCGGCCGCGTCACCGTGCTGTCGCCCTGGCGCCTGCTCGACTACTGGCGCTGGACCCAGGCGCCGGACCTGTCCGAGTACCGCTTTAGCTGAGGCGGGGAATCGCCGGCCGCACGTTGCTGGTCGCGCCTCGTCGGCCACCGGGCTATGGTGTGTCGGCCTGTGGGCGTATCATGGTGCCGAACACACTGCAGGATTCCCCACGTCATGGCCGAAGATCCCTATAACCCGTTTTATTCCGAAGAAGTCTCGCCGCCCTTCAGCGAGCACTGGGAGGCGAAGCGCCGCGTTGCCGCGGCGATCCGCCGCCTGACCGAGGTGCTGGTGACCAGCACGCCCCCGGTGGCAGATCTGCACGACATCGCCGAGCGCCTGGAGCAGACGGCGGAAAACTTCAGCAGTTTCGAGCGCATCTATGGCCGCTTCGCCTACAGCACCCGTGGAGACCACGGCAGCCAGGGTGAGATCGTGCATGAGCTGAACCCGCTGAGCGGCCTCAGCAACCCGCTGTCACCGCCGCTGAAGAGCTGGATCGAGAACGGCCGCGCCTACGGCAAGCTGCAGGCCGGCTGGGCCTATGAGGGGCCGCCCGGCTGTGTGCACGGGGGCTTTGTCGCGGCGATCTTCGATGAGTTCATGGGTATGGCGCAGATGCTGGGCAAACAGCCGGGCATGACCGGCACCCTGAGTGTGCGCTACCACAGCCCCACCCCCCTGAACACCGAGCTGCGCCTGAACGCCTGGCTGGAGGGGACCGAGGGCCGCAAGACGCGCATGCGCGCCGAGATGCACGCCGGCGACCGCCTCACCGCCACCTGCGAGGCGCTGTTCATTCGCCCGCGCGAGGGCCTGGACAAGTTGCAGGCCGCGGTGATGGAAAAGAACCAGCGCTAGCCAGCGCCACCGCCCGCGGCCACCCGTAGGCCAGGTTAGCGGCACAGCCGCGTATCCCGGCGTCACCACCCACGCCGGATACTCCCGGGAGCGCCCCGCGAAGCACCGCTCACGCCAGGCATTCCCGGAACGTGCCCCGCGAAGCTCCCCGGCTCGCTCCGGAACCTGCTTCGTGCGAGATGAGATGACGGTGAGAGCGCTGGGTTACGCCGCGTAGCGGCTAACCCAGCCTACGGCGCGGCATGGCATGGGCACTGGCGGAAGCGGCAGAGACGGTGGGCTCGCGGGTAGGCTGGGTTAGCGCGAAGCGCGTAACCCGGCGTTACCACTGGTCAGGTACGGGTCAGCAGCACCAGGCTGCCGACCTGCCGCTCGAAGCGGAACAGCCCCGAAGCCCGTGCCATCTGCTCGATCGCCCGTGGTGCCTGACCGCCGTCCTCGGCGTTGCGGTAGACATCGTGAATGGCCAGGATGCCACCCCGCAGCACATGCCCCGCCCAGCAGCGGTAGTCGGTCAGCGCCGCGTCCAGGCTGTGCCCGCCATCGATGAACAGTAGTGCCAGGGGGGTGTGCCAGTGCCGCGCCGCGCGCTCCGAAGGGGCCACCACCGGCACCACCCAGGTCTCCAGGCCGGCGCGCCGCAGGTTGTGCCGGAACAGGGTGAAGGTGTCCACCGCCTGGCCACTGGCATCCAGCAATTCGGGGTCGTGGAACATTTCCCCGGGCTGATGCTCCTCGGAGCCGGCATGGTGGTCCACCGCAAACACCAGGCTGTTGTGTTCCCGCGCCGCAGCCGCCAGGTACAGGGTCGACTTGCCGCAGTAGCTGCCGATTTCCAGCATCGGGCCCAGAGGGGCCATGGCCAGGGCTGCCTGATGCAGTGCGGCGGCTTCATTTTCGGGCAGAAAACCCTTTACATCATTCCAGTCGAACGGGGCGTGCATGGTGCGTCTCTCCAGGATGGCTGTGCAGCGCCGCGGGATGGCTGTGTTGCCGCCGCGTCAGGCGGGGCAGGACACTAGCAACAAATGCCGGCCCCGGCAATGTCGCCCCGGGTGGCCGGTGCTAACATGGGAACCCCGAGACGCCGCTGGAATACGCCCTTGATGACACTTGCCTTGCCCCGTTTCGACCAGGCCCAGGTGCTGGTGGTGGGGGACGTGATGCTCGATCGCTACTGGCACGGCCCCACCGCCAGGGTCTCCCCCGAGGCACCGGTGCCCGTGGTCAAGGTGGAGCACGCGGAAGACCGGCCCGGTGGCGCCGCCAACGTGGCGCTGAACATCGCGGCCCTCGGCGCCGGCGCTCGCCTGTTCGGTCTCGCCGGGGACGATGAGGCTGCCGACGCTCTCGAGGCCCGCCTTGCCGCGGCGCGGGTGCACAGCGACCTGCAGCGCGTCGAGGGCCAGCCCACCACTACCAAGCTGCGTATCGTCAGCCGCCACCAGCAACTGCTCAGGCTTGATTTCGAGGAGCCGTTTGCGGCGACAGCATCCAGCGATCTGATGCTGCGGGTGAGCGAGCACCTGGCGCCCGCGGGGGCGCTGGTGATTTCCGATTACGCCAAGGGCGCGGTCGGCGACCCCGCGGGGCTGATCCGGAGTGCGCGCGCCGCCGGTGTACCGGTGCTGGTCGATCCCAAGGGCAGCGACTTCCGCCGCTACCGGGGCGCCAGCCTGCTCACGCCCAACCTGCAGGAATTCGAGGCGATTGCCGGCCCCTGCCGTGACGAGGCCGCGCTTTTGTCGGCTGGTCTGGCGATGATTGCGGAGCTGGAACTGGAGGCCCTGCTGATCACCCGCGGCGAACACGGCATGACCCTGATCCGGCCGCAGCACTCCCCCCTGCACATGCCGGCCCAGGCCCGTGAGGTGTTCGATGTCACGGGTGCCGGCGATACGGTGATCGCGGTGCTGGCGGCGGCGCTGGCCGCTGGTGAAGCGCTCCCGGTCGCCGTCGCCCTGGCCAATCTCGCCGCCGGGCTGGTGGTGGGCAAGCTGGGCACCGCGGTGGTGAGTGCGCCGGAACTGCGCCGCGCCATCAGCCAGCAGCAGGGCAGCGGCCGCGGTGTAATGAGTCTCGATCAGCTGCAGGTGGCGGTGGCGGATGCCCGCGCCGAGGGTGAGCGTGTCGTCTTCACCAATGGCTGCTTCGACATCATCCACGCCGGCCACGTCGGCTACCTGGAGCAGGCGCGGCAGCTGGGTGACCGTCTCATCGTCGCCGTCAACGGGGATGATTCGGTGCGGCGGCTGAAGGGCAGCGGGCGCCCGATCAACCCCGTGGACCGGCGCATGGCCGTACTGGCCGGCCTCGAGGCGGTGGACTGGGTGCTCAGCTTCGATGACGACACCCCCGAAGCACTGCTGCGCGCGCTGCGTCCGGAGGTGCTGGTCAAGGGGGGGGACTACAGCCGCGAGCAGGTGGTGGGCTGGGAGATTGTCGAGGGCTACGGCGGCGAGGTGCGGGTATTGTCGTTCTTCGATGATTGCTCCACCACCGCGATTGTGGAGAAAGTGCGCGGCGGAGGATAAAGCGCGGAGGGTCAGTCCTCCGCCACCACCGGCCGCTGCACGCGGCTGATGCCGGCGTCGTCCAGGGCGCGCTCCATCAGGTCGCGGATCGCGCTGGACTGATCCAGGTTCATGGCCTGCTCCAGCAGCTGTCGCGCCTGGCTGGTGCTGAC
>JBJHBY010000214.1:0-6037 GCA_050485745.1 Gammaproteobacteria bacterium | reverse complement strand
ATATGGGTCAGGGGCAGCAGGTCGGAGACCAGGCGCAGCCAGCCCGGCGCCGTCTCCAGGCTGAACCACACCTCCGACAGAAACAGCATCGGCCAGGTCGCCACATTGAGCATGCCTCCGGCCAGTTCCTCGCTGGCGCTGCGGCAGGCGATCAGCAGGCCCAGGCTGATCATCGCCAGCCCGCCGGCGACGGCTACCAGCAGCAGCAGGATGCGGTCGCCCAGCACCAGCAGGTCGAGGAACAGGTCGCAGCCGATGAAGATCATCGCGTTCACCGACACCACGATCAGCAGGCGCGAGGTCAGCTGTGCGCCGATGAACTCAACGGCACTCACCGGCGTCGCCTGCAGGCGCTTCAGTACCCCGTTCTGGCGGTAGCGCACGATCACATAGCCGACCCCGAACAGTGAGGCGAACATCATGTTCATCGCCAGCACCCCGGGGATTACCCAGTCCACGTAGCGCACCGCGCGCCCGCTCAGGGGTGTGGCCTCGAAGCTGTCCAGATGAGGTGCGAGCAGGTCCCGCGCCGCGCGGCTGCTGCTGGATTCGGGGTTGAGCCAGTAGCGCGGCTCCGAACCGTTGGAAACAAGCAGGTCCAGCTGGTGATGGCGCACCCGCTCCTGCCCGCGCCCGAGATCGTCGAAAGGCACCCGCTGCAGGTAGTCCGCCCGCAGCCATGCTTCCCCCTCCAGCTGCTCGACGTCCCCGTGCAGGCCGATGCGAAACACGCTCGGGTTCGGGTCGGAGAACACCAGGGCACAGCCGATAATGATCAGCAGTGGAAACACAAAGGCCCAGGTCAGCGCCGCCTTGTCGCGGAAGAATTCCAGGTTGCGCGCCCGCAGCAGGGCGAGGAAGCGTTGCAGCATCCGTGTTACTCCCGCAGGGCGTGGCCGGTGAGGTGAATGAACAGGTCCTCCAGGGTGGGGTGACGTACCCGCAGGCTGGACAGGTCGGTGCCACGCCCGAGCAGGATCTGCAGGGTCTGTTCCACGGATTCGGTGCTGATCTCCACATCGCCGTTGCGCATGTCGATACGGGTGCCGAGGCCGCTGCCGTCACTGCCATCCAGCGCCGACGCCGCCAGGCACACGCGGCGCAGGGGCAGATATTTGTCCAGCAGCCCCGCCGGGCTGCCCTGATCGACGATGCGGCCGTGATCCATGATCACCAGTTCGTCGCAGAGGGTCTCCGCCTCGTCCATGTAGTGGGTGGTCAGCACCACCGTCTTGCCGCGCCCGCGGATGGTATCGATCAGCGTCCAGAAGGCGCGCCGCGACTGTGGGTCGAGGCCGGTGGTGGGCTCGTCGAGAAACACGATTTCCGGATCGTTGATCAGGGCCAGGGCCAGCAGCAGGCGCTGCTTCTGGCCCCCGGAGAGCTTGTTCGCCTCGCGCTCGCGGAACTCCCCGAGCTGGCACAGGGCGACCAGCTCCGGTAGTGGCAGGGTGCGCGGGTAGAAGCGCGCGAACAGGCGCAGTACCTCGTCCACTGTGAGGTAGTCCATCAGGGCGGTGGACTGGAACTGGATGCCGCTCTGCTCGGCGAAGCGACGGTCCCGCGGCCGGCCGCGGTACAGCACCTGGCCCCGGTCCGGGCGCTTGATCCCCTCCATGATCTCGATGGTGGTGGTCTTGCCGGCGCCATTGGGGCCGAGCAGGCCGAAGCAGGTGCCGGCGCGGATTTCGAAGGAGACGCCATCCACCGCGCGCAGCGCACCGAAGCGCTTGTGCAGGTCGATCACCTGCATCAGTACGTCACTCACGGCGGAGACTCCACCACCCGGCGCGCGTCCTCGGTGTGGCGTGGAAAGCGTCGCATCAGCAGCCACAGCAGGGGCAGGCCCGCCAGGGCGATGACGGCGGTGAGGGCGAAGAACACCGCCCAGTCGCCGCCGAGTTGGTCGACCACATAGCCGCTGGAGGCGGACAGCCAGATGCGCGCCAGGTTGCCAAGAGAGGCGAGCAGGGCAAACTGGGTGGCGCTGTAGGCCACGTTGCACAGGCTCGACAGATAGGCGACGAAGGCCACGGTGACCAGACCGCTGGTGAAGCTGTCCGAGACCACCGCCACCACCAGCATCCACTTCTGCTGGCCAACGATGGCGAGCAGGGTGTAGGTCAGGTTGGTGGCCGCGGTGAGCAGGCCGGAGACCAGCAGCGCGCGCAGCAGGCCGATGCGCGCCGCCAGCACCCCGCCGATGGCGATGCCCAGCATACTGGCGGCAAAGCCGTAGATCTTCGACACCTCGGCGATGTCCGTCAGGGAGAAGCCGAGCTCCCGGTAGAACACCCCTGACATGCGCCCCAGCATGGCATCGCCGAACTTGAACACGAACACGAACAGCAGGATCAGCAGCCAGCCGCGCCGGCGCATGAACTCGGCAAACGGGGCGACCACGGTGCCGTACAGCCAGGCCAGGGCCGCCGCCGTACGCTCCGGCAACCGCCGGCGCAGGCGCCGGTAGAGCGCCGCCTCGCGCTCGCTCTGCGCCGGTGCCGGGCGGGCCGGGGGTTCCGGGCTGAGCAGGATGGCGACCACGCCGACGAGAATCGCCAGGGCGAGGATCTGGTAGGCGGCGTTCCAGCCAAACTGTTGCGCCAGGTACAACCCGCCGGCGCCGCCGATCAGGGTGCCGCCGATATGCCAGCCCCAGATCGCCACCGCCGAGCCCGCCGCGTAGCGCTCCGGCTCGAGGATGTCGATGCGATAGGCGTCGATGACGATGTCCTGGGTGGCACTGGCGGTGGTCACCAGCAACACCGCTACCGCCATCATCCACAGTTGGGCACCCGGGTCGGACAGGGACATCCACAGCAGCGCCGCAATCAGCGCCATCTGTGTCAGCAGGGCCCAGCCGCGGCGGCGGCCGAAACGGCGCGTCAGCCAGGGCAGGGGCAGACGGTCGACGAGCGGCGCCCACAGAAAATTGATGGCATAGGGTGTGGCGGCCAGGGCGAACAGGCCGATTTCGGTGCGGCTGACCCCGGCATCACGCAGCCAGATCGACAGGTTGCTGAACACCAGGGGGGCCGGCAGACCGCTGGCGAAGCCCAGGGCCAGCAGGGTGGCCAGGCGGCGGTCGAGATAGACCCGCAGGGCGGGGGGAAGGGTCAGGGCCACGGTGTTCCGCTGGAGTTGGCCCCGGCCGGGCGGTGCCTGGCCGGGGGCGGGGGTTCAGATGCGGATGCCGCCATCCATCTCGATGATGCGACCGGTGAAATAGTCGTTCTCGAAAATATAGGCTGCGGTGTGGCCGATTTCCTCGGGCTTGCCCAGGCGCTTCAGGGGAATGCCCGCGGCCATCTTCTCCAGGGCCTCGGGCTTCATGCTGGCGACCATTTCGGTGGCGACGAAGCCGGGGGCAATACCGGCGCAGCGGATGCCGTGGCGTGCCAGTTCCTTGGCCCAGGTCACGGTCATCGCGGCAACCCCGGCCTTGGCCGCGGAATAGTTGCTCTGGCCCATGTTGCCCGCCATCGACAGGCTGGAGATGTTCAGGATGACGCCCTGGGTACCGAGGCGGATCATGCGCTCCGCGGCCTCGCGGCCACACAGGAAGACGCCGGTCAGGTTGACGTCGATCACCGCCTGCCACTCGGCCAGGCTCATTTTCTTCACGATCTCGCCATCTTTCGCCTTGATCAGCAGGCCATCGCGCAGGATGCCGGCGTTGTTGATCACCCCATGCAGGTTGCCGAAATCCGCCACCACCTGGTCGAACAGGGCCACGACCTCGTCCTCGCGGGCGATGTTGGCGGTGTAGGCGCGGGCATCTCCGCCTGCCTGCCGGCACAGCGCCACGGCCTCGTCGAGCTTTTCCTGGTTGAGGTCGACCAGGGCGAGATGGGCGCCGCGGGCGGCCAGTGCCAGTGCCATGGCCCGGCCCAGGCCCTGGCCACCGCCGGTGACAACGATGACTTTCGCGTTCAGATCCATACTGCTTGCCTTGTATCGATGTGAGTGGACGTGCGGGTCGGGCCGGGGCCCAGCCAGCGGGATGTGGCCTCCCGGTGCTGCGGGGGCGGTGGCGGGGCGGCGCTTGCACGCGGGCCCGGCACAAGCCGGCGATTATTGCAGCAAACCCGCCGGGCTGCCAAACCTGGCGCTTGCAATGTCCATCGCGGGTCGGGATCATGCCCCGGGATGCTTTTGTCACCATACTCCTCAAGGGAACTCGCATGCGCGCAATCGGGTGGCTCTGGCTGCTGCTGGGCCTGTTCGAACTCTGGCTGCTGATCCGGGTCGGCGCGCAGATCGGCGCCCTGCCCACGGTGTTGCTGGTGGTGCTCACCGCCATCACCGGGTTGACCCTGTTGCGTCACCAGGGCTGGCAATTGCTGCGCCAGGCCGACAGCCGCCTGCGCGGCGGCGAGCCGCCCACCCGGGAGCTGCTGGAGGCAATGCTGCTCGCCTTTGGTGCCCTGCTGTTGCTGATCCCGGGCTTTGCCAGTGACCTGCTCGGCCTGGCCTTCGTGCTGCCCCCCAGTCGCCGGGCCGTGGCGGCCGCCCTGTTGCGCCGCCTCGGTGGTGGCCGGCGCCCGCCGCCGGGTGGTCCCGGTGGCCCGGGCAGTTCCGGCGGCAGTGGACCCACGCGCCGCCCGCCGGTGACCCTCGAAGGCGATTTTCGTCGCGAAGACCCTTGAAATCCCTCCGGCCGCCCTCATGATGCGGCCAGTTCCGCGGTCACGAACCCCTTGACTGGCCCGGCCGCGGCACTATGATTGGCACTCTCTTGAGTAGAGTGCTAATTCCGGTCTTGAAAACGGTGCGGCTGGCCCCATATCGGGGGTCGGTGCCCGCGAGCCGGGTGAACTGTTCACATTTGGATCTTTGGGAGAATTGGCGAGATGAAAATCCGTCCTTTGTACGACCGTGTCGTCGTTCGGCGCAAGGAAGAAGAAGTCACCTCCGCCGGCGGTATCGTGCTGCCCGGCTCGGCCAAGGAAAAGCCCACCCAGGGCGAGGTGGTTGCTGTCGGCAATGGCAAGCTGCTGGACAACGGCGAGCTGCGTGCGGTCTCGGTCAAGGTTGGCGACCAGGTGATTTTTGGCCAGTACTCCGGCAACACCGTCAAGATCGACGGCGAGGAGCTGGTGATCCTGAGCGAAACCGAAATCTTCGGTGTGGTTGAAAAGTAAGCAGGTCGCGTACCTGTCACTTACCCGTTCAGCCCCATTCATCAGCGATTTTTCAGGAAGGTAAAGCATCATGGCATCGAAAGAAGTGAAATTCGGCGACAGCGCTCGCCAGAAAATGCTCAAGGGCGTCAATGTCCTGGCCGACGCGGTCAAGGTCACCCTCGGCCCCAAGGGCCGCAACGTGGTTCTGGACAAGGCCTTTGGCGCACCCACCGTGACCAAGGACGGCGTGTCCGTGGCCAAGGAAATCGAACTGAAAGACAAGTTCGAGAACATGGGCGCACAGATGGTCAAGGAAGTGGCCTCCAAGGCGTCCGATGACGCGGGTGACGGCACCACCACCGCCACTGTACTGGCCCAGTCCATCGTTACCGAAGGCCTCAAGGGCATCGCCGCCGGCATGAACCCGATGGACCTCAAGCGCGGTATCGACAAGGCCGTGATCGCGGCGGTTGAAGAGCTGCAGAAAATGGCCATCCCCTGTGAAGATGGCAAGGCCATTGCCCAGGTGGGCACCATCTCCGCCAACAGCGACGAGAGCATCGGCAAGATCCTCGCCGACGCCATGGCGAAGGTTGGCAAGGAAGGCGTCATCACCGTTGAAGAAGGTTCCGGTCTCGACAACGAGCTGGACGTGGTCGAGGGTATGCAGTTCGATCGCGGCTACCTCTCCCCCTACTTCATC
Source organism: Gammaproteobacteria bacterium (assembly GCA_050485745.1). Taxonomy (GTDB): domain Bacteria; phylum Pseudomonadota; class Gammaproteobacteria; order Pseudomonadales; family CAMLJR01; genus JBJHBY01. The sequence continues at coordinate 208 of JBJHBY010000214.1, read as the reverse complement.
AACAGCCAGGAAAAAATGGCCGTCGAACTGGACGACCCCTACATCCTGCTGGTTGACAAGAAGATCTCCAACATCCGTGACCTGCTGCCCCTGCTGGAGCAGGTGGCCAAGTCCTCCAAGCCGCTGGTGATCGTGGCCGAGGATGTCGAGGGCGAGGCCCTGGCCACCCTGGTGGTGAACAACATTCGCGGCATCGTCAAGGTCGCCG
>JBJHBY010000213.1:0-6075 GCA_050485745.1 Gammaproteobacteria bacterium | reverse complement strand
ACTCAACCGGGATGCCGGCCTGCGCACCGACCGGCGCATGAGCCATGTCTGGGTGGTGGACCTGCCCACCTATCCGCGGCCCCTGCTGATCACCGACGGCGCCATCAACATCGCGCCCAACCTGGAAACCAAGCGCGACATCATCCAGAACGCCATCGACCTGGCGCATGCACTGGGTATCGAGCAGCCCCGGGTGGCGATCCTGTCCGCCACCGAATCGGTGAATGTCGCCATTCCCTCCACCCTGGATGCCGCCGCACTGTGCAAGATGGCCGACCGCGGCCAGATCCGCGGTGGCCTGCTCGACGGCCCCCTGGCGTTTGACAACGCCATCTCCGAGGCCGCCGCGCGCACCAAGGGCATTGCCTCCGAGGTGGCCGGTCGCGCCGATATCCTGATGGCGCCGAACCTGGAATCCAGCAACATGATCGGCAAGCAGCTCTATTACCTGGCCGATGCCGAGTCCGCCGGCATCGTGCTGGGCGCACGCGTGCCCATCGTGCTCACCAGCCGTGCCGAGGGCACTGCCGCGCGGCTGGGCTCCTGCGCCGTGGCACTGCTGCTGGTGCATCAGCAGCGCCAGCGCAGCCATGCGCAGCCGGAGCCCAGGCCGTGAGCGACGCGATCCTGGTGGTCAATGCCGGCTCATCCAGTGTCAAGTTTGCGCTGTACGGTCTGGCGGGGGAGACCTTGCAACTGCGCTGGCGCGGCCTGGCGGAAGGCCTGAACGCCGAGCCGCGGTTGATCATTCGCGGGGCTGATGGCGGCACCGCGCTGCAGCAGGCGCTGCCGGCCGATGCCGGGCAGGCCGAAGCACTGGCCGCGGGGCTGGACTGGCTGCAACAGCACGGCGGTGATCACCGCCTGGTTGCCGCGGGCCATCGCGTGGTGCATGGCGGCCCGCGCTTTGCCGAGCCGGTGCGGCTCGACGCGGAGGTGCTGAACCTGCTGGCCGCTTACACCCCGCTGGCGCCGTTGCACCAGCCCCACAACCTGGCCGCCGTCGAGGCACTCGCCAGGCTGCGGCCGCAACTGCCCCAGGTCGCCTGTTTCGATACCGCCTTTCATCGTAGCCAGCCCGACGTCGCCCAGCGCTTCGGCCTGCCGCGCCGCTATGCCGAGGCCGGCGTGCTGCGCTATGGGTTTCACGGCTTGTCGTACCAGCACATCGCCCGCGTACTGCCGGATTACGACCCCGCACTCGCCCGCGGCCGGGTGCTGGTCGCCCACCTCGGCAACGGCGCCAGCATGGCGGCGCTGCAGGCCGGCCGCAGCGTGGCCACCAGCATGGGCTTTACCGCACTCGACGGCCTGCCCATGGGCGAACGCTGCGGCGCCATCGACCCCGGCGTCATCCTCTACATGCTGCAGCATGAAGGCCTGGCGCCGGACGCGATCGAGCGCCTGCTGTATCGGGAATCCGGCCTCAAGGGCATGTCCGGCCTCTCCGGCGACATGCGCGCACTGCTGGCGGCGGAGGCCGACCACCCGGCGGCGCGCGAGGCCCTGGAGTATTACGTCTACCGCGCCGTGCGCGAAGCCGGCTCGATGATCGCCGCCATGGGCGGCCTCGACGGCCTGGTGTTCACCGCCGGCGTGGGCGAAAACGCCGCCCCCATCCGCGAGCGCATCGCCAGCGGCCTGGCCTGGGCCGGCCTGCGCTTCGACCCCGCCGCCAACCGGCGCGGCGCCCCGCGGCTGAGCAGCGACGACAGCGCGGTGGGGTGCTGGGTGATTCCCACGGATGAGGAGATCGAGATTGCGCGGGCGGTAGTGGGGGTGGTGGGGTAGTTGCCGCATCAGATCCGGATCGCCATGCCGCGGGGCAGCCCCGAACCGCGCATCGACTACCCGCCGGTCAGGATGATTCAGATGACGGGTGACGTCTACACAGCTGGCTTCAAGGAAGCATGGCCTGACTGGCATGAGCCATATTGCAGGTTACCAACCACCCTGCCGGGCCATTACCTGACGTCCCTTGTCGGTCAGGCGGTACTTCTGTTTGCCGCTGCGCGGCTTGTCGGGGATCGTCCTTTCAACCCATCCGGCTTCCAGAGCGGGGAGCAAATAGGCCTTGCGGAAATGCTCATCGTCTTTAAGGCCGAGCGCCTCCCTGAGCTGTTGCCGGGTCATTTCTCCAGCAAGGACTGAGAGCAGCCTAACTTCCGGGGTGTCTTCCGGGGTATCTTCCCGGGTCGAGGTGTTCACGGCATCCAGAATCATCCGCAGCCGCAAGGCTCTCGCCTGATCGGTGAGCACGGTCAGCCGCCCGATAGCCTCGCTGATCGCCGCGACCCGGTTAAGGCACCTCTGATCAATTCGGCAATGGCTCAGCGCAACACGATTCCACGCAACAGACGTCCGTTCGATGCGGGTAATCGCGTCATCACGCCAGTGCTTGCTACCATCGGGTTGTAACTGGGGGTATATCCCTTTGGGGAGCGGCTTGACCGTCAACTGTACCGCAGAAAAATGGTGGTATGTGGGTGGGTGTGCCAGTCATGGCCAGAGCTGGTCGACAACGACCCGAGCAGCAGGGTCTTACTGCAGGGGCTCGTCCGTGCAAAGGTTGATATAAGGTATTGATCCGGCGCGTGATTGCTGTTGTATCGCCAATTTCTATCGCCCGGCTATTGCCGATATCGGGTTGCCTGTCCAATAGCTTGCCTGGCTAAGCGCTATGGCTCGTGGGCGGGAGTTATTCGAGAACTTCGAATAACTGGAGGCCCTCATACGCCTGAATGCCCCGGCTGCCATGAGGCGGACAGCACCTCGGCCTGCTGCAGTACGGTCTGCACCGCCGCGTCCTGCAAATCCGGCGGGTAGCCGTATTTTCGCAGGATGCGCTTCACCAGAACGCGCAGCCGCGCCCTTGCCGACTCTCGATGTGCCCAGTCTACGGATACGTTTTCTCGCAGGCTCACAAGGAGTTCGTGGGCGATCACGCGCTGCACCTCGCGACCGCCCTCCATTTGAACTGTTGCATTTTTTGCAACAGTTGCCTCGCGGTTAAGTTCCTGTGTGGCATAGATATTTCGTAAATGCCTTGAAATCACGGACTTGTCACGCTGGAACAATTCTGCGAGTTGCTGAAGGCTCAGCCAGACGGTCTCGCCTTCCAGGCGCACCTGTACCGGCTGATCGCCGGACTCGAAAATCACGATGTTATCCATGGGTTCCCTCCCTGGGTGTTGTTGATCCTGAATGCCGTTGCCCCGCCAGCGCGAGCGACTCCAGCCCGGTGCGCTCATGCGGTGCTGATTGTCCCGGCAGGTGGCGAGGGGATGCAACAGGCTGTAAGCCTCTTCCTGGCTGAAGGTGTCGTTTATGGTTGTCATCATCGCGTTCTGGCAAGTTGCGAAGCCCTGCGTACTGGTGCGAAAAGCCGGGGTTGACAGGCGAATCTGCGGACATTCAAGCAGGTTTTTCGCCCAGACTGGTCGCCGGAAATGGCGTTCAACCTCGTCTGTTTTCCGGGCCTGTTCCGTTCCCAAACGCTCAATTGAACCGGTGCCCGTCACCCTGACCAAAAAGACACCCATTTACACCCTTTCCTGGGTAAGGCAGCCAGCCGTGCGGCGAATGGCGCCCATATTCGCCGCACCGTATGCGGAGAAAGACTTGCGTATGCGGAGAATGCGCCCCATAATCTCCGCATGAATAGCGGCGATTACAAATACATCTGGCAGGCCAGTGACTGGCCGAACTGGCACTTCGACCTGGCAGCACTGGCTGGCCCCATGGCCGAGGTCAGCCGCGCCCAGGGGCTGTTGATGGGCCGCCTGGCTGACGTCGGCATGGCGCTGCGCGACCAGGCAAGTCTCGCGGCGCTCACCGAGGACGTGGTCAAGACCAGCGAGATCGAGGGCGAGCAGCTCAACGTCGAGTCCGTGCGCTCGTCCATCGCGCGCAGGCTGGGTGTGGACATCGGCGCGCTCGCGCCGGTCGATCGGCACGTCGAGGGTGTGGTCGAGATGGTGCTGGATGCCACCGCCAACTGCCATGCGCCCGTGTCAAAAGAGCGTCTGTTCGGCTGGCATGCCGCACTGTTTCCCACCGGCTACTCCGGCCTCTCCAAGATCAAGGTTGGTGGCTGGCGCGATGACGCCAGTGGCCCCATGCAAGTGGTGTCCGGCCCCATCGGCCGCCAGCGGGTGCATTTCGAAGCGCCGCCCGCTGATCGCCTTGAGGCCGAAACCGGCCGCTTCCTCGACTGGCTGAATGCTGCGTCGAACGAACCGCCGCTGATCAAAGCTGGCCTTGGCCATCTGTGGTTCGTCACCTTGCACCCGTTCGACGACGGCAATGGCCGTATCGCCCGGGCCATCGGTGATCTGTTGCTGGCACGCGCCGACGGTAGCCCGCAACGCTTCTACAGTTTGTCGGCGCAGATCCAACGCGAACGCAAGGCCTACTACGACATCCTGGAGTGGACGCAGAAAAATTTGCCGGGAGCAAATTTTCGCGCCAGCCCCGAAGGGGGCAGGCACAGGGATGTGCCTGACAACCGGTCGATGGATGTCACGGAGTGGCTCGCGTGGTTCCTCGACACGCTGCATCGTGCCGTCGACCAGGCCCAGCACACGCTGGACGCCGTCCTGACGAAAGCCCGGTTCTGGCAGCGCTGGGCGACCACACCCTTGAACGAGCGACAGGTGAAATTGCTGAACAAGCTGCTCGGCGGCTTCGAAGGCAAGCTCACCAGCAGCAAGTGGGCGGCCATTGCCAAGTGCTCGCCGGACACGGCGCTGCGCGACATCAACGATCTGCTGACGCGGGGCGTGCTGCGCAAATCGGATGCAGGTGGGCGCAGCACCAGCTACGAGCTGAACGATCTGCCGGAGTAGCGGCGCTTCCTGGAATTGCCTTGGCTCGCGCGCGCAGCGTCTGAATCGGACCGCGGCGGCGGGTCGACGGGTTCGAACTTGCGACTACCCGCAGGGCCGACGCCCCGAACCCCGCGTTACGCGGGGATTCGCGCAAAGAAAAAGGGCCTGGAGATTATCCAGGCCATTTTCGTTGGTGGTGGATGGTTGACCGTAGAACCGAGTCCTCGGTCTGCTGCTTCGGGCCGTTGCAAACGCCTGCGGAATGTCGCGGAGACCCGTTCATGAACCGCCCATTTCCGCAGCGATCCGGTAACCCATCGCGCGGTACCCGCGCTGGCGTTTGTCCCACATTCGGAGCAACGCCGGGTGGCCGGCGTCGACGAAATCGATGATCCGAACACCGGTCTTGGAGGCGTGCTCCCGGTGCAGGCGGCCGGCGTACTGCTGCAGCGTTCCCTTCCAGGAAACCGGCATCGCCAGTACCAGGGTATCGAGAGGGGGATGGTCGAAACCCTCGCCGACCAGCTTTCCCGTCGCCAGCAGGACGCGCGGGGCTTCGGGTGGCAAGGCATCCAGATCGGCAATGAGGGTGCTCCGCTGCTTCTTCGACATTCGGCCGTGCAGCACAAACGGCGCCGGCTCATGCCCATCCAGTGCGGCGAGGATGGCGTTGAGGTGCTCGGTCCGCTCGGTCAGCACGAGTACCTTGCGGCCCTGTGCGAAAGCGCCCTGAATTTCTGCTGCGATCGCATTGGTGCGATCCTGATCGTTGGCCAGATGCCGGAACACATCCTGAATCCCGGTTTCGGATGGCAGATCGATCCGTGCAAAGCGTGACCGTGGTACGACCTCCAAATCCTGGGGAGCGCCAGCGGGCGTGGCCGCCGTGTGGCGGATCGGCCCACACTGCATGAAGATGATTGGCTGCTGACCGTCACGACGGATTGGTGTCGCCGTCAGGCCGAGCACGAATTTCGCCCTGGTTCTCTTCAGTATGGCGTCGAACGACACCGCGCCGACATGGTGGCACTCGTCGACGATCACCTGCCCGTAGTCCTCCACCAGCGGGTTCACTTCGCCCTGGCGGGATAAAGACTGCATCACCGCGATATCGATCCTGCCGGTAGGCCGGGCCTTGCCGCCGCCGATGGTGCCGACCACCCCCTTGCCGACGCCAAGAAAGGCCTGCAGGCGTTCCTGCCATTGCTTGAGCAGTTCGGTGCGATGCACCAGCACCAGGGTGTTC
>JBJHBY010000212.1:0-6100 GCA_050485745.1 Gammaproteobacteria bacterium | reverse complement strand
GGCCGCTATCCACGGCCTGCCGCGCCGCCAGCGCGAGGGGGTGGTCGAGGGGCAGGCCGGTATCCAGGCTGGGGCGGTCCGCCCGGGTGCGGGCGGTGGCGATGAAGGGTGTCCAGTCCGCGATGCGGTAGCCGAACAACAGATACCAGGAATCGTGTTTCGGGTGGGACAGGGAATCAGACCTGCCACGGTCATACAGGGCCTGGGCCAGCATCGGGCCACGCTCATAGACAACCCCGGCGGTGAAGTGCTCGATGGTGGCGTCCTCGAGACGGATGCGTCGTCCCGCGCGCGCCGCCCGGGGCAGCCCGGTCTGCGCCAGCGCCGCCTCCAGCTCGATCAGGCCGTCGGCCTCGTTATCGAGCCGGGCCCGGGCGTAGCCAAGCCGGAACCACCAGTCGCGGGTCTGGTAGTTCAGGTTGCCCCCCAGCACCCGGGTACCGGCGAGATCGTAGCTGTTGCCCGTATCCAGGGGAATCCGCTCATCGGCGTAACCGGCGTAGAGCTTGGTCCAGAACAGCCCCACCTCAGTATCCCGGCGCAGCACCAGATCAGCGCCGTCGATGTGGGTCACCTGCTGCAGCGCAAAGTATTCCAGTGGAGGCCTCACCCAAAGATAGGAATAGCCCACATTGCGCGCGTCCGAGAGCATGTAGATATCCCAGGCAACCCGGCCCAGGCGCAGGTCGAGGCCCGGATCGGGGCTGTACTTGAGAAAGCCCCAGGTCATCTTCGGCCGATAGCTGCTGTTGTACGTATAGCGGCTCACCACCTGAACCGTTGCGCTCCAGTCCTCGTTCAGACGGTAACGGCCCTGCAAACCGAGCAGGGTGTCGGGCTGGGCACTCCAGCCACCGGACACACCCCGAGGCTGGTTGAGGTCGCGTATAAACTCCATGTCATCCGAGTCGTTGTACACTACACCGAGGGTGCCGAAGCCCCCCCAGCTGAAGCGCGCGTCGGTTTCGGCCTGGGCCGGCGCCAGACCATACGCCAGCAGCAGGCACAGCAGGGCGCGCAGGCGGGACATGCCGCGCAGCCGGAGGCTGAAAGTGGGATTGCGAGGGAGCATGTGAACAACCTGTGGCGGGTCAGCAGAAACAACATGCCACGACTGTGGCCCACTATTAAAAATAGTCCATCATTCCCGGGGTCACAACCGGTCGGGATCCGCGCACGCAGAACCCTGGCCATCCCGCTGCTGGCAGCCAGCCTGGCCGCCTGCGCCGATGCGCCTCTCAGCGCCAGCCATCCCGGTGACCGCGGTCTCGCCGAACACCCGGCGGTACTGTTCCACAGTGACTTTTCCCGCGGGCTCGAGGGCTGGCAGCGCCACACCCGGGACGAGACGCGACTGCACATTGTGAAGACCGATGCGGTCAGCGGCGACCAGGCCCTGCGCGCGCGCATCGGCCAGGAGCACCTGCAGGCACGCGCGAACCTCTCGACCTTCGCCGAGCACCAGCTCGAATCCCCGCAGGAAGTGATCTACTGGCGGTTTCACGCCCGCTTCACGGCGGACACCGCCCCACCCCATCACTGGGTGCGGATCCTGGCGGAACGCCCGGGCTTTCACATGGGTGGCCGTGCCGGCACCCGTCCGGCCGGGGATGAAGGCTTCAGCGTGGCCCTGGACCTCGATAGCCGGGATCGGCTGTTTTTCTACACCTACTGGCAGGGGATGCGTTCCTGGGTGTGCAACGATGGTTCCACCCGACCCGGCTGCGCCGGCCGACAGGGTGGCCCCGATCCGCAGCGCACCCACTACGGCAACAAATTCCACCCAGCCGGCCAGACCGGCATCCCCAGGGAGCGCTGGTTCTGCATCGAAATGGCAGTGCATGCCAATACCCCGGGGGAACACGACGGCCGCCTGCAACTGTGGCTGGACGATACGCCAGTGGGCGAGTTCAGCAGCGGAACCCCGCGCGGCCGCTGGCTGCGCGACCACTTCCGCAGTCATGGTCGCTACTACCGCGATGAGCAGGCCTTCGAGGGTTTTGATTTCCGCAGTGATGCCAGCGTGGGTATCCGCCGCGTCAGCCTGGATGCCTATTATCAGCTCGACACCCTGGAGCGCCAGCGCCGGCGCGGCAGGGCCATTGCGGAAACACAGCAGATTGAATACGACGCCGTGGTCATCGCCACCCGGCGCATTGGCTGCTATCGCCCCTGAGCTGACCGCGTCTGGCCGCGCAGCCACAGGTAAAGCGCCAGTGCGGTCACAGCAACCAGCCCGGCGCCGCTGAGAAAGCCCGCGGCCAGCCCCCAGCGCAGCGTGATCGGCGCCATCGCCAGGGGCGACAGGAACTGGCCGAGAAAAATCATCGAGGTAAGGCCACCGATTACCCGGCCGCGGATGGCTGGCGGGGCGAGGCTCATCAGCCACAGGTTGCCATTGGGCAACATCAGGCCGAAGCCAAGGCCGGCCAGGGCAATCGATGCCACGGTCAGCCCGTAACTGCCGACCAGGCCCACGCCGGTGTAGCCGAGGGCCGCCAGGCTCAACGCCAGAATGTAGATCTGTACATAGCCCAGGTGACCCCGCACCCGCCCGTAAAAGAACGAGGCAAAGGCGGAGCTCATGGTCGCCACCGACACCGCCAGCCCCAGCGCGGGTCCGCTACCCGCGCCGCGCTCCACCAGCAGGAAGGGCAGCTGGGTCGGCACCATGTAGAACAGCAACAACCCCAGCAATGCCATGCCATAGACCAGCGCGGTACGGCCATAGTCCAGCCCCGCGCCACCTGTCGCGGCAGTGCCCGCAGGCGCCTGCTCCCGCTCCGGCTCAAACAGCTGCCAGAGCACCAGCGGTATGACGACCAGGGCAAACAGGTAGACCAGAAAGGGCCCACGCCAGCTCCACATCGCCAGCAGGCCGCCCAGATTGACGAACAGCACCCCGCCCAGGGACATGAAGCTGCCCTGGACACCGAGAAAGCGGGCGCGTTCATCCGCGCGAAAATAATCGCCGGTCAGGGACATCCCCACAGCCATGATCGCCGACACCGCCACCCCGAGCACCGCCCGGGAAAACAACAGCAGCGGCAGGCTATCAAGGACGAAGCCACTGGCGCCCGCCAGCGCATACACCAGCAGCGCACACAGCAGCAGCCGACGCCGTGGAAAGCGGTCAACCACATAGCCCATCACCGGCCCAAACAGAACAATGCTCAGTGCCGGCATGGTCAGGATCAACTTGACCATCAGGTCTGAATGGCGGGCGAAATGCTGATCCATGGCCGGCAGCGCCGGGGAAATGATCGCGCTGGCCATCACGGTCAGGCTGGCAACGGCAAGCAGGGCGGCCTTGAGACGACCGGAGTGGGGAATGGCTGAGCGCATGGCAGAGTGGGCCCGGGAGACTGAACCGGCGCCGCGGCCATCAACCCGCGCCGGCAACGGCGGCAGCGGGCGGGCTGGGGCGGGCGAAACCGCGCATTCTACCCCCCGCCGGGGCCTCGTCAAAGGGCCATGGTCCTTGGCACTTTTATTGCTTTGAGAAATAAAACCCTATTTTCTCATTCGAAAAATACATCTACCTGCAAAGGAGACTGACCGTGGCCCTGCTGCAGTTTCGCCAAGCCAGGCGTTCCAGCCTGGAGCGCCTCCGGCGCGCCTGCGAACATCTGGAGCTCGACGTCAAGGCCGACGACACCGACCCGGCGCACCGCTGGCTCGGTCACTTCCTGTCCCGCCTGCATCGCCAGGTGGAGCGTGCGGTCGCCGCGGCGGTCGGGATCGCCGGACACGCCCCGCGACTGGCTGCGATTGCCCGCCAGGCCGAAACCGACGGACAACGTCTGGCCGAGGCCTCCGAGCTGATCGCCAGTGCCAGCGAGGAGGTCAGCACCACTCTGGAGGCGGAACTGGCACCCCGGGCCAGCGAGATGGCGAACCTGTCGCGCGAAGTCACCGGCCGGATTCGCCAGTGCGCACAGGACGGCGAAGGCGTCGCCGGGCGCATCGAGGCCATTGACCAAAGCGAGCACCAACTTGGTGCAGCCATCGCCCGATTACAGAGCCAACTTCAGGAAGTCACCCGGGTCATCGACGTCATTGCCGACATCTCCAGCCAGACCAATCTGCTGGCCCTCAATGCCGCTATCGAGGCAGCCCGCGCCGGCGCCAGTGGTCGTGGCTTCGCCGTGGTCGCGGAGGAGGTGCGGCGCCTGGCCCACCGCACCACGGATGCCACAGGCGAGGTGGGCCAGATCGTGGAGCGCTTTCGCGGTGAGATGGGCCTGCTCGGCACAGCTGCCGACACCATCCGCCAGGCCATCGCCGCCGGCCGCGAGGATGTCACCTCACTGGGCCTCGGCCTGGGGGAGGCCCGACAAGCAATGGATCAGCTCGACCTGCGCGTCGAGGCCATTGCCGCCGGCACCGAACAGATTGGCCTGGCGGCGCGCAATGTCAGCCGCGACGTGCAGGACGTGTCGCGTATCGCCGCCGAGCTGTTGGGCAGCGCCAGCCAGGTGAGGGACCACGGGCAGGCGGTGCGGGATGAGAGCGATCGCCTGCTCGACCAGCTTGGTGTGTTTCGCCTGGCTCTGCACGGCGCCGCCCGGGACGATATCCTGCACCTGACCCGGCGCCCCGAGTTGCGGGGCGACGTGTCCGGCGCCGAGCAGTTGCTGCGGCAGTGGCTGTCCCGGGATGCTCGCTTCGAACTGCTCTATCTGGTGGATGCCGGCGGCCGCCAACTCAGCGCCAATCTGTTCGCGCCGGACCTGCCCGGTGATGGTGACAGTGCCCGCGGCCGGGACTGGTCCGGGCGCGACTGGTTCCGCCAGGTGCTCGATGGACAGGCGGCCTGGGTATCGCCGGTTTATCGCTCGGCGGCCACCGACGGCTTCTGTTTCACCATTTCCGCGCCGGTAAGGGGCGACGATGGGCGCCTGCTGCGCGTGCTGGGCGCGGATGTGCGGCTGTCCGCCCTGATCACCTGAGCCCGGGCTCCGCGCCCGCTTCAGGCCTTGAGACGCCGCGCCAGCTCCGCCACCACGGCCGCCAGTGCCGGGCCCTGCTCCTCCTGCAGGAAGTGGCCCGCCCCCTGAATCACCGGATGGTACTGCCCCCGGGCACCGGGAATACGACGCCGGAATACCTCGGCCCAGGCTGCTGTGGAGGGATCGCTGTCGCTGAACGCGGTCACGAAGGGGCGCTCCCAGCGCTCGAGCACCGCCCAGGTGGCGCGGTTCTCTGCCACCCCCGGCATGTCCTCGCGAATCGGGATCAACGCCGGAAAGACCAGTGGCCCCGCCTTGTGCGCCGGCGTGGGAAAGGGTGCGTCGTAGCCGCGGTGCACCGCCGTGGACAGGGGGCGGACGCACACACCCGAAACGATGTCCGCAACCGGCAGGTCCGTCGCCTCCCGGGTGGAGGCCACCCACTGGGTGATGATCTCTCCAGGCCAGTCATCGACGCCACGCGGCGGCGGCTCGCAATTGGGCAACAGGGTGTTGGCCGCCACTACCGCGCTGAAGCGCTGCGGCATGCGCGCCAGCACACTGAGGCCGATCGGGCCGCCCCAGTCCTGGCAAACCAGGATGATGCGGCTGAGATCCAGGCTCTCGACCAGTTCCGCCAGCGCATCGACATGTCCGAGATAACTGTAATCAGAGCGGGCCGCAGGCTTGTCGGAACGGCCAAAGCCAATCAGGTCGGGGGCGACGCAGCGCAACTGCCGGCGGGTCAGGTCGCGAATCATGTGCCGGTAGAGAAAGCTCCAGGTCGGCTCTCCGTGCAACATGAGCACTACCGGAGCGGCAGCGGCCCCCGCCCCGTCACCGGCCTCATCGAGATAGTGCATGCGCAACGGACCCAGCCGGGGGTGGTCCAGCATGTGGTAGCGCGGCGTCCAGGGAAAATCGGGCAGGCCGTCGAAACAGTCGTCCGGCGTTCTCAGGACTTGCGGCATGTGACGGGTCTCCAGGGGCTGCGCATGCAGCCTGCATGCTCTCACTGAGGTTCATCCCCGGGCAAGCCGGTACAGCGGTCGCGCCGGGATCGTATTCCTGATTATACTGGCCTCAACGACGGAGTAGCGGCACCTGCACTGAGCGCGGACTGCCGACGAGGCAACACCATGGAAGTG
>JBJHBY010000211.1:0-6115 GCA_050485745.1 Gammaproteobacteria bacterium | reverse complement strand
CGGCAATGTCCCCCAGCCCCAGGGACAGCATCTGCAGGATTACCGCCGCCAGCGGCGTGCGCAGGATTTCCGGGTCGGTGAAAGCCGGGCGGGCGAGGTAATCGTCCTCGGCATAAAGGCGGTAGCAAACGCCGGGAGCGATGCGCCCGCAACGCCCCTGGCGCTGATCCGCGCTGGCACGGGACACCGGCTCCACCGGCAAACGCTGCAGGCGCGAACGCGCGCTGTAGCGGCTGATCCGCGCCAGCCCGGAGTCGATCACGTAGTGAATACCCGGCACCGTCAGCGACGTCTCCGCCACATTGGTCGCCAGTACCACACGACGGCCTCGGCGCAGACGCGGATCGAACACGCGGTTCTGTTCCGCCAGGCTGAGGCGCGCATACAACGGCAGGATGTCCAGGCCCGGCAGCGGCAGGCGGCGCAACACCTGGGCGGTTTCGCGGATTTCGCGCTCGCCTGGCAGGAACACCAGCACGTCGCCGCCGCGCCCGGCGTCGCGGGCATTGATCTCGCCCAGCGCATCGGCCACCGCCGCAGGCAGTTCCACGCCGGGTTCCGGCGGCCGGTACTCGGTGTACACCGGATAACTGCGTCCGGACACCGCGCTCACCGGCGCGTCGTTGAAGTGCTCGGCAAAGCGCGCCACGTCGATAGTGGCCGAGGTAATAATGATTTTCAGATCGGGGCGGCGCGGCAGCAGGCGGCGCAGGTAGCCGAGCAGAAAATCGATATTGAGGCTGCGCTCGTGGGCCTCGTCGATGATCAGGGTATCGTAGCGAGACAGATTGCGATCCTTGCGGATCTCCGCCAGCAGGATGCCGTCCGTCATCAACTTGACCAGCGCGTCCGGCGACACCGCTTCGCTGAAGCGCACCTGATAGCCCACCAGATCGCCGGGGCGACTGTCGAGTTCCTGGGCGATGCGCGCGGCCACAGTGCGTGCCGCCAGGCGCCGCGGCTGGGTGTGGCCGATCCAGCCGCGGCTGCCGCGGCCGAGTTCGAGGCAGATCTTCGGGATCTGGGTGGTCTTGCCGGAGCCGGTCTCGCCGGCGATCACCACCACCGGGTGGGCGGCGATGGCGGCGGCGATTTCCTCGCGCGCCACCACCACCGGCAGATCCGGATCATAACGCAATGCGGGAACGCGCTCGCGGCGCGCGGCGGCGCGCAGCAGCGTGGCTTCAGAATCGGCCTTCATCGATGCTCGCGCATCACCTCTTCGCGCAGATCCTTGCGCAGCACCTTGCCGACATTGGACTTGGGCAGATCGTCCCGGAATTCGATCTTCTTCGGCACCTTGTAACCGGTCATGCGCTCCTTGCACCAGTCGCGCAGGGCCTGGGCCTCAAGCCCGGGATTGCGGCGCACCACGAACAGCATCACCGCCTCGCCGGAGTGTTCGTCCGGCACCCCGATCACCGCGCATTCGCGCACATCCGGGTGCTGACTGATCACATCCTCGAGTTCGTTCGGGTAGACGTTGAAGCCGGACACGGAAATCATGTCCTTCTTGCGGTCGACGATCTTCAGAAACCCATCTTCACGCAGGATGGCGATATCCCCCGAGCGCAGCCAGCCGTCCGCGTCGAGCACCTCGCGGGTCGCCTCCTCGTTGCGCCAGTAGCCCAGCATGACCTGCGGACCCTGGATGCAGAGTTCCCCCGGCTCATCGACGCCAAGCTCGCGATCCTCCTCACCGAGAATACGAACCCGGGTGCCGGGTACGGGAATGCCGATGGTGCCGAGCACATTGTGGTTGCCGGGATTCACCGACACCACCGGCGAGGTCTCGGTGAGGCCATAACCTTCGTAAATCTGCGAGCCGGTGATTTCCTCCCAACGCTGCGCGGCTCCGGCAGTCAGCGCCATACCACCGGATACAGTCATTTTCAGCTGACTGAAATCCAGGGACGGAAACTTGTCGTGGTTGCACAGGGCCACGAACAGGGTATTGAGGCCGCAGAAAGCCGTCAGCGGATAGCGCGACATGTCCCTGATCAGGCTGTCGAGATCCCGCGGGTTGGGGATCAGTATGCTGTGGTTGCCACTGCTGATCATGATCATGCTGACGATGAACGAATAGATATGGTAGAGCGGCAACGGCGCGATCAGGGTTTCCTCGCCGGGTTTCATGCCATAGGTATCGAACATGGCATCGCTCTGCAGGGTGTTCGCCACCAGGTTGCGGTGGCTCAGCATCGCGCCCTTGGCCAGGCCGGTGGTGCCGCCGGTGTACTGCAGTACCGCCATATCCTCGGGGGAGGGGTTCACCGGGCGGTAATCCGCCGGCGCCTCGCGCAGCACCCGGGTCAGGCGTAGCGCACCGGGAATGTGGTACTTCGGCACCATGCGCTTGATGTAGCGCGCGGCGAGATTGATCAATTGTCGCTTTGGAGCCGGGTGCAGGTCGGCCAGCTCGGTGACGATGACATGACGCACGCCGTCGAGCTTCGGCAGCACCTTCGCCGCGGTGTCAGCGACGTTGGCCAGAACCACCAGGGCCTTGACCTCGGCGTCACGGAACTGGTGCTCCAGTTCGCGGGCGCTGTACAGCGGGTTGGTATTGACCACCACCAGGCCTGCGCGCAGAGCTCCGAACAGCACCACGGGATACTGGATCAGGTTGGGCAGCTGGATAGCGATGCGATCCCCGGGCTGCAGCTCGGTATGTTGTTGCAGCCAGCCGGCGAAACGCGCGGAGAGTTCATCGAGTTCGGCGTAGCTCAGGGTCCGCCCGAGGCTGCTGAAGGCTGGCTTCTCACCGTACTGTGCCACGGACTCGTTGAACATGGCGACGATATTGGCATACCGGCCGGCATCGACATCCTGGGGAATACCGAGGCGTTCACGTGCTGTTGTTATGAGTTGGTCAATCATGCACTTCGCGCTCCTGTAGTTGGCCTGCCCCGGTATCATACTCCGGCAATACGGCCGCGATTCCGCACCCTAACCGCCGCCCACACAGGCTGTCAACGCGCCGCCAGAGCGCTTGGCCGGCGGCGCGGCGATTGCGCTAGAATGCCCGATCCGGGGCGGCGCGCCAGCGCGTCAATGCCCCTGCCAATGAATCGACCCGGGGAGACACCGCGCGTGGACATGCTGGAAAACATTACCTTCGACGAACTGGATATCGGCCAGCGCGCCAGTTATACCAAAACCCTCACCGAGCGTGATGTGGCGCTGTTCGCGGAGGTCTCGGGGGACGTCAACCCGGTACACCTGGATGCCGAATTCGCCGCTGGCACGATGTTCCGGGAGCGCATCGGCCATGGTATGTGGACCGGAGCCGTTGTCTCCGCCGCCATCGCCCTGAAAATGCCCGGGCCGGGTTCCATCTACGTGGGCCAGACCCTGTCTTTCCGCGCGCCGGTGAAGATCGGCGACACGGTGACCGTGGAGCTCGAGGTCACCGCCAAGCGCGCCGACAAACGCTTCGTCACCCTGGAGTGCACCGTGCGCAACCAGAATGACAAAGTGGTCGCCACCGGCACCGCCGAGGTCATGGCGCCGGCGGAGAAACTGCGCATTGCCGCGCCGCAGCTGCCGCCGATCAGCGTGGGCTGACGTTCCGGCCCTCAGTCGTTGGCGACACCGTCGTTGGCGGCACCATCCGCCAGCGGCTGGCGGCGGTACTGCGATGGATCCAGAAACATCAGCTGCAGGGTGGCCTCACCCGGCAGGGCCAGATCCACACCCAGCACCAGCACATTGACGCGCTCCTGCCCCTGCGGCCCCTCGCCGACGATGGCCGGCAGATTGAACAGCAGGCGTTTGCCGCTCTCGTCGTTCATCAGGTTGAGCCCGCCCTGGGCCTGCAGGGCATTGCCGATCACATGCAGCAGTACCAGCAACCGACGGCGAAAGGCACTGAAGTTCAGCTCGCCTTCGTAGGCACTGGCGTCCAGGGTCAGGTTCATCTGCAGCTCACTGGCATCGTCCATGCGCAGGCGTACCAGCCCCAGGCGACGTCCCTCCAGCACGTCACGAAAGCGCCGCTTGGCGTCCGCGCGGGTGCAGTCGATCAGCATCTCGTGCAGCAGATTGGCCGCAGCGGTAAGCAGGCGGGCGGGGGTCATGCGGAACTGCTGGTACTCAGCCATGATCACTCCTGGAGACAGGGCGGGTCGTCGGGCGCTGAGTCTACTGCGGGCGGCGGGGCCCTGCCAACCGCCCGTCACGCCGCCATGGCCATTCATCCGATTGATGGCACCCTGGCGGGGTCATCGCTTTGACCACCCGCGACTCATCTGCCATATTTTTTTGCTGCCGGCCACCGATGCGCCGCCGACGTACCTGACAGGAGGTTATACCCCGCCATGAGCCTGAGAGGATTGTTTGCCGCTGTCTTCCTCCTCGCCAGTGTCAGCCTCGGGGGGATGGCCCACGCCGGCAGTGCCGACGCC
Source organism: Gammaproteobacteria bacterium (assembly GCA_050485745.1). GTDB lineage: Bacteria > Pseudomonadota > Gammaproteobacteria > Pseudomonadales > CAMLJR01 > JBJHBY01. The sequence continues at coordinate 1,709 of JBJHBY010000211.1, read as the reverse complement.
GCGGCCGCCCGCCTGGCGACACTGGAGCGCCAGCAGCGCGAGCTACAGGCAGAGCGCCAGGCGCTGGCCACCGAATTGCCCCGTACCCGCGAAGCCCTGGCCGCAGCATCCGGCAATACCGAAGCGGAACAGGCCGAGGTGGAAGCGGCACAGGCCGCGCTGGAGCAGGCCCGTGCACAGCATCAGGCCAGCCCCGGGGACGAAACCGCCAGTCGTCTGCAACAGGCGGAGTTCCGCGTGGTCCTGGCGGAGCGCCGTCTGAACCGCGCCCGTGCGGAGGCCTCCGGCGGGCTGGACCGGCAACTGGCCGAACTGGAACGCCGCGATCAGCAGGCCGCGCAGCGCCTCGCCGAACTGGACACGGCCATCACGGGCCAGCGCAACCAGGTCACCCAGCGCCGCCGCGCGGAGCAGGCCGAAAATCAGGCAGAGGCCCTGGCGCGCTCGCGCCGCGAGGCCGAGGCCGCCCGCGCAGAAATCGAACGCCTGCGCCAGCTGCTGGAACAGCGTGAGGCAGCGGAGGAGGCCGTGGCCGCCGAACAGCAGAGCGCCGTCGCACTGGACGAAGCGGCTGCCGAAGAGGCCCTCGATGAGGGCCTGCCCCCCATCACCCTGGTCGAGCGCGTCACCGGAGACAACGCCACTGCCGGCAACGGCGCGGCGCTGCACCCACTGGCCGACCCGGACGCGGTGGTCGCCAGCCTGCAGCAGCTGGAGCGGCGCCTCGCCAACACCCCCCGCGGCCGCAACCAGCCGATGGTCAACCGCGTAATGTACATCCGTGCCGCCAACGCCGGCCCGGATGCGGACAGCGAGTCCGTGCGCCTGCGCCCCCTGGGCCGACAGCACTATCGCGGCGAGAGCAGCATGCGCAGTGGCAGCTATGAGCTCTCGGTCGGTTTCCAGCGCTGGAACGTGGACATCCCCAGCCGCGATAACGGCGCCACTTACATCTTCCTGTTCAGCGAGGACGCGGACAGCGAGCAGCCCCTGATCCTCTACAACCGCGCGCTGGAGAGCGGCACGGGGTCGTGACAGGCTAGGCGGTGCCCCTCGCCCTCGGGCAACAGGGGCGGCGCCACCCGACACGCCTCACCGGCGCGCGGGCAGCGCGGCGCGAAGGCGCAACCCCCCTCTGCCTCGCGTCCGGCCGGCGGCGCCTGCAACCGCGGGCGCCGCGCCAAATCCGGGTCCGCCACCGGATTCGCCTGCAATAACAGTGCTGTATAGGGGTGCCGTGGCGCCTCAAACAGTTGCGCCGTGGGTGCTTCCTCGACGATGCGGCCACGGTACATCACCGCGGTGCGATCACACAGATAACGCACCACACCCAGATCGTGGGCGATAAACAGCATCGCCAGGTTCATCGAGCGGCGCAGGTCCTGCAGCAGATTGATGATCTGCGCCTGTACCGACACGTCCAGGGCCGACACCGGCTCGTCGCAGACCAGCAGCGCCGGCTCCGCGATCAGAGCCCGGGCAATGCCGAGGCGCTGACGCTGACCGCCGGAGAACTCGTGGGGGTAGCGCCCCGCCGTCTCCACCCCGAGACCGACCCGCTGCAGCCACGCCGGCACCCGTGACAGCGCCTCGCCGCCACGGCCCTGCAGATGCAGGGGCTCGGCCAGGCTTTCCCCCACGGTGAGGCGCGGGTTGAGCGTACTGTACGGGTCCTGGAACACCATCTGCATGGCCCCGGCGTAGCGGCG
>JBJHBY010000210.1:0-6126 GCA_050485745.1 Gammaproteobacteria bacterium | reverse complement strand
GGCGTACAGCATGGCGGTGGAGACCGGTGTGCGAATCTGATGGGCCAGGGAGGACACCATCTGCCCCATGGCCGAAAGGCGCTCGTGGTGGGCCAGGCGCTGCTGCAGCTCGCGGGTTTCGGTGAGATCGTTCAACAGCAGCAACTGGCCGGGCTGCCCCTCCAGGGAGCGGGTGCGCAGGCTGACGCGGCGGCCATCGCGCAGGGAAATCTCGTGGCCATCGTCGCTGCGCGGCGCGAAGGCCCGGGCGATGATGTCACGCCACAGGGCGCCATCGAGTGGCTCACCCAGTAGCTCGCGCGCCGCGGGATTGCTTTCGACGACGCGGCCAGCGGCATCGAGCACCACCACACCCGCCGGGAGCAGGGCCAGCAGGCTCTGCAGGCGTGCCGCCAGACGCTCTTTCTCGCGCAGCTCCTGCAGACGCTGCTCGGCCAGGGTGTGCAGCTCGGCATTGAGCTCACCGACCCGCGCCTCCATCACCGCATAGGACTCGGTGAGCTGCTGCGACAGGTCGTTGAACAGGTCGAAGGCGGCGGCCAGTTGCCGGCGCGGGTCCTGGGCGGGCCCGGGAAAAACCGGGAGTCGATCCGGGGCGGGAGCCGTCATGGGCTGTCATCTCCAAGCACTGCTGACGACGGCAGATGGCCGTCGCTCCGGGGAGTGACAGATGAATTAGCAAACTCCGTGCCCTGCTGACTTTTTACTTTTTTATCAGATGGATAGAAATAAAAACACCCACCATCACCACCCGCAGCGGGATCCCCCGTCAAGGGATTGACAGCCAACCCACCCAGGCGAAATCCTGTCTCGGGGGTGACGCTGGGTTACGCGGCGTTGCCGCTAACCCAGCCTACGTCAGGTGCAGCGCCCCCGGTTCGGGCGTGGGCTGGGTTAGCCGCAAAGCGGCGTAACCCAGTGTTCCCACCGCCATCTCAATCTCGCACCGTTGCGGGTTCCGGAGCGGTCCCGGGGCGCTTCGCAGGGAACTCCCGGGCACGTCTGGCATTGGTGGTGGCGCTGGGTTACGCCGCTTTGCGGCTAACCCGGCCTACGGGACTTGCGTTTCGCGTCTTGCGTTTCGCGTCTTGCGTCTTGCGTCTTGCGTCTTGCGTCTTGCGTCTTGCGTCTTGCCGCCACTCACACCGACGCGACGCGATCACGCTGCAGGCCGTACTTGCGCATCTTCTCCACCAGGGTGGTGCGGCGGATGCGCAGGCGCTCCGCGGCACGGGCGACGACGCCACCGCAGTCATCCAGCGCCTGCTCGATCAACTGTCGTTCCAGGCCCTCGAGGTAGTCCTTGAGGTCGATACCGTTGACCGGCAACCGGGCCTCGGTGCCGGGCAGCGGCATGGCTTCGGCGGCGGGTTCGACCGCGGGCAGCACCAGGTCCTCGTCGCTGGCCTCGATGTGCCGGAACTTCTTTGGCAGATCCTGCAGCCCGACCACCCCATAGGGGTGCAGGATGGCCATGCGCTCGACCAGATTGGCCAGCTCGCGCACGTTGCCCGCCCACTCGTGGCAGCACAGCGACATGATGGCGGCGGAGTTGAAGCGGATCGAGCCCCGCTTTTCGTTTTCCAGCCGGGTGATCAGGTCGTTGAGCAGCAGCGGAATATCCTCTGCGCGCTCACGCAGGGGTGGCATCTCGATGGGGAACACATTCAGACGATAGTACAGGTCCTCGCGGAAGCGGCCATCACCGATCATCTGCTCCAGGTCCTTGTGGGTGGCGGCGATGATGCGTACGTCCGCCTGGTAGGTTCTGTTGCCACCGACGCGTTCGAAGCTGCGTTCCTGCAGCACACGCAGGATTTTCACCTGCATGTCCAGCGGCATGTCGCCGATCTCATCGAGGAACAGGGTGCCCCCCTGTGCCATCTCGAAGCGCCCGGCACGGCTGGTGATGGCGCCGGTGAACGCGCCCTTCTCGTGCCCGAACAGTTCGCTCTCCAGCAGCTCGCGGGGAATCGCCCCGCAATTGACCGGCACAAAGGGTCCGTCGCGCCGGTGCGAGTGATAGTGCAGGTTGCGCGCCACCACCTCCTTGCCGGTGCCGGATTCACCGGTGATCAGCACCGTCACATCCTTGTCGGTAACATGGGCCATCATGGTGCGGACCTTCTGGATCTCGCGACTGGTGCCGACAAGGCTGCGGAACAGCTGCGGATCGCGCTGCTGCAGACGCCCGGCGCGCAGGGCGTATTGCTCGCGATAGACCTGGGCGCGATGCAGGGTGTCCAGCAACTTGCTGTAACTGGGCGGGTATTCGAGCCGCGCAATCACCGCGTGGCGCAGGTCCGGGTCCGCGATGGCCTCCACCTCGAGCCCCGGCAGCGCAATCACGGGGACCGCCGGATCCCAGCCACGTACCTGGGCCACCCGCTGGGCCGCATCTCCCGGGCCGCTGCCCAGGAAGACGGCACGCAGCTCGGCACCGGACGTGACATCGGCGGCCAGCGGCTGCCACCCCGCGTGGTCCAGGGCACGGGGGTTCTCGCCGAGAAAATCCAGAATGACCTGAAAATCGTGGCGTCGCTGCGGGTCGTCTTCGACCAGCAGAACGCGGACTTCTTCCCACATGTGGCAACGCCTTCCCGTATCGGCCGTGGCTGGTTTGTGCGCCAGCCTGGTGCCGCCCCGCCTGAAGCGACGGGGTTTTGACTTTAGGTAAGGGCAGTTATAAACGATTTTCCGGCGAGGTCAAATTTATGACGGGATAATCTTGGCTTGAGGCTTTCATCAAGCCGGCGATTGGCCGATAGAGCGGTGCTTTCGCGTGGGCCGTCGGCCGCATGGGCTCGGCTCAAGCCTTGCCGCCCGAGTCCGCGGCACGACCGATCGCACCGGGCGCGGAGCGCTGTTGCAGCCAGGCCTCGAGCTCAGGCGCCGGCAGGGGCTTGCACACCAGATAGCCCTGCACCTCGTTGCAACCCAGGGCGGTCACCGCCGCCAGCTCTTCCTCCGTCTCCACCCCCTCGGCCACTACCTCAAGATGCAGCGGATGGGAAAAGCCGATCACCGCCTCGACGATGGCCTGCTTCTGCGGGTCGCTGGCGATGTGCTGAACAAAGCAGCGGTCGATCTTGAGGGTGTCGAAGGGAAAGCGGATCAGGTAGCTGAGGGAGGAAAAGCCGGTTCCGAAGTCGTCCAGGGCCACGGTGATGCCACGCTCGCGCAGGGTCTGGATCAATTCGTCGGCGCGCGGCTCGGACATGACCACGCCCTCGGTGATCTCCAGCTCGAGGTAATGCGGGTCCAGGCCGGTCTGCGCCAGCACGCCATCGACCATCGCCACCAGGCCCGGTTCGCGAAACTGGCGGGCGGAGACGTTCACCGCCATGCGGCCGTCGGTGAGGCCGGCATCCACCCACTGCTTGTGTTGCCAGCAGGCATGCTGCAGCGCCCAGCGACCGATTTCGACGATCTGCCCGGTTTCCTCGGCAATACCGATAAATTCCCCGGGGGGCACCAGGCCGCGGCTGCCGTGCTGCCAGCGCAACAGGGCCTCGAAGCCGGTGACGCGGCCATCCGCCAGGCCCAGGCGCGGCTGGTAATGCAGGCGGAACTCCCCCAGGTGCAGGGCCCGGCGCAGATCGCTCTGGATGCTCATCTGCGCGGCCACCCGCGCCACCAGGCCACCATGGAACTCCCGGACCACGGAGCGGCCCTCGGCCTTGGCCTCGTGCAGGGCCAGGTCCGCCTGCTGCAGCAAGGTCTCCGTGGCCATGGCACCGGAGTCCGAGCAGACGATGCCGATGCTGGCAGTCATGAACAGCTCCTGCCCGCGGTACAGGAAAGGCTGCTGCATCAGTGCCATGGCGCGGGAGGCCATGTTGGCCAGCGCCAGTTCATCGCCACCGCGACCCAGCAGGACCACAAAAGTATCCGCACCCAGCCGCGCCACCAGATCGCGCCCCTCATCCTGGCCGATATCCTGGGCCAGGGCCAGTTGCGCCAGCATCTGTGCCGATGCCGGGGGGGACACCAGCCGGGTCAGGCGGTTGCCGACCTGGCGCAGCACCGCGTCGCCGGCGCTGTGGCCCATGGAGTTATTGACCCGGGAGAACAGGTCGAGGTCGATCACCAGCAGCCCGATGCTGCCGCCACGCAGGTGAGCCCGGGGTATCGCCCGGTCCAGATAGAGCTCCAGCAGGGAGCGGTTGGGCAGCCCGGTGAGGCGGTCAAAGTAAGCCAGGCGCAGGATTTCCCCTTCGGTCTCCTTGCGCGCGGTCACGTCCATGCAGATGCCAAGCAGATGCCGGGTGTCGTCCTCGTCGGTGCGCGTGGACAGGTGTACCTCCATCACCCGCTCTCCGGCCTCCGGCAGCGTCACCCGGTGCTCGAAACGGGCATCCTCGCCCAGCCGGGCGGCACGTTCGATGGTTTCCGCCACCCAGCCGGCGTCCTCCGGGTGGCAGTGCACCAGCAAGGGATGAGTATCGTCGTCGTAGTCGGGCTCCAGCTCGCACAGACGGCACAGCTCCTCGGAAATACGCAGGCGGCCGCGATCGATCTCGAGATCCCAGTGCCCGAGGCGGGCGATCTGCTGGGCGCTGGCCAGGGACTGCCTGGACAGGCGCAGTTCCGTGTTGAGGTCCCGCGCCCGCAGCAGATAGCGGATGCGGTGCACCAGCAGCGAGGTATTGATGGGTTTGGTGAAAAAATCCGTGGCGCCACACTGATAGGCGCGATCGATCGAGGCGACATCGTCCAGGCCGGTGAGCATCATCACCGGGATATGCAGCAAGCGCGGATCGGCGCGCAGCCGTTCGCAGATTTCAAAGCCGTCGATGTCCGGCAGCAGGGCATCGAGGAGGATCAGGTCCGGCGCGCGCTGCGCCACGTGGGCCAGAGCCGTCTCGCCATCCGGCGCCAGGAGGCGCTCAAAGCCCGCCTCGCGCAGCACCCGATCGAGCAGCAGGCGTTCGACCGGGTTGTCCTCCACCACCAGGATCATCGTCTGACCGTCCCTGTCCAAGAGCTCTGCCCGCCGCATCGCCACACCATGCTCCGACCCGGTGTTCTTTTTGTTGTTCTGCCTTTTCTGGTCTGTCCCGACAGCGCCAGCCCCGCCGTGACTTATCCGTTAGAGCGACCCCGTAACATTCAGGCCGGCTCAGTAAGAAGAAGATAGCCGAAACCAACCGGCCGTGCGAGATCCGGGGCGGGAATCCTGCCCGACCGGCGGTCCGGCGGCCGGCGATCAGGCAACCGGCGCCCCGGCGGTTGGCGCAGTCGGCTGCTGGGCGATACCGTCCCAGCCTTCCTTGACCGTGCGCATCAGCTCCATGACTTCCTCCAGGGCGGCTTCGTCTCCCTGGGCACTGACCGCCAGCAGGCGGCGCTGCATATAGTCATAGAGCGCGTCGAGTTGTTCCGGCAGTTCGCTGTTCACTTCCTTGTTAAGGGACGCCTGCAGGGTGTTGAGAATGGCGATGGCCTTGCCCACGCGCTCACCGCGGGCGGCGATGTCGCCACGGGCCATGGCGCCCCGCGCCTCCGCCAGGCGACGCAGTACGCCTTCCATCAACAGTTGCACCAGTCGGTGGGGCGAAGCGCCCTCCACCGCCGTCCGGGTATCGACCTGTTGGTACTGCCGCATTGCGCGCTGGTTGACCATGAGCTGTTCACCTGCCTTGGGAGGAGTTGAGTACACCCTGTTAACGGCAACACAGGCACAATCTTTACCACGTCCCCGCATCCGGCGCCAGAAAATCCGGCACAGCATGATGTGGCGGGCAGGCAGGCCAATAAATGATGGTCATAAATGCAATGGATAGATAGACAGTGCGGCAGCGCGAGCCGGCTGCACACCTCTGGTGAACCTAAAGTCCGGCCAGACCCTGCCGATACGTACCCGCAGAAGTTGACGACAATCGGCCACAGCGGCGGCTGCGCTTCCAGGCGCAACCCGATACAACAAGGCCCTGATCAAGCACCGGGCACAACACCAACAACGATTCGCCGGAGCCCACCTGCATGGCGCAAGTCATCAATACCAACCTGGCGTCGCTGAACGCCCAGCGCAACCTGAACACCTCCCAGAGCGCCCTGCAGACCTCCCTGCAGCGCTTGTCCTCCGGTCTGCGCATCAACAGCGCCAAGGACGACGCCGCCGGC
>JBJHBY010000209.1:0-6174 GCA_050485745.1 Gammaproteobacteria bacterium | reverse complement strand
CTTTGTGTTTGCCGCCCGCTTCGGGCGCGGGGCCTCCATGGACCGCATCTTCGCCGTGGGGGTGGCTACCTATCGCCGTCAGCCGGTTGACGCGGACGGGGGTGAGAATGGCTAGGCGCCGCCACGGGCGGCCGGTCGACGGTATTCTGGTGCTGGACAAGCCGGCGGGCGTCACCTCCAATGGCGCACTGCAGGCGGTCAAGCGGTTATACTACGCCGCCAAGGCGGGGCATACCGGGAGCCTCGACCCACTGGCGACGGGGGTGCTGCCGATCTGTTTCGGTGAGGCCACCAAGTTTTCCCGGTACCTGCTGGACTCGGACAAGGCCTACCGCAGCACCTTTGTGTTTGGTGTGGCCACGGACAGCGGTGACGCGGATGGCGCGGTCATCGAAGAAGCGGATGCGTCCGGTCTTGAGGAGCAGCAGGTCGCCGCTGCGCTGGAGCGCTTTCGCGGGCCGATTGAGCAGGTGCCGTCGATGTTCTCGGCGATCAAGCAGGGTGGGCGGCCCCTGTATGAGCTGGCGCGGAAGGGGCTCGAGGTCGAGCGTCCCGCGCGGCGCGTGACGATTCACGAGTTGAACCTGGAGGCATTTCGCCCCGGGGCACGCGCGGAGGCGGATGTCTTTGTGCGCTGCAGCAAGGGCACCTATGTGCGCTCGCTGGCGGAGGACCTGGGTCGTGCCCTGGGGAATATCGCTCATGTGGGGCGGCTCAGGCGGGTTCAGGCCGGTCCTTTTCTCGAGGCCGAGGCGATCACGCTGGAAATGCTGGAGGCTTTGCGCAGTCGCGAGGCCTTTGCCGAGATGGACGCCCTGCTCAGGCCGGCGGACACTGCCCTGGAGGCCCTGCCTCTGGTGACCCTGGGTGACGCTGCGGGGTTTTACCTGCGCCAGGGGCAGCCGGTGCAGGTGGCGAGGGCGCCGCTGCAGGGCGCGGTGCGCCTGCAACTGGATACCGGGGAGTTCATCGGTATCGGAGAAATTCTGGACGACGGGCGGGTTGCCCCCCGGCGTCTGGTCAGTCAGCCGTCCTGAGAGACGGAAGGCTGTGCCGCGATACGGTGGTTCTGTATCGCGGCCCACCCCGGACCGGGTGGTCCGGGGCGAACCTGTCTGCAGATATGCGCGGACAGGCTTGATCACAACCGCATATCAACATGCAAGAGGAAAATATCATGTCCATGTCTGCTCAGGAAAAGGCCGAAATCATCAATGCCTACCAGGTTGCCGAGGGTGATACCGGCTCCCCGGAAGTGCAGGTGGCCCTGCTGACGACCAACATCAACAAACTGCAAGGACATTTCGAGGCGCACAGGAAAGATCACCACTCGCGCCGTGGCCTGATTCGCATGGTCAACCAGCGCCGCAAGCTGCTCGACTACCTGAAGCGCAAGAATGTCGACCGCTATGCCCGTCTGATCGAGCGCCTGGGCCTGCGCCGCTAAGGACCCATCCCAGCCGCCCTGCGGCGGCCTGTGAAACGGGTGCTTCCCGAAGCATGCCTCGGGAAGCACCGGTGCCGCCGCATCGGCTCGCTGTGGCCGACCAGCCCGACCCCGGGGATGGCCCCGGGTCAGCCCAGCACAATGGAGGTTTTCATTCGTGAAACCAGTAAGCAAGACATTCAAGTGGGGTAGCCAGACCGTTACCCTCGAGACCGGGCGCATTGCCCGCCAGGCCACCGGCGCTGTTCTCGTCACCGTCGACAATACCGCGGTGCTGTGTACCGTTGTCGGTGCCAGGACGGCGAAGGAAGGCCAGGATTTTTTCCCCCTGGGCGTGTTCTACCAGGAGCGGACCTACGCCGCGGGGCGCATCCCGGGTGGCTTCTTCAAGCGCGAAGGGCGCATGACGGAGAAGGAAACCCTGACCTCGCGCCTGATCGACCGCCCGATTCGTCCGCTGTTTCCGGAAGGCTTCAAAAACGAAGTACAGGTGATCTGTACGGTGATGTCCTCGGAAAAGGACGTCAACGCGGATATCGCCGCAATGATCGGAACCTCCGCGGCCCTGGCTATTTCCGGTATTCCCTTTGAGGGCCCGATCGGTGGTGCCCGCGTCGGTTTCACCGACCAGGACGGCTACCTGCTGAACCCCGGTTATGCCGCTCTGGCGAACAGCCGTCTCGATATGGTGGTTGCCGGGACCCGCGACGCGGTGCTGATGGTGGAATCCGAGGCGCAGGAGCTGACGGAAGACCAGATGCTGGGCGCCGTGCTGTTCGCGCACCAGGAGATGCAGGCGGTGATCCAGGTGATCGAGGAGCTGGCTCGCGAAGCGGGCAAGCCGCGCTGGGAGTGGGAAGCTCCGGCCAAGGATACTGCGCTGGAAGACGCGCTGCTGAAGGGTTTTGCCGCCGCGGTGGCGGAGGCCTACCAGGTCACCGACAAGCAGCAGCGTGTGGCGCGTCTGGCCGAACTCAAGAGCAATGCCCAGGAGCAACTCGCGGGTGGTGAGTCTCCGGCGTTTACCGCTGACGCGGTGGCAGGCGCCTTCAAGACCCTGGAGAAGACCGTGGTACGCGGTCGCATTCTCGATGGCAAGCCGCGTATCGACGGGCGCGACAACCGCACCGTACGTGGTATCGCCGTGGAGATCGGTGTCCTGCCCAAGACCCATGGCTCAGCGCTGTTTACCCGCGGTGAGACCCAGGCCATCGGCATCACCACCCTGGGTACCACCCGTGACGCGCAGATCATCGATGCCCTCGAGGGTGAGCGCAAGGACAACTTCATGCTGCACTACAACTTCCCCCCCTACTCGGTGGGTGAAGCGGGTCGCATGATGGGCCCGGGCCGCCGCGAGATCGGTCACGGCCGCCTTGCGCGCCGCGGCCTGGCCGCGGTACTGCCGACGGCCGAGGAGTTTCCCTACACCATTCGTGTCGTGTCGGAAATCACCGAATCCAACGGTTCCAGCTCCATGGCCAGTGTCTGTGTCGGCAGCCTGTCGATGATGGACGCGGGTGTTCCGCTGAAGGCCCCGGTGGCGGGCATCGCCATGGGCCTGGTGAAGGAAGGTGCGCGCTTTGCCGTACTCACCGATATCCTCGGCGACGAGGACCACCTCGGCGATATGGACTTCAAGGTGGCCGGAACCGCTGATGGTGTCACCGCCCTGCAGATGGACATCAAGATCAACGGCATCACCGAGCAGATCATGGAGATCGCCCTCGGCCAGGCGCTGGAGGCGCGACTGCACATCCTGGGTCAGATGAACCAGGTGATCTCGAAGTCCCGCGAGACGGTGTCCGACAATGCCCCGAGCATGGAGACGATCAAGATTGACTCCGACAAGATCCGCGACGTGATCGGCAAGGGTGGCGCCACCATCCGCGGTATCTGCGAAGAGACGGAAGCCTCGATCGACATCGACGACGATGGCACCATCCGCATTTTTGCAGCCTCACGCGAGGCGGTGAAGGCGGCGGTGGATCGGGTCATGGCGATCACCGCGGAGGCTGATATCGGTGCCATCTACGAGGGCACCGTGGTGCGCATCGTCGATTTTGGCGCCTTCGTCAACATCCTGCCCGGCAAGGACGGTCTGGTGCATATCTCGCAGATCACCAGCGAGCGTGTCGAGAATGTGTCCGACTACCTGTCCGAAGGCCAGAAGGTCAAGGTCAAGGTGCTGGACGTCGATCAGCGCGGCCGCATCAAGCTGTCGATGAAGGAAGTGGAGGCGGATACCGCCGAGGCCTGATCGGCGCAGTGACCACAGGCTGTAACGCAAAGGGGGAGCTTCGGCTCCCCCTTTGCGTTTTGTTGCGATCATCCTTTCATCGCATGCGCGTGCTCCCGCGGTGGCTCTCCGCGGCGGATGCACTCCCGGCGAGAGCCGCGATACACTGTGATCTGCAATGGCTTCAGGTTTTCACAGCAATGACGCCGACACCTCCCTTTTTCATGCCCGCCGAATGGCAGCCCCACAGCCGCTGCTGGATGGCATGGCCCTGCAACCCGGCGATCTGGCCAAACGGCATGGAGGCCGCCCACCGGGCCTTTGCCCGGGTAGTGTGTGCCATTGCCGAATTCGAGCCGGTCAGCCTGCTGGTGCGTCCCGAACACCTCGAGGATGCCCGCAGGCTCTGTGGCTCGGGGGTGGACTTCATCGAGTATGCGCTGGACGATTCGTGGATGCGGGACTTTGGCCCGAGCTTCGTCATCGACAGCGCCGGACAGCTCGCCGGTGTCGACTGGCGCTTCAACGGCTGGGGTAAATACCCCCACGCCCGGGATCGCCACGTGGCGCGTTTTATCCTCGGGCGGGAGAGGGTGCCGCGCTTGTCGTCCGGCCTGGTACTGGAAGGCGGTGCGTTTCATGTCGATGGGGAGGGGACCGCCCTGACCACCGCGCAGTGTGTGCTCAACGACAACCGCAACCCCGGCCTGTCCAGGGAGGCCGTGCAGGCGGAGCTGCAGCGGCTATTGGGTGTCGAGCGGCTGATCTGGCTGGAGCGTGGCCTGGCGGATGACGACACCGATGGCCATGTCGATGAGCTGGCCTGCTTTGTTGCACCGGGTGTGGTTCTGGCCATGGTTGGCAGCGATCCCGGTGACTGCGACTATCCGGTTTTGCGCGATAATCTCGCGGTGCTGCGCGCGGCCCGGGATGCCAGGGGCCGGAGCCTCGAGGTCGTTACCGTGGAACAGCCGCGAGCGGCCTTCAAGCGTGGCCTGCGCCTGTCCCAGTCCTATGTGAATTTCTATCTCGCCAATGGCGCGGTGATCATGCCCGCATTCGAGGATCCGCCCCGGGACGACGCCGCCCGTGGCACCCTGGCCGAGTTGTTTCCGGAGCGCAGGATCGTGCAGCTGCCGGGCCGGGATCTCGCCTATGGCGGTGGCAACATTCACTGCATCACACAACAGCAGCCGCAGGTGGCTGCATGTTCGGGGAGTTGATTCATGTCCCAGGTAACCGTGGCCGCGATCCAGATGGCCTGCTCCAGCGACCGCGAGGACAACCTGCGGCGTGCCGAGGCCCGCGTGCGCGAGGCCGCTGCGGCGGGCGCCCGGGTGATCCTTCTGCAGGAGTTGTTCGAGACGCCGTATTTCTGTATCGACCAGAGTGATCGCCACTTCGACCTGGCCACGTCCGCGGAGGAAAACCCCGCCGTGGCGCGCCTGCAGCAGGTGGCGGCGGAGCTGGACGTGGTGCTGCCGGTGAGTTTTTTCGAGCGCGCCGGCCCGGCTTTCTTCAACAGTCTGGTGATGCTGGATGCCGATGGGCGCCGTCTGGGGCTGTATCGCAAGAGCCATATTCCCAACGGGCCCGGCTACCAGGAAAAGCAGTTTTTCAGCCCCGGTGATACCGGCTTCCGGGTGTGGTCGACCCGTTATGGGCGTATCGGTGTGGGTATCTGCTGGGATCAGTGGTTCCCCGAGGCGGCGCGGGTGATGGCCCTGCAGGGGGCTGAATTGCTGCTGTATCCGACCGCCATTGGTTCGGAGCCGCAGGACGCGAGCCTCGATTCCCGGGATCACTGGCAGCGGGTGATGCAGGGCCATGCCGCGGCCAATATGGTGCCGGTGGTGGCCGCCAATCGCATCGGGCGGGAGGTCAGCCAGGTCGACGCCAACCTGGCCATTACCTTTTACGGCTCGTCATTCATCTGCGACGAGACCGGCGCCAAGGTGGCGGAGGCCGGGCGCGGGGACGAGGCGGTGTTACTGGCGACCTTCGATCTCGAAGCCCTGGAGCGGCGGCGGCGCGCCTGGGGCCTGTTTCGCGACCGAACGCCCCACCATTATGGCGCACTGCTGCGACTGGACGGCCAGATGGAGCGCTGTGATGAACCTCGCGACCGGCGAGGTAAGCAGCCCGGTCAGAGCAGGTCCGCGCGGTAGCCGTCCGGCACGCCCTTCACTACGACACTGACCGCGTCGTGGGCGTGCAGGCTCTCGAAATGCTCGACGCGGATCGCGTAATCCGCCACCGCCGCGTTGTGCTCCAGAGCTGCACGCACACGCCGTGCGGCGTCCTCGCAGAACATCAGGTTCTGCCCGTTGAGACGGGCGAATTCCTGTTCGTCCTCGCGTTTGACCGCGGCCTGGACCGGTGTCTGCAAGGCCTGCTCCGCGGCGTCGATCAGCGTATCCAGGGGTAGAGATGCCTCGCCGGTGCCGGGCGCGAGGCGTACTTTCAGGGTCGCGTGGCTGCGCTGGCT
>JBJHBY010000208.1:0-6241 GCA_050485745.1 Gammaproteobacteria bacterium | reverse complement strand
TCATCTGGCTGAACAGGCGCTCGGCAAAATCGCGGTCGTGGCCGCGGGCCAGCATGCCATCGACCAGGCGGTCGCGGAAGCCGAGCAGGCTGCTGTTGCGTCCCCAGCTGGCCATGGCCCGACGCAACTGATCGGCCTCCCCCGCACTGAACCCCGCCGCAACCATGGCCAGGCGAATCACCTGCTCCTGAAAAATGGGAATACCCAGGGTGCGTTCCAGCACGGTGCGCACGGCCTCGCTCGGGTAGTCGACAGGCTCCTCGCCGTTGCGCCGCCGCAGATACGGATGCACCATCCCGCCCTGGATGGGGCCTGGCCGCACGATAGCCACTTCAATCACCAGGTCGTAGTAATTGCGCGGCCGCAGCCGTGGCAGCATGCTCATCTGCGCACGGGATTCAACCTGGAATACCCCGATGCTGTCCGCCCGGGACAGCATCGCGTAGGTGGCTTCGTCCCCCTGTGGCAGATTGTCCAGGGACAACGCTGCCTCACTCTTCTCTCGCCCGGTATTGATCAGGTCAAAACACTTGCGCAAGGCCGTGAGCATGCCCAGTGCCAGCACATCGACCTTGAGCAGGCCCAGCGCCTCGATATCCTGCTTGTCCCACTGGATGATGGTGCGCCCGGGCATGGCGGCGTTCTCGACCGGCACCAGCTGATGCAGAGGTGTTTCGCTGATGACGAAACCACCCACATGCTGGGACAGGTGCCGGGGAAAGCCGAGAATCTCCTGCAGCAGATGCAGAAAGTGTCCCGCCAGAGGGCTTTCGCGTTGCAATCCCGCCGCCTCGAAGCGCTGCGCCAGATCCTGCGGACGGTCCCACCAGGCCAGGGAACGACTGAGCTGACGCAGAAACAGGGGGTCGATGCCCAGGGCGCGACCGACATCGCGAATGGCACTGCGGCGCCGGTAGGTGATCAGGGTGGCCGTCAGTGCAGCGCGTTCGCGGCCGTATTTGCGATAGATGTACTGCACCACCTCCTCGCGCCGCTCATGCTCGAAATCGACGTCGATATCCGGTGGCTCGCGGCGTTCGCGGGAAATGAAGCGCTCGAACAACAGCTGGGTCTGCCCCGGGTCGACATTGGTGATGTACAGGCAGTAACAGACCACGGAGTTGGCCGCGGAACCACGCCCCTGACAGAGGATGCCGCGACTGCGGGCAAAGTTGACAATGTCGTGCACGGTCAGGAAGTAATACGGGTAATCGAGCGACTCGATCAGCGCCAGTTCGTGTGCGAGCTGGGCCTCGGCCTGCGCGGGTACACCGCCCGGCCAGCGCCGTGCCGCCCCGGCGGCCACCAGCTGGCGCAGGTGCGTCATGGCATCCAGCCCGGCGGGTACCAGCTCTCGCGGATACTGGTAGCGCAGGCTGTCGAGGGAAAACGTGCAGCGCTCCGCCAGGGCCAGGGTTTGCTGCAGCCACTCGGCTGGAAACAGCTCCGCCAGCACCTCCGTGGAGCGCAGATGGCGCTCGGCATTGCCACTCAGGTGACGCCCCAGGGACGGCACCGGCGTATTGAGGCGGATCGCCGTCAGCACATCCAGCAGGGGCTGACGCCCGGGTTCATGCATCAGCGTGGCACCACAAGCCAGCAGCGGCAGGCTCCAGCGTCGTGCCAGACGTTCACGCAGGGCGCGGCGGGCCGGATCGAGACCATCGTGCCAGTGGCTCACGCCAATCCACAGGCGCTCACGAAAGACGCTGCTCAGGCGCTCCGCCAGCAGCGCCTCTGCAGCGTCATCGGCCTCCGGCAGCCACAGGGCCAGCAGGTGCTCGCCATGGGTGCAGAGATCCCCGGTCTCCAGATGATAACGCCCCTTCGGGGCACGCCCACGCCCCAGGGTGACCAGGGCACAGAGGTCGCAATAGGCCGCGGCATCCGGGGCAATCAGCACCAGCGTTGCGGCGGTGTCCGCGAGACGGATTTCACTGCCGACCAGCAGCTTCAGCCCCCGGGCCTTCGCTGCCACATGGGCGCGCACCACACCCGCCAGGCTGCACTCATCGGTCAATGCCAGTGCCGCGTAACCCAGGTCTGCCGCACGCGTAACCAGTTCCTCCGGATGGGAGGCTCCGCGCAGAAAGCTGAAGTTACTCAGACAGTACAACTCCGCGTACATGCCCTCGCCTCTCTTGCCAGTTCGTCAGGATGTCAGGCAAACACACCGTGGCAGAACCACTGCCCGTCGGCACCATCCCGATAAATCCAGTACACCCCCCCGGCACTGTGACGGGCCACGTAGTAGTCCCGCTGCAGGGGTTGCCGCCACCAGTCGCAAACCAGCCGCTCCGGCCCCTGCAACAGAACCAGTTCGCCGTCACGATCGCACAGGCGACCTGCCCGCCAGAACAACACCCGAGGCCGGGGCGATAGCAGGCTCGGACGGGGAGCGGTGATGATCCGGCCAGCACCATGACCCTGTGCGGACGCGGCCAGGGCATCACAGCGCTGTGTCGCCCGTTCCGGAACATGCTCTTCCACGCAGCGCAGACGAAACACAGCATGGCGACCGATGCGGGCACACAGGCGCTCGACCAACGCATCCCGGGTAATGGCCGGGCGCCTCTCCGTGAACAGGTCACCACTGCATCCATCCTGTCGCGGTGACAGCATGTCAGCCTGCAGCGCCAGGGACTGCACCGGCGCCGGCAGGCACAGGGCGGAAAGACTCAGCCGGGTCAGCTCAAGCAGGGGCTCCGCAGACTGCTGGGGCCGTGTCAGTGACACCACCACAGGGGTATCAGGGCGTGACTCGTGGCACAGCAGCCACTCCAGCCGCCCCACGGTGAGCTGACGCCGCCGCAGGAAAACCTCAAGCTCCAGCAGCATGCGGCGCGCCGGGAACATCAGCCAGTCCCCGTCCCGCAGCGGCACGTCAAACTCGAGAGTGCGATGGAACCGGGTTGGTGGCTGCAGGGCTTGCTGCGGATCCGGCCGCGCCCCGGTGAGCTGCTGCAGGTACAGCTCGGCATCGCGTCCCAGCCGCCGCGCCAGGCTGCCCGGCGGCAGGGCCAGGAGCTGCCCGATGCGCGACAGCCCCATATCGCGCAGGCGCTGTTGCCGCTCCCGGGACCAGGGCAGCAGGGTGACGGGCAATGCCTCGACAAGCCGGGCTGTAGCGGTGCCGGCAGCGTCGCCACCCGCCTCCCCTGCGGAACCCGCGCGAGCCAGCAACCACGCCGCCTTCGGCGTTGCCGCCACGGCCTGCCCACAGCTGTGCCGCAGCAGGGCAAGCTCGCTGCGCAACCCCTCCAGAAGCGAGGCAAGCCCCCCGAACAGGCGCAGGCTGCCACCGACCTCCAGCACCAGGCTGTCGGGTGACCACACACTGACTGCCGGTGTGTAGTGGTAGGCCCACTGGGCCAGCTGGCGCAGGGCACTCTCCTCGCGCAACAGATCGCGCTGGCGCAGCTGCAGGTTCGCACACAGGCTGGATGCCGTCGCCAGTGCCTGGCCGGGAACCACGCCGCTGGCCCGTGCCGCCCTGTTCGCGGTGTGGATCACGCTGTCCATGACCACCGCCTGCGGCCCGGGTTCGGTGGCCTCACAACCGGCGAACACCGTCTCGAGAGCCAGCTGAGAAAAATGCAGGCACAGCCATAACATGGGTATTACTCCACACCCGTGGCAATGGGCAGGGCCAGATTCACATGGCGCCCCGCCCCGCCGCCCAGCTGCTTGAGCACATGCAGCGCCACCCAGGTGGCATCACGCCGTTCCAGTCGCAGCCGCAAGCGCGCGACCGATGGCTGGCTGGCGGCATCCGGGCCGCGCAACAGGCTGGCCCAGCACCCGCCCTCCCGCGCCGCCAGTTGCAGGCGGCGCAGGGCCGCGACGTCAAGCCGCACACCCGTGGGCCAGACCACAAGCGCAGCCACGGCCGCCGAGCGCAGTATCTGCTCGCAGCTCCACAACAGCTGCCCCGGCGGTGGTGTCACCACCAGCAAGTGTTCGAGCACAACACCGGCGGAGAGCAGGGCGGGGGCACACAGGTGACCCGGAGGTGACACCATGGCGACGCTCTCGCCACTCCGGGTCAACGCCGCCAGAGCCGGCAGCAGCAGTTGCAGTCCCCCGGCACCGGGGGTCCCGGGCAACAGCTCCACCAGCCCCTGACGTGGCCAGCCACCACACTGCAGCAGAGCATCCAGCGCGGGGAAGCCGCTGGGATACCCGGATACATCGAGGCGGCCACGATATCCGCGCCAGACGTCCGGGCGAGCGGTGAGGGAATGGATGGGCTGCGTAGACATGGGCACACACCGAGACTGTATATGCATACAGTATTACGCTGATCCCGCGCTGTCCAGCCTTGCCTGCCGGGAGGCTCCCCGCTACCGTGGACATCAGGCCAACACGGGAGAACCGGATTCATGGGCAAGCTCTTCATTCTGCTCGGCATCATCCTGCTGATCCTCGGCCTGATCCTGACTCTCGCACCACAGTTGCTGAGCTGGTTCGGGCGCCTGCCCGGCGATATCCGTATCGAGGGTGAGCGGGGCAGCTTCTTCCTGCCACTGACGTCCATGATTCTTGTCAGCCTGGTACTCACCCTGCTCATCAACCTGTTGCAGCGCTGACATCACGCCTTTGGGCCGGGGTGATCTGCTACTATTGGACAGGCTTGCGGAGCGCCAGGCCCAAAACAACGCCCCATCGAGAGGACAGGAATGTTTCAGCGCATTGCGCCCGTGTGCCTGTTGCAGGGCATCCTGCTGGTGGTCCTCGCCGCTGCCATGTGCATCCCCCTGGGGCTCCTGGCGAACGATGGCGACAGCGAGTGGCTGGCCTTTGGCTCCGGCGCCCTGATAACCGGTATCAGCGGTCTGCTGCTGCTGCTGGTGGGCAGCCGCCAGCACTTCTCACTCACTACCCGGCAGATGTTCCTGCTGACCACACTGAGCTGGCTGTCGATCAGTTTCTTCGCAGCACTGCCGCTGTACTTCTCCCTGGAGGATGCCGGCTTTGCCGACGCCTTCTTCGAATCCACCTCGGGCATCACCACGACCGGCTCCACCGCACTGACCGGGTTACAGAGCCTGCCGCGGGGCGTCCTGCTGTGGCGTGGGCTGCTGCAATGGATGGGTGGGGTCGGCATCATCGTACTGGCTATCGCGATCCTGCCCTTCCTGCGCATCGGTGGCATGCGCCTGTTCCAGACCGAATCCTCGGACTGGTCGGATAAGGTCATGCCGCGCTCGGGCTATGTCGCGAAATACGTGGTCATCATCTACGCCAGCTTTACCCTGGTGTGCATGGGTTGTTACCTGCTCGCCGGCATGGAAACTTTCGATGCCATCGTGCACAGCATGACGACCGTGGCCACCGGTGGCTTCGCCAACTACGACAGCTCCATGGGGCATTTCGCCGGCACGCCGTCGATCCTCTGGATCAGCGCACTGTTCATGACGCTTTCCGGGATGTCCTACACGCTGTTCGTGGCCCTGGTAAAGAACCGTCGCGGCGACCTGTTCCGTGACCAGCAGGTACGGGGCTTTCTCGCCACCATCGGCATCGCCGTGGCGGTGCTGTTCCTGTATCAGTTCTGGCAGCAGCCGGATACCGCCTGGCAGACCCTGACGCAAACCGTGTTCAATACCGTCTCGGTTGTCTCCACCACCGGCTATGCCTCCACCGACTACAGCGCCTGGGGCAGCTTTGCCTTCATGCTGTTTTTCTTCCTGATGTTCATCGGCGGCTGTTCAGGCTCGACCAGCGGGGGGCTGAAAATTTTTCGTTTGCAGATCGCCATGGTGGTGTTGTGGCGACAGCTGCGCCAGCTGTTGCACAACCAGGGCGTCTTCGCACAAAAATACAATCAGCGTACGGTCACCGATGACATCATTACTTCCGTCATCGCTTTCTCATTCTTTTTCATGCTGACCATCATCGGCATTGCCTTGATCCTTGCCATGCTCGGGCTGGACTTCATCACCGCCCTGAGTGGCGCCACCACCGCGGTCACCAACGTCGGCCCTGGGCTGGGCCCGATCATCGGGCCCGACGGCACCTTCGCCTCCCTGCCCGATGCCGCGAAGTGGGTACTGGCCTTCGGTATGATCCTCGGTCGCCTGGAAATCATGACCGTGTTCGTGCTGCTGACCCCGGCCTTCTGGCGCTGGTCGTAGGCTGGGTTAGCCGCAAAGCGGCGTAACCCAGCGTCACCACCTGCGGTTGATATACCGCGGAGCTCCTCACGAAGTCACCACCTGCGGTCGATGCACCGCTGAAC
>JBJHBY010000207.1:0-6258 GCA_050485745.1 Gammaproteobacteria bacterium | reverse complement strand
CCTGTTTGGCGGCACCCGTCTCGATGAGCTGGAGGGCGAGCGAGCGGTGGCCGAGGCGCTGCTGCGGGATCAGGACTACGGCGAGGCCGCGGTGGCGTTTGGCGAAGTGCACGAGGGCTATCGCGGGCTATTGGATGAGTTCACCGCAGCGGAACGGCTCCACGACAGCCGGTTGGCCGCCGAACAGGCCATGGCGGATTATGTGGAATGGGCCGGCAGTAACGATGTGCCGGAGCTGGATCAGTTTGCCGGTATCGAGGACGGTTTCCACGAGGCTGGCCGCCAGGAGCGGGAAGGGCTTTTCCAGCAGGCCTATCAACAGTACTCGGATACCGAAGAATCCGTGAGGTCTGTAAGGTCGGAGGCTGGCAGCCTGGTGGAAAAACGGGCCTCGGTGCTGGCGCGTCAGTCCAATTGGCGCAACCTGAAATCCGACTACAGCCTGGAGGGCGGCGAAGGAGAAAGTTCCGCGGATCAGTCCCTGGAAGCCGCTCATCAGCTTTTTGCCCGGAGCGATCTGAGTGGTGCCCTGGAGCAATACCAGCAGGCCGCTGGGCAGTATCAGGCGTTGGAAGAAGATAATGACGAGCGGATGGCGAAAATCGATCAGCAGCGGGCGGACGCCCGGCGCCGCGCCGAGCAGGAAAGGCGCCGCCGGGAGGAAGCGCAGCGGCTTGCGAGGCTGCGCCGGTCCATCGAGCAAAATGAAATTCGGCTTGCCGAGCTGAGAGGTCAGGCCAGTGGCTTTCAGGAAAGGATGGATCAACAGGCGCAGGCGTCGGCCATCGTCCGCGACAACAATCTGAGGCTGCCCGTACGCGACCCCCGTTACGAGGCGCGCCGGGTGGTTTTGGGTTTTGACTCTCGCGAGAGCGTGTGTTTAAGGTCAACTCCCGGCTATGACTCTGACCCTTTTCGAAACTGCATGAGGCCCGGCGGCTCCCTGGACCGCTCGATCGAGCGTGTCGAAAGAGACATTCGATCCGTCAGCGACCGCTACGAACAGTTCAGTCAGCGTTATCAGGAAGTACAAAGGGAGATTTCCTCGCTGGAGCGGGAAATCGACAGGCTGCGGAGTCAGTTGTGACAGGCGGCGTTTCGCGGGTGTGCCGATGCTGAATACGGTGAGTATGCGGGCGTACCTTCCGCTTGTCATGCTCGCGCTGTTGGGATTTCTTCTGGTATCCGTGCTGGCAGAGGCGGGCACTGAAACGCCCGGGGATGTGCCGGCAATCAGCTGCGGCATGCCTGCCTGGCCCCAGTGGCCACCGTCCCGCCCGGCGGCATTGGTGGCTCCACCCGGCGAGCGCTGGCTGGAGGATTGGGAAGAGGGTCCCAATTTCGCCTGCACGGCACGGCTGATGCCGGTGAGCTGCGGCAGTGGCTGTGCATCCGCGGTGCTCCATGATGCCGCCACCGGAGTCTGGTTATCGCTGCCCTTTGCCATTCACCGCGACAGCGGGCAGCGGGAAGCGCTGCTGGATTTTGATTTGCACAGCGATGCACTGACCGCCACTGGCTGGCTCAATGAAGAGGCATTCGGTGTTTTTCGTTTCCGCTGGGACGGGCGCCGCCTGTGGCGCCTGCACGATGAGTGATTCCTGCGCCCGCGCCGTGACCGGGAGCCCTTCTCCGGCAATGCTGCCGACGTTGTGTTTTTTCGGCACAATAGGCCGAAACAATCTGCAAATAAAGAAGCTGCTATGTTGTATCTGGGGATCGATCTCGGTACCACCTATTCACTGGTGGCCAGCCTCAATGTTCAGGGTGTGCCCACCCTGTTTCCGGACTATCACGACGCCAACGAGTTTCGCACACCCTCGGTGATCCATGTGGGCGAGGAGGGCTGCCTGGTGGGTTACGCCGTGGAGGAACTGCTGGAGGATGAGCCGGCCCTGCCTCATGTACGCTTCATCAAGCTGAACATGGGCGCGGATCAGCCGGTATTCACCGACAACCGTGCGCGGGAGTGGTCTGCCGAGGCGCTTTCCGCGCTGATCCTGAAAAAGCTGATGAAGGATGTTGAGGCCTTTACCGCAGAGGATGTGGGTGGTGTGGTCATCGCGGTGCCGGCCAACTTCAGCGATGCCCAGCGCAAGGCCACCCGGCAGGCGGCACTGATGGCCGGCCTGCCGCGGCCGCAACTGGTGGAAGAGCCGGTGGCCGCGGCTACCTTCTACGGGTTCTCGGAGAAGTCCACTGAGCAGACCCTGTTCGTCTATGACCTCGGCGGTGGCACCTTCGATGCCACTCTGCTTCAGGCCGCCGATGACGGCCTCTACGCTCTGGCCACCGAGGGTACCAATGCCATCGGCGGCAAGAACGTGGACGAGGTCATCATGGACCAGGTGGCTGAAGAGTTCGCCCGGGTGCATGGTTTCGATCCGCGTCAGGACCTGGCGGCCAGCGTACAGCTGCGGCGCTTCGCCACCGATGCCAAGCTGAAGCTGGCCAGGCCCGGTGCCCGTCAGGTGCGCAAGACTTTGGTGCTGGCAGGCAAGCCGCTGGATTACCTGATCACCCGCGAGCATTTCGAGCAGTTGATCGACCAGTTGGTGGAGGATACGCTGCAGGTGTCGAACAAGTGCCTGTCCGCGTCGGGGCTGGGCTGGGACATGGTGGACAAGGTGCTGTTGACCGGCGGTTCCTCGCTGCTGCCACTGGTCAGCGACCGTATCATCGCCGCTAGCGGCCTGTTGCCGGCGCACGTCGTCTGCAAGCAGCCGCATCAGGCGGTGGCCTACGGCGCTGCGCTGCTGGCCCGGCAACTGTTCGGCGAGCCCGGTGAGGGCCGGACCCTGCGCCAGATCAGCAGCTACGACCTCGGTATCCGGGTAATGGACAAGGCCAGCGGCCAGCCCGCGGTCAAGGTGCTGGTGGCCCGAAACACGCCGGTGCCGGCGCAAGAGGGGATGACCTTCTACACCAATCGTCCGGACCAGACACGCATGATTATCGAGGTGGTCCAGCAGCGCGAGCCGGGGGCAGAGGAGAAGTCGCTGGGCTATTTCGCCTTCGGCCCCATCGCCAAGCCGCACAAGAACTACCCGGTGGAGATCAGCGTGGCCTACGACGCCGAGGGCATGGTCAAGGTTACCGCCCGGGACGTCGAGACCGGCCAGGTGATGCAGCGCATTCTCGACGAGGAGGGCGAGGCCCTCAACGCCCGGCTGGCCGAGCAGCAGGTCTGGGTCGAGCGCGAGGTCATCAACGCCTGATGGTGCTGCGGGCCTTCGCCGGGACCGATACCGGCTGTGTGCGCGAACACAACGAAGACGCGCTGTTGCTGGAGCCGGAACACGGTCTGTTCGGTGTGTTCGATGGCGTCGGCGGTCATCTTGCCGGCGAGGTGGCCAGTGCCCTGGCCGCGCGCACTGTGTCCAGCGAGGTGGCAGCGGGCACCGGCCTGCGCGATGCGATACTGGAGGCGCATCGGCAAATCCGTCTGCAGGCTGCGTCCAACCCCGGGCAGCACGACATGGCCAGCACCGGCGTGGTGCTGCGTCGTCGCCGCTGGCGGGGCTTCGAGCTGGCCTGGGTGGGCGACAGCCGCTGTTACCGGGTCGACCTGGAAAAGGCCAGTGCCAGGCAGTTGACCGTTGACCACAGCTTTGTGCAGGAAAAAATCAGCCAGGGTGTACTGAGACCGGAGGAGGTGGCTACTCATCCGATGGCGAATATGTTGACCCGGGTGCTGGGGCAGCCCCGCGGCTGGCCCAGGGTGGATGTGCTGCCAGTGAAGTTGCCGCGGCGGTCGCTGCTGCTGTTGTGCAGTGATGGGCTGACTGCGGTGCTGGGCGACGCAGAGATCGCCACGCTCTGTGCTCACCACGAGGGCCAGGGGCGTATCGACGCGCTGATCACCGCCGCCCGGGAGCGCGGCGCACCGGATAATGTCAGCGTCATCACGGTG
Source organism: Gammaproteobacteria bacterium (assembly GCA_050485745.1). Classification (GTDB taxonomy): domain Bacteria; phylum Pseudomonadota; class Gammaproteobacteria; order Pseudomonadales; family CAMLJR01; genus JBJHBY01. Next base: position 2,345 of record JBJHBY010000207.1, on the reverse strand, counting down.
GAGCGTGTCGCTGGCGCCTGCCCGATTCGCTGGCTTAAGCCTTGAACTCAAAGTTGCGGTAATAGATCGCCAGGCTCTGGATTTTGCCCTGCGCGTTCACCTCGAACACATCCATTGCGTACTGGGGCTTGTCCGGCGCCTGGGGGCTGACCCCGACCACTTCCAGCGCGCAGATCGCACCCTCGGCGGCTTCGCGTTGGGCGGTGAGCCGGGTGTCCGCATGCATCACCAGGCCGCCGTAGAATTCGGCCAGCTTGTCCCGACCCTGGAACAGGCCATAGGGGTGCAACAGCTCGGCGTCATCGGCGAACAGGGCCAGCAGGGCGTCGAGGTCCTTGCGGTTGATGCCGTCCACATAGGCGTGGGCGGCGCGGCGGGCATGGTCGCTGAGGTTCATGTCGGGCTCCGGTTCGGGTTCAGGCGATGGCCACGCGCATGTCCGCCACACCCTGGTGGCGATTGCTGCGCAGGAAGCGGATGGGTGCGGCGGCGTGTACTTCGCGGCCTTGTATCAGCGGCAGCAGCTCCTCGAACAGCACGCGCATTTCCAGGCGCGCCAGTGCCGCGCCCAGGCAGTGGTGGATGCCGTGGCCAAAGGCCAGGTGCGGGTTGCGGCCGCGCTGGATGTTGAAGCGGTCCGGTTGCTCGAAGACCGCCTCGTCGCGGTTGGCGGAGGGGTACCACACGGTGACCTTGTCGGCGCGGCGGATGGGCTGGCCACCCAGCTCGATGTCGCTGCCGGCGGTGCGGCGGTTGAAGTGTACTGGCGAGGTCCAGCGCAGAATCTCTTCGATGGCCGGGTTCAGCAGCTCGGGGTTCTGCTCCAGCAGGTGGTACTGTTCGGGTTCGTTGAGCAACTGGTAGTAGCCATAGGCGATGGCGTTGCGCGTGGTCTCGGCGCCGCCGGTGATCAGCAGATTGAAAAAGCTGATGGCCTCGCGGTCGTCGAGCCGGCGCGGCTGGCCATCCTCGCCAGGAATCTCGGCGTGCACCACGTGGGACATGATCGAGTCCGTGGGGGAGGCGCGCAGTTCCTGAACCAGTTGCCAGGCGTACATGCCAAAGCCGGTCAGCTCCTCGCGCAGGGCCTGCACATCCACCGTCGGATCGTGCAGGGCTGCGGAATAGGCGATGCACAGATCGGCCCAACGCTTCATCTGCGGCCAGTCCGCCCTGGGCACGCCACCGATGGAGCAGATCACCTCCAGCGGCAGCTCCGCCGCCACCTGATGAAGGAAGTCGAACTCGCCGCGGGCCTCCGCCATCGGCGCCAGCAGGCGTCGCACCAGGCTCTTCAACTCCGGCTCCAGCCTGGCCAGGTTGCGCGGGAAGAAGCCCTGGTTGACCAGGCCGCGAATGGCGTCGTGCTTGGGTGGATCCATCATCGCCAGCACCAGCCCGGCAGCCTGGTCCGTGCCCAGATCCTCCAGAGTGGTGCCGCCGCCGGCACGGGCGCCGTAGCCCGTCTCCGAGCTGAACACCGCGTGGTTCTTCAGGACGTCCTTTGCCTCCGCGTGGCGGCTGACCACCCAGAAGCCCTCGTCGTTGTGCGGGCCGGGGGGGTGAAACCACACTGGCGCTTCGGCGCGCAGAAAGCGGAACGTCTCCAGCGGGCAGCCGGCTTCGAAGTGGTCCAGGTTGCAGAGGTCGATGTCGTCCAGGTGCATGGTGGCAGCTCCTCTAATTCAAATTTTAGGGTAAACTCCAAATTTAGAGATGTCTACAGGTAGGGGGAGGCTGTGCCGCAGGGGCTGAGGGAACGCAAGAAGCACCAGAGCCGGGCGCGTATCCTGGCCAGCGCCGCCGCGCGCTTCCAGGCCCAGGGGGTACGTGAGGCCACCGTGGCGCAGATTGCGGCGGATGCCGAGGTGTCCGAGGCGACTTTCTTCAACTACTTTGGCAGCAAGGAGGCCCTGGTGGCCGAGCTTGCCGCCGGCATTTACGACTATTACGCCCAACTCCTGGAGCGGGTGAGCTCTGCCCATCCGCATGCGGCGGCAGCGATCCGCGCGTTTTTCAATGAGTCTGCCGACATTGTGGCCCGCAACGAGGGCCTGACCCGCGCGGTGCTGCTGGAAGTGATGCGCAGCGCCGCTACCCGCGATGACCACCGCAGCTACCAGGACCGCATCTACGCGCGGTTCACTGCGCTGATCGGGCAGGGGCAGCAAGCCGGCGAGATTCGCGGCGATTGGCCGGCGGACTTTATTGCGGAGATGGTTAACGGCGCCTTCAATGAAGTGATCGGCCAGTGGATGCTGCGCCCGGACTACCCCCTGCGGCAACGGCTGGCGCAGGCGGGGGAGTTTGTGCTCGAGGCTGTGGCGGCCCCAGGCCCTCAGGGC
>JBJHBY010000206.1:0-6273 GCA_050485745.1 Gammaproteobacteria bacterium | reverse complement strand
GCTCTGATGGGACCGGCCTCCGCACCACCAGCCCTGAGTTTCCCATCTCCCGTCTTGCGTTTTGCGTTTTGCGTTTTGCGTTTTGCGTTTTGCGTTTCGCGCCTCGCATCTCCCCCATTGACCCACATCAAGGCCCGGGCAAGGCTGGCGCGCTATCGTGCACCACATGCAACCCAAAGCCGATATCGCCATGACCAGTGCGCCCGCGTCGACACTTTCCCCGCCGGACAACGCGCTCATTGCGCGCTATGACGTGCCGGCGCCGCGCTATACCTCCTACCCGACTGCGCTGGAATTTCGCGAGGACTTCGGGCCGGAGCAGTTCCGCGCGGCCATCTCGCGGCGCGGTATCACCAGTGATCCGCTGTCGCTGTACGTGCACCTGCCCTTCTGCGCCAGCATCTGTTACTACTGCGCCTGCAACAAGATTGTCACCCGGCAGCGTGAGTCGCTGCGGGACTACCTGACTCATCTGGCGCAGGAAGTGCGTCTGCTCTCGGGACTGGTTGGCTCGCGGCGACCGGTGACACAGATGCACTGGGGCGGCGGTACACCGACCTACCTCAACCCGGCCGAACTGACCGAGCTGATGCATCTGCTCGCCAGCCACTTCCGCCTGCTCGACAGCAACTCCCGCGAGTACGCCATCGAGATCGACCCGCGCAGCATCGACCGCGATACCCTCGCCCTGCTCAAGGGCCTGGGTTTCAATCGCGTCAGCTTCGGAGTGCAGGATTTCGACCCGCAGGTGCAGCAGGCCATCAACCGGGTTCAGCCCTTCAGTCAGGTCGCGTCACTGTGCGAGGCGGCGCGAAGCTTCGGCTTTCGCTCAATGTCCCTGGACCTGATCTACGGCCTGCCCCTGCAGACCACTGCCAGCATGGGCCACACCATCGACCAGGTTATCGCCCTGCGGCCGGATCGCATTGCCCTGTACAACTATGCCCACCTGCCGGAGCGCTTCAGCAGTCAGCGTGCCCTGGACCGGCTGCCGCGCCCGGATGCGATGCAGAAGCTGCAACTGCTGGGCAACGCCAGTGCCCGACTGATCGACGCCGGCTACCGGCACATCGGCATGGACCACTTCGTGCTGCCCGGGGATGACCTCGCCCTGGCCCAGGATGAAGGTCGCCTGCAACGCAATTTCCAGGGCTATTCCGCCTGCCTGGCACCGGACACCCTGGGGCTGGGTGTATCGGCAATCAGCAGCTTTGGCGACTGCTACGCCGCCAACCATCGCGACCTCGACCATTACCGCGCGAGCCTCGAGCGCGGCGAACCGGCCACTGGCCGCGGCCTGGTCATGTCCGCGGATGACCAGCTGCGACGCCACGTGATCCTGCAGATCATCTGCCAGATGCAGCTCGACTTCGGCGCGTTGCGGCAACTGTTCGGCATCCAGTCACTGGATTATTTTGCCGATGAGCTGAATGCGCTGCGGCATTTTGCCGCCGATGGGCTGCTGCAACTCGGGGACAGTGGCCTGCAGGTGACGGAGCGCGGCCGCCCCATGCTGCGCAACATCTGCATGGTGTTCGATCGCTACCGCTGCGAACACGCTACCGGGCACTTCTCCAAAGTGATATAACTTGAAGTCATCCGGGAGCGCCCAGCGCATGCCTTACCCAGACACGACGTTGGACCGTTCGCTACAGGAGCCCGCATGACCCGTCACGTCCCGGCCTCACAGCAGGCCGATTCCTGCCAGCACCAGTATCAGTCATCCTGCTCGAATTGCAGGCTGGCGACCATCTGCCTGCCGATCGCTCTGGACGCCGGCGATATCGACAAGCTCGACCGCATCATCCAGCGCGGCCGCCCCCTGCAGAAGGGCGAGCATGTGTATCGCCAGAACGATCCGTTCACATCGGTCTACGCGGTACGTTCCGGCGCCCTGAAGGGCTACAGCGTCACCGATGATGGCAGCGAGCAGGTCACCGGGTTCTACTTCCCCGGGGAAATCTTCGGCATGGACGGTATCGGCAAGAACCAGCACGCCAGTTCCGCCCGCGCCCTGGAGACCGCCGCCATCTGCGAGATTCCCTTCGAGCGCCTCGAGGAACTGAGCGCGCGCCTGCCCAGCCTGCAGCGGCACTTCTTCCAGCTGATGAGCCGCGAGATCACCCAGGACCAGCAGCTGATCACCATGCTCAGCAAGAACTCCGCGGAGCAGCGCGTTGCGGCCCTGCTGCTCAGCATCTCCACGCGCAACGCGCGACGCAAACTCTCGCCCAGCGCCTTCCGCCTGCCTATGTCGCGCACGGATATCGGCAACTATCTGGGGCTCACGGTGGAAACCGTCAGCCGCATCTTCAGCCGCTTCCAGAAAATGGGCGTGATGAGTGTCGACAACAAGGAGATTGTTCTCAGCGACCTGACACTGCTGCAGGATATCGCCAATGGCCAGTGCCCCCAGGAGGGCCAGACATCATGATGTTTCGGCATATCGCCGGATTCTTCTGGCGACCCCGGCGGGAGTGGGAGCGCGTTGAAGAGCGGGAACTGGAGAGCCCGCTACAGCCACTGCTGTACGTTGCGGTGATGGCGCTGTTGCCCGCCCTGGCCTGGTATCACGGCACCACGCGGGTAGGCTGGCAGATCGGCGAGGGCTCGCCGATCCGGCTGACCACCGACAGCGCACAGATCATCGTGGTGCTGTTCTACTTCACCCAGATCATCGCCGTGGTCGCGATCGGCTACATGATCCACTGGATGTCCCATACCTACGGCGCCAATTCCAGCACCACCCGCGGCATCACTCTCACCGCCCTGGCTGCCACGCCGCTGTTCGTCGCCGGGCTGGTGGGCGTCTACCCGATCTTCTGGCTGGACCTGCTGATCGGCACCTTTGCCGTCTGCTACGCCGTCTACCTGCTTTACCTGGGTATTCCCATCGTCATGTCGATCCCGGAGGAGCGCGGTTTTCTGTTCTCCAGCGCGGTGGTGGCAGTCGGGCTGGTGGCGATCATGATCATCATGGGCGGCACGGTGATTCTGTGGGACTGGGGCGCTGCCCCGCGCTTCACCGACTGAATTCTCCCGCGCCAGCCGCTCAATCGCCCTGCGCCTTGCGCGACCGGTCGAATTCCAGCGCCGTCACCGTGACCCCCGGCTGAGTATCCGCAGCACTGGTCTGGCCACGGGCGCGGCGCTGGAGCACGGCGCGCTCCGCCGCCAGGGGCAGGAACAGCAGCAGATCGTAAACCTGCACCGCCAGCCGGCCCAGCTCCAGGGCCAGGCCACCGCCGAGCCTTGCCGCCACGGCCACCGCCAGCAACAGCCCCTGCAGCAGCCAGCCGACCAACGGGCGCAGACTCATCAGGAAGGATTCGAGGGACAGCGCCGACAGCGCCAGCAGCGGCGGCAACAGCAGGCCCAGCAGTGCCAGCACCTGCAGCGACAGCACACCGGCCAGTGGGCCACTGCTCGCCCACCAGCCGAGCAGCAGGGATTCCAGCACGGCCAGGCCCGCGAGCAGCCCCCCCGCCCCCAGGCACAGGGCGGCGCGGGAGCGGGCGGAAAGGCCGCAGACAAGCGGCAACATGCGCGTCAGTTGCAGGCTCTCGCAGATCACCACCCCCAGGGCAATGATCGCCAGGGAGTGTACCAGCGCGATAAAGCCACCCAGGCTCAGGGGGCCCAGGCTCTCCCCCGCCAGGATCACCTCCAGCGGACGCTGCAGCAGCACCACGTTCAGCATCACCCCGGCCAGGCCCAGCAACACGGCCATGGTGGCCAGGGCAAAGCGTCCCGCCACCGGCCCGAAGCGTACGCGGCCGCCGGCCGTAAGGGCCTCGAAGCGCGCCATCAGCTGGTCGATATGGGCCATGCGCCGGTTCAGGCCCTGTACCTTGTGACCCATATCCTCCGCGCGCTGCGACAGCTTGTGCCAGTGCGGGCGCATGCCGAGCAGGATCTTGTGGCGTGCACTGGTGGTCCAGCGGTATTCGCGCATGGCGTCCCGCTGCTGCTCCTGGATGGTGTTGTGGATATCGCCGAGGATGCGTCCGACCGATTCGGCACCGGTGTCCGCGGGCAGGCGCGCCACCGCCTCAACCGCAGCCACCCACTCGGGGGATGCGGGCGGCACCTGGGTGCTGTGCTCGAAGTCCTTGGTGATGGCGTCGAGATGCTCGTGCATGGCGCGCTGCAACTGCTGGAAACCCGCGGTATCGCGCTCCACCACCGCCCCCAGACGCTGGAACTCGCGGTCGAGCTGGCGCTGCACCAGTTCCCGCTGCAATGCAGACAGCGCATCCCGGTTGGAGCGCGCCAGCGCCGCAGCTGCGTTCTGCGCGAGGCGCGCCAGACTGCGCAGCAGGCGGTGCGCGAGGCGCCCGAGGCGCAACAGAGCCTGGTGCGCACTGTCACGCACCAGGTACATCACCGCCAGCAGGAACACCAGCCCCACAACCACGGTCACGCCGGGGTAGTCGCTGAAAAACGTCCAGGTCATGCTTGCCTCCCGGGCCGCAGGGAGGCGACCGCTGTTTCCGGGGGCGCCAGGAGCCTCGGGGCCCGCGACGCGCATGAGCTTATTCTAACAGCTGCGGCTGGAGGTCGCCGCCCTGCGCCCGCCATCGGCCCGGAACCGTGAACCAGGCACGAATCGGGCCTCAACCCTGCAGCAGGCCCGCCTCGGCCTCGAAGCCCGCCTCGCGCATTCGTGCCAGCTTGTAGCGCAGGGTGCGCGGGCTGATGCCCAGGCGCTCCGCGGCCGTCTTGCGGCTGCCGCCGACCCGGCGCAGGGTCTCAAGGATGATCTCGAACTCACGACGCTGCAGATCCTCACCCAGGGCTCCCGCGTCATCCGCGGCCGCCGGGGAGCGCTCGGACATTGCCGCATCAACCCCGGTCTGCACCTCTCCTGGCGCCTCACCGCCGGCCATCATCGGCAAACCCGCGTAGGGGTCGAGGCACAGGTCGTCGGGTTCGATCAGCACCCCGGGCTGCAGGATCAGGGCACGCTGGATCACGTTATCCAGTTCACGCACGTTGCCTGGCCAGTCGTGCGCGGCCAGGGCAACACAGGCAGCGTCGGAAAGCCGTGCCGGGGGGCGCCCCATCTTGCGCAGGTGGCGCTGCAGCAGGCTGCGCGCAATGGCGGGAATGTCGGCCCGGCGCTGGCGCAGCGGCAGCCACACCAGCGGGAACACACTGACGCGGTAGAACAGATCCTCGCGAAACTCACCGCGACGCACCGCGGCCTGCAGGTCGCGATTACTGGTGGCAATCAGGCGCACATCCAGGGCGATGGCCCGGCGTCCACCCAGACGCTCCACCTCGCGCTCCTGGATCACCCGCAGCAACTTGGCCTGCAGCGCCAGTGGCATTTCCGAGATCTCGTCGAGCAGCAGGGTACCTCCGTTGGCCTGCTCGAACTTGCCGGGGCTGCTGGCGTGGGCGCCGGTAAAGGCGCCCTTTTCATGGCCAAACAGCATCGCCTCCAGCATGTTGTCCGGAATCGCCGCGCAGTTGATCGCCACAAAGGGCCCCTGACGGCGCGCGGATTGCTGGTGGATATAACGCGCCAGCACCTCCTTGCCAGTGCCGCTCTCCCCCAGCAGCAGGGCCGTGGCATCGGTGGCCGCAACGCGACGCGCCATGCCCAGCAGACGCTGGCTGGAGACCTCCTCGGCCACGGGCTGCTCGACATCGCCGCCGGCGAAACCGGCAAAGCGCGAGACCGCCTCGACCAGCAGTTGCGGGCGAAACGGTTTGACCAGGTAGTCGACCGCGCCACAACGCATGGCCTCCACCGATTTACTGATGCTGCCGTAGGCCGTGATCAGCAGGACCGGCAGCTGCGGCTGCTGGCGACGCAGGGCCTGCAACAGCTCCAGTCCGTCCATCTCCGGCATATTGACATCGGACACCACCAGGTCGACCGCTTCACGGCCGAGCAGCTCCAGTGCCTCGTGGCCATTACCGGCGGTCAGCACGGTGCTGCCTGCCAACTCCAGGGTGTCGCACAGGGCCTCGCGCAGATCAGTGTCGTCCTCCACCACCAGAACGCGGGTCGGGGGCCGTGGGGTGGACTCGGTCACGGGGACATCTCCTCGGGTTCGGTCGTGGTCACAGAGGCACACAGGGGCAGCCACAGACGGGCACGAACACCACCGCCCCGGGCGGGCTCGATACTGAACTCCCCACCGTGGGCCCGGGCCACGGCCCCGACCACCGCCAGGCCCAGACCGGTGCCCTGGGGTTTGGTGGTGAAGAAAGGCTCGGTGACTCGCTCCGCGGCGACGGTGGGCAATCCCGGGCCACGAT
>JBJHBY010000205.1:0-6293 GCA_050485745.1 Gammaproteobacteria bacterium | reverse complement strand
CCCCTGCGATGCTCGCGTCCCAGCCGGCGCTGCGCCCATTGTTTTTTAAGTCCAGCCGACCAAAATCGCTGCGCGATTTTTGGGACGCGGACAGTCCTCGCGCTGATTCGGCTGTGACGCTGCGCTTCTCGGCGCTCTCAAAGGGGCTGGGAATCGCAGGGCTATCCCGCTTCCCACCCTCTAGCCCTCTCTCCAGCCCGTCAGGCCTCCGGCATCAGACTGTTGACGTGATCAAGCGCGTCGACGTATTCCGTAATCAGGCGGAAGATCACCTGGCGCGAAGACTCGATCTCGTTGATCTGCCCCACCACCTGGCCCACCGGGTTGAAGGCCACCTTCTGGGTGTCGGCAACGCCCGCGTAGCGCGCGGTGCGGGCGATACCGTCGGCGGTGATCAGGCCCTGCAGGGGCATGCCCAGCGGCTTCGGGTTCTCGGGGGCTTCCCAGGCTTCGGTCCAGTCGCTCTTCAGCATGCGGCAGGGTTTGCCGGTCCAGGAGCGCGAGCGCACCGTGTCCTCGCTGGTCGCCTTCAGCAGGGATTCTTTCTGCGCCGGTTCGGCGTGCGCCTCCTCGACGGTCAGCCACAGGGAACCGGTCCAGACACCGGCGGCGCCCATGGCCATGGCGGCCAGCATCTGGCGGCCGTTGCCGATGCCGCCCGCGGCGAGTACCGGGGTGTCGCCCACGGCGTCGATGATCTGCGGCCACAGCACCATGGAGCCGACGTCACCGGTGTGACCGCCGCCCTCGCCACCCTGGGCGATAATGAAATCCAGCCCGGCGGCCTTGTGGGCCAGCGCCTGCTTGACCTTGCCACACAGGGCCCCGACCAGACGGCCGCTGTCCTGAATCATCTTGATCTTGTCCGCGGGCGGGGTGCCCAGGGCGTTGGCGATCAGGCGGCACTTGGGGCGGCGCAGGGCTTCTTCCAGCAGCGGCGTGGCGGTGGCCTCGGTCCAGCCCAGCAGGCCGGGGCCCTTTTCGGTTTCCGGCAGCTCCGGCACACCGTGGCTGCTCAGCAGGTTTTTGGCGAAGGCGATGTGCTCTTCCGGCACCAGCTTCCACAGCTCCTTTTCCAGTTCTGCCGGATCCTGGTTGCCCATGCCTTCGTACTTCTGCGGGATCACCACATCGACGCCGTAGATATGGTCGCCGATGTGCGCGTCGATCCAGTCCAGCTCTTCGCGCAGCTGCTCGGGGGTAAAGCCCACGGCGCCGAGCACGCCGATGCCGCCGGCCTTGCTCACGGCGACGACGACGTCGCGGCAGTGGGTGAACGCGAAGATCGGGTACTCGATCCCCAGTTTTTCGGTCAGAGCGCTGCGCATGTTCGCCTCCTGCAGGATTGCGGTCTGGAAGTCTTTCAGGGCGATCGATTATGTCTGCGCCCGCCTTCGGCCACAATGGCCCAGGTTGGCATATTGATTGACCGATCCGATCACCGGGCCGGGTGCAATCGGCGGCCCAACGCGTTACCATGGCAGGCTGTCAAGACAAGAGCCCGTATCGCGCCCGTTATGTTGCGTTTCGAAAAAACCCGCGAGAAGGCCCTGCTGCACTACCTGCGGCGCCTTGGTCATCGCGAACCGATCATGAACTACCGGCAGATCCAGGGCCTTCTGTATGCCGTGGCCTGCTCTCCCGAGGTGGTGCCCGCCAGTGAGTGGCTGGATCTGATCTGGGATGCGGACGAACCCCCCTTTGAGGACCAGGCCGAGGTTGCGACCTTTTTCCAATTACTGGTGGAGCTGTCGCAGCACATCAGTGCGGCGGCCAGCAACGGACTGCACCTGCCCTTTGCCGAGGCCCCGGCGACTGATCTCGGGGATGAGTTGGCCGACTGGTGCGATGGCCTGCTGTTGGGGCACCAGTACCTGGAGAACGTCTGGCTGCTTGCCCTGGCGGGTCTGGAAGACGAGCGCCTGCGGGTGCAGATCGAGGAGGTCGTGGAGCTGGTGGCCATGCTGGCCGACTGGGATCGCGTGCTGATCTGGCGCGCCAGGGAAAATCCCGGTGGGGAGGACCTCGGGCATGAGGACTGCTATCGGCAGTTGCGACGCCTGCTCTCCGCCTATCACTCCGTACATGCCCTCTGGTCCCGCGGTCCGGGGCGCTGGGGGCCGGAGGACTGGTTCCGGCACATGCAGCCCGTTGCCGCCGAGGCCGAGTGCCTGTGTGGCAGCGGCCTGCGCTTCCGCGATTGTTGTCTTCACTAGTGGCTGGAGTGGCTGGCGCCGGGTCGCGGCGCCGCCTACAATCCCTGTCGCCGCGCCCCTGCAACCGGGGCCAGACGTGGATATGACCCGATGACCGGCGATGATGATCAGCCCTGCCTCTCGACGCGGCTCCTGCAGCTGCAGGACGAGCATCGGGAGCTGGACCGGCGCATCGAGGAATTGCAGGCATTCCCCTACAAGGACCAGTTGCAGCTGCAGCGCCTGAAGAAGCGCAAGCTCTACCTCAAGGACTGCATCGAACACCTGCGCAACCAGTTGATCCCCGACCTGAACGCCTGAGTGGGCCCCTGCCCCTGCCTGGCAGCAGCACTTGTATTTTTGTCGTCTACAATTTAATCTGTGCGGCTTAATGGAGAAGCGCGATGGAAAAGCGCGCAGAATCATGGAGTAACACGGCAATCTAACACTAATTTGTCAGCTCAATTCAGATCAGTGTGTCGCACGCGGCGAACACAAGCCGCGACCGGCACGAACAGCAAACCCAATGGGGGAGGTTCTCCGATGCGTCAAGTGAAGATCCTGTCGGCGGCGGTGGCGGTTGCGTCCACGGTCATGTCCGGCGCCATCTATGCCCAGGGTGCAGGTGCCCTGGAAGAAATCGTGGTGACTGCGCAGAAGCGTGAGCAGTCCCTGCAGGATACGCCCATCGCCATTGCCGCCTTTGACGGCAATGCCATTGAGCAGCGCGGCATCACCGACATCAACGACATCGGCGTCATGGTGCCGAACGTCAAGATGACCCCGTCGCCCTCCAACAGCACGGCCACCACCATTGCCATCCGCGGTTCCGTGACCATCAACCCGGCAATCAGCTGGGAGCCGACCGTCGGTATCTATATGGACGGCGTGTTCATCGGCAAGAACCTCGGCGGCATCTTCGACGTGGCCGAGCTGGAGCGCGTCGAGGTCCTGCGCGGCCCGCAGGGCACCCTGTACGGCAAGAACACCGTCGGCGGCGCGGTCAACCTGATTACCCGCCGCCCCACCGGCGAGTTCGGTGGCCGCGTTACCGTGGGCCTGGGCAACTACGACCTGCGCACCGGCTACGCCGCCGTTGATCTGCCTGCCCTGGACATGGGCGAGGCCGGCCGCCTCAACACCAAGATCATCCTGTCCGAGCGCAAGCGTGACGGTTTCTATGACAACGTTGCCGATACCACCGGCAATCCGTTTGCCAACCCGCCTTCCAGCAGCGAGCTCAGCAATATGGATCGCCGCGTGGGCCGTTTCGACGCTCTCTGGGAGGTCAACGATCGCCTGGACGTGCGCTACACCTATGACTACAGCAAAATCGACCAGAAACCGGTCAAGCAGCAGCTGACTTTCTTTGACCCCAATGTGGTTGGTGACCTCAGCGCATATCTGACGGGCGAGAATGAAAATCGCAGCCGCACCAGCTCCGATGGCAGTCAGTTCGAGTTCTCCCGTTCTCGCTCCCACACCCTGGTGGTGGACTATGACCTGGGCAATGTCGGTTTCCTGGGCGATGTCAGCCTGAAATATTTGGGCAACACCCGCCAGCTGGACTGGGCAGATGATATCGACATTGATGGCACCCCGCTGGACCTGTTCAGCTCCGCCCGGGATATCGACTACGAGCAGACCTCCCATGAAATCCAGGTGACCGGTACCACCGAGCGCACCAACTATGTGGTAGGCCTGTATTACTTTGAAGAGGAGGCGGATGTTTTCAACCCCATCAGCTTCTTTGGCGCGACGGACAATAATGCATACGGGTTCGATAACAAGACCTATGCGGTATACGGTCAGATCGACTGGCGTCCTTCCGCTGCGGTGCTGGAGGATCGGCTGACCCTGACCGCCGGCCTGCGCTGGACCCGTGAAGAAAAGGATGCCTACCGGAACAACCAGACCGACAGTCTCGACAACCCTAATATTTTCCCCTTCGAAGCTGACGCGGACGATAAGTTCACCAACCTTTCTCCCACATTTATTGCTGCCTGGGATGTCAACGACAACATCAATGTCTACGGCAAGGTGGCATATGGCTGGAAGTCCGGTGGCTTCAACGGCGAGTCCACGGTTCTGACAGAGTTCCTGGGAGGCTATGACGAAGAGGAGATCCGTTCCGTCGAGTTCGGTATCAAGTCGCGCCTACTGGATAACCGTCTGCAGATCAATGCCGCAGTGTTCCAGAATGATACCAAGGACATGCAGATGTCCATCTTCCTTGCCGAGCCGGGCGCACCCTCGATCGTAGAGAACGCGGGCAAGGCACGGGTACGCGGTTTCGAGCTGGAAGTGGTGGGTGCGCCCTCCGCGAACCTGCAACTGGGGCTGAACTACGGGTACCTGGACGCCCAGTACCGGGAGTTCATCGACAGCGGTACGGGGCTGGACGAGCGCGATAACAAGGACTTCCCCTACACCCCGCGTCACAGCGCCAGCGCCTTCGCGGAATACACCTTCTTTACCCGCGAATGGGGCGAGCTGACCGGCTACATCGACTACCAGTTCGTTGATGAGCACTTCCCCTACATCGAGCCCGCGCAGAACGCGACCTCGAAGATCAACACCTACCAGCTGGTGAATGCGCGCCTGACCCTGGCGGACATTCCGGTGGCGGAGGGCCAGACCCTGAAGGTTTCCCTTTGGGGCAAGAACCTGACCGACAAGGAATACCGGATCAACACCATTCCGTTTGGTATCTGGACGTCGAGCTTCTACGGCGACCCGCGGACCTACGGCCTGGAAGCCACCTACCAGTTCTGATGAACCCGCCCGGCGCGTCGCGTCGGGCTCATCGAACCCTGAAGCCGGGCCTCGCGCCCGGCTTTTTTTCGTCTCGCGTCTCGCCCCTGCCCATCCGTGCTAAGCTTCCCCGGCCCGTCTGATCCGCCGGAATGTCCCTATGTTGCTCCCCGTCCTTGCCGTGATCGTCGGCCTTGCCCTGCTGGTCTGGAGTGCCGACCGCTTCATCGATGGCGCGGCGGAAACCGCGGCGCGCCTGGGGGTGCAGCCGCTGGTCATCGGCATGGTGATCGTCGGCTTTGGGACCTCGGCGCCGGAGTTGCTGGTCTCCACTTCAGCGGCGCTGGATGGCAACCCGGGTATTGCCGTCGGCAATGCCATCGGTTCCAACATCGCCAATATCGCTCTGATTCTTGGCACCGCCGCGCTGCTGGCGCCGGTGGCCGTGCACAGCCGTGTGGTACGCCGGGAAATGCCCATCCTGATTCTGGTCAGCCTGCTGCTGCTGGCCCTGCTGTGGAATGGCGTGCTGGGGCGCATGGAGGGGGCTGTGTTGCTGTTGCTGCTGCTGGCCCTGCTCGGCTTTACCTGGTGGGAGGCGCGTACGGAGCGCGGTGACAGCCTCGGTGAGGGCATCGGTGAGCACGCGATTCACGCGGAGGGCTCCCTGGCCCGCGCCCTGGGGTGGACCGCTCTCGGCCTGCTGCTGCTGGTGCTCAGTGCCCGCCTGCTGGTCTGGGGGGCCGTGGGACTGGCGCAGCAGTTCGGGGTCAGCGAACTGGTGATCGGGCTGACCGTCGTGGCGATCGGCACCAGCCTGCCGGAGCTGGCGGCGAGCATTGTTGCGGCCCGGCGCGGGCAGGCAGACCTGGCCGTCGGCAATGTGGTGGGCTCCAACCTGTTCAATACCCTGGGGGTCATGGGTATTCCCGGTGTGCTCGCACCATCGATCATCGAGCCGGCGGTGCTGTATCGCGACATGCCCGTGATGCTGGGCCTGACCTTCGTACTGTTCGCGATCATCTGGCTGGGGCGTGGCCCGGCCCGTATCACCCGGCCCGAGGGCGTAGCGCTGCTACTGATGTTCCTGGGCTACCAGGCGTTGCTGCTGCACGGTGTGCTGTAGGCTGGGTTAGCGGCGCAGCCGCGTAACCCAGCGTCACCACCCACGCCCGACGTTTTCCGGGAGCGCCCCACGAAGCCCCACGGCGGACGCTTCCGGGAGTATCCCTTCGGAGTACCACCTCCGCCCGACGTTTCCGGAACGTACCCCACGAAGCCCCGGGGCGGCTGCGGAACCCGCCTCGTGCGCGATGAGATGACGGTGAGAACGCTGGGTTACGC
>JBJHBY010000204.1:0-6530 GCA_050485745.1 Gammaproteobacteria bacterium | reverse complement strand
ATGGTGATGGGGGTGCGCGATGCGGAGCTGACCAAGTACGCCGCCAACGCCTTGCTGGCCACGCGTATCTCGTTCATGAACGAGATCTCCAACCTGTGCGAGCGACTCGGTGTCGATGTGGAGAACGTACGCAAGGGGATAGGCTCCGACCGGCGCATCGGCTACGCCTTCATCTATCCCGGGGCGGGTTACGGTGGCTCCTGTTTTCCCAAGGACGTGCGCGCCCTGATCCACATGAGCCATGCCCAGGACTTCGAGCCCGCCATTCTCGAGGCGGTGGAATTGCGCAATGCACGCCAGAAGCAGGTGCTGTTCGACAAGCTGCAGCGCCACTTCGGCGGCGCGCTCAAGGGCCGTCGCATCGGCGTCTGGGGGCTGGCCTTCAAGCCTGGCACCGACGACATGCGCGAGGCCTCGTCGATCCCGCTGATCGGCGCGCTGATCGAGGCCGGTGCCCGGGTTCTGGCCTATGATCCGGTGGCGACGGAGACCGCCCGGGCGATGTTCCCGCCCGAATGGGAAGCCCGCGAGCTGCTGAGTTTCGAGCGCTATCAGTATGACGCGCTGCGCGAGGTGGATGCCCTGGTGCTGGTCACGGAATGGAAGCGCTTCCGGCAGCCCGACTTCGAGGCGATGCAGGACCTGATGCGCTCGCCGGTGATTTTCGATGGTCGCAACCAGTACGACCCGGAGCAGCTGCGCGAGCTTGGTTTTTACTATGAGGGTATCGGCCGCAGTGCCATGCCCGCTCAGGAGAAATGAACAGATGCTGATTCCCGTTCTGTTGTCGGGTGGCGTGGGCAGTCGCCTGTGGCCCGTGTCCCGGGAGCTCTATCCGAAACAGTTCCTGCCGATGACCGGTACCACCAGCCTGCTGGTGCAGACCCTCGACCGGGTGCGTGGCCTGCCGCAGATTGGCGCGCCGATCGTCGTCTGCAACAACGAACACCGCTTCATGGTGGCGGAGCAACTGCGTGAAGCCGGGGTTCATCCCGCGGCCATCCTGCTTGAGCCCTGTGGGCGCAACACCGCGCCGGCGGTGGCGGTGGCGGCCCTCGCCGCGCTGGCGATCGATGCCGATGCCACGCTGCTGGTGCTGCCGGCGGATCACGTTATCAAGCATCCCAACAATTTTGCCGCGGCGGTGAGTCAGGGCCTGCCCGCGGCGCAGCGCGGCGAACTGGTCACCTTCGGCATCGTGCCCGCGGCGCCGGAAACCGGCTACGGCTACATCCGCCGTACCGACGCCCCGGAGGGCGACGACGACGGTGTGTACCGCATCGCCGAGTTCGTCGAAAAGCCGGATCGCGCCACCGCGGAGACTTACCTCACCAGTGGTGACTACCTGTGGAACAGTGGCATGTTCCTGCTCGGCGCGCGCAGTTATCTGGATGAACTCAAGGCGCTGCAACCGGAGATGGCCGGCTGTCTGGAGGAGTCCTTTCTCAAGGCGCAGAAGGATCTCGACTTCGTGCGCCTGGATGCGGAGACCTTTGCGCGCTGCCCTTCGGATTCGATCGACTACGCGGTGATGGAGCACACCCGCCGCGGCGCGGTGGTGTCACTGGACTGCGGCTGGAGCGACGTCGGTTCCTGGTCCACCCTGTGGGAGGTGGACGACAAGGACGCGCGTGGCAATGCCATCTCCGGCGATGTGCTGCTGGAGGATGTCGACAACAGTTACATTCGCGCCGAGGCCCGCCTGGTTGCCGCCGTCGGCGTTGACGACCTGGTGGTGGTGGAGACGGCAGACGCCGTGCTGGTGGCCCAGCGCGACCGGGTTCAGGATGTGAAGGCCATCGTCACCCAGCTCAAGGCCCTGGCCCGGGACGAGGCCACGGTGCACACCCGGGTGTACCGCCCCTGGGGTTCCTACGAATCCCTGGTTATGGCGGAGCGCTTCCAGGTGAAGCGCATCGTGGTCAACCCGGGGCAGCAGCTGTCCCTGCAGATGCACCACCACCGCGCCGAGCACTGGATTGTGGTCAGCGGTACCGCCACGGTCACCTGTGATGGCAAGGAGTTCATTCTTGCCGAGGACCAGTCCACCTATATTCCCCTGGGTACGCGCCACCGCCTGGCCAACCCCGGTGTCATTCCCCTTGAGATCATCGAGGTGCAGACCGGCAGTTATCTGGGCGAGGACGACATCGTGCGTTTCGAGGACGTCTACGGCCGCAGCCCGGGATGACACCCGCAGAATAAACTGATTCAGGATGAGCCCATGATCAAGAAATGTCTGTTCCCCGTGGCCGGTTACGGTACCCGCTTCCTGCCGGCGACCAAGTCGATGCCCAAGGAAATGCTGCCCATCGTCAACAAGCCGCTGGTGCAGTACGGCGTGGAGGAGGCCATTGCCGCCGACCTGCACGAGATCGCCTTCGTCACCGGTCGCGGCAAGCGCTCCATCGCCGACCATTTCGACATCAGCTACGAGCTGGAGCACCAGATCGCGGGCACCGGCAAGGAGCGCTACCTGACCAGTATTCGCGAGGTGCTCGACCGTGGCACCTTCACCATGACCCGGCAGCGCGAGATGAAGGGCCTGGGCCATGCCATCCTCACCGGCGAGGTGCTGATTGGCAACGAACCCTTCGGCGTAGTGCTTTCTGACGACCTCTGCATCAACGATGGCGAGGGCGTACTGGCGCAGATGGTGCGTCTGTTCAAGCAGTTCCGCTGCAGCATCGTTGCCGTTCAGGAAGTGCCCATGGACCAGGTCGAGAAGTACGGGGTGATCGCCGGCGAGGCCCTCAAGGATGGCCTCTACCGCGTCGATGACATGGTCGAGAAGCCGAAACAGGCCGATGCGCCCTCGAACCTCGCCATCATCGGGCGCTATATCCTCACCCCGGATATCTTTGACATCCTGCGCCAGACCCCGCCCGGCAAGAACGGTGAGGTGCAGCTCACCGATGCGCTGCTGACCCAGGCGCAGAACGGCTGCGTCATGGCCTACAAGTTCAAGGGGCGGCGCTTCGACTGCGGCGCCGTGGACGGTTTCGTCGAGGCCACCAACTACGTCTACCAGCACGTCTACCAGCCGCAGGAATAAGCAGCCGCGCGCCGACCCGTATATCAACCGGAAACCTGCAATGACGGAACCCGCAATGACCCCACTCGACTGCTTCAAGGCCTATGACGTCCGCGGCCGTGTGCCCGACCAGCTGAACGAAGACATTGCCTACCGCATTGGCCGCGCCTATGCCCAGGTGGTGCGTCCGGGCAGCGTGGTGGTGGGACATGACATCCGCCTCACCAGCGAGGCCCTGAAGCTGGCGCTGGCGAATGGCCTGCGCGATGCCGGCGTCGAGGTTCACGACATCGGTCTGTGCGGCACCGAGGAGATCTACTTTGCCACCTTCCACAGCGGCGTCGGCGGCGGCATTGTTGTGACTGCCAGCCACAACCCGAAGGATTACAACGGCATGAAGTTCGTGCGCCAGGGCGCGCAGCCGATCAGCGGCGACAGTGGCCTGCTCGACATCAAGGCACTGGCGGAGTCCGCCGACTTCGAGCCGGCCGCCGCGGTTCGCGGCAGCCTGCAGCCGATGGACAGTGCGGGGGCCTATGTCGATCACCTTCTGTCCTATGTCGACAGCGCCACGCTCAAGCCCTTGAAGATTGTGGTCAATGCCGGCAACGGTGGTGCCGGTCTGGTCATCGACCGCCTTGAGGGGCGTTTGCCATTCCGTTTCATCAAGCTGCAGCACGAGCCGGATGGCGAGTTTCCCAACGGCGTACCGAACCCGCTGCTGGAGGAAAATCGCGCGATCACCAGCGCGGCGGTGCGCGAGCACGGCGCCGACCTTGGCATTGCCTGGGATGGTGACTTCGATCGCTGCTTCTTTTTTGACGAGAGCGGCGCCTTCGTCGAGGGCTACTATCTGGTCGGCCTGCTGGCGGAGGCGTTTCTGCGCCAGAGCCCGGGGGAGCGCATCGTGCACGACCCGCGGCTGGTGTGGAACACCATCGACATGGTCAGCGCCCACGGCGGTGAGGCGGTGCAGAGCAAGACGGGTCACGCCTTCATCAAGGAGCGCATGCGCAAGGAAAACGCCATCTACGGTGGCGAGATGAGCGCACACCACTATTTTCGCGACTTCGCCTACTGTGACAGCGGCATGATCCCCTGGCTGCTGGTGGCACAGATGGTTTCCGTCACCGGCAAGCCCCTGTCGCAGCTGGTGGCGGAGCGGGTTGCCGCCTTCCCCTGCAGCGGCGAGATCAACCGCAAGGTGGTGGACGTCAAGGCCGTGCTGGCTGCGATCGAGCAGCGCTATGCCCCTGAAGCCGGGGCGGTGGACCGCACCGATGGCCTGAGCATGGACATGGGACAGTGGCGCTTCAATCTGCGCGGCTCCAACACCGAGCCCGTGCTGCGCCTGAATGTCGAGAGCCGCGGTGATGCAGCGCTGATGCAGGCACGCACCCGGGAACTGCTCGAAGCGATCGACGCACTGGGCTGAGCGCGGGTACCATTCCGTTTTCGCCCTCACCGCCGTCATGCGAGGTTTATGATGTCCTCCACCCGAATCCGGCTTCCGTCTCTGCGCGCTTGTTCACTGCCCCTGGCGTTCCTGCTGTTGTCGGGGGCCGCGCCCGCCGCGCTGGCCCATGAAATCTCCGGCATGGGGGAGGGCTTCGTCAGCGGCTTCGCCCACCCCTTCCTGGGGCTGGATCACGTGCTGGCCATGGTCGCGGTGGGGCTGTGGGGTGCAATCCTGCGGCAGCCGGCGATCTGGCAACTGCCGGTAGCCTTTCCTCTGGTCATGGCCCTGGGTGGCATGCTCGGCGTGGCCGGGGTGCCCCTGCCCGCGGTGGAAGTCGGTATCGCCCTGTCGGCCCTGGTGCTGGGCCTGATGATCGCTGGTCAGGCGCGCCCGCCCCTGTGGCTGGCCCTGACCCTGGTGGCCGTCTTCGCCCTGTGTCACGGTCACGCCCATGGCACGGAGCTGCCCGCGGCCGCCAACCCTGCGACCTATGCCCTGGGCTTTATTCTGGCCACCGGCCTGCTGCATGCAATCGGCATTGCCTTTGGCCTGCTCAACCATCTCCGCGCGGGGCGTGCCCTGGTGCAGGCCGGCGGTGTGCTGATCGCCCTGGGCGGTGCGTACTACCTGTTCCAGCAGGTGGCCTGAGGCTGGGTGTGAGCCTCTCCAGCAAGGCGCGTCGCGCCGGGTTGCTGCGTGCGGCCGGCCTGCTGCCGGCCCTGCTGCTGGCGGCGCCAGCGGTATCCGCGCACAGCCTCAATCCGCGTGCCGGCGATTTCTACAATGGCCTGGCACACGCCTTTATCGATCCCGCCCAGGCGCTGCTGCTGCTGGCGCTGGGTCTCTGGACGGCGCGCCGGGGCATCCAGCGCGCGGCGCCGGTGCTGCTGGGTGTGCCCCTGTTAATGTTCGCGGCCTCGGTGCTGTTGGCCCTGGGCCTGGAGTTGCCCCATGCCGGTGTGCTGCTGTTGCTGGCCGCGGCCCAGTGCGGCCTGCTGCTGGCCTGGGACCGGCCTTTACCCGCAGCGATATTCCTGCCGCTGGCCCTGTGGCCCGCCCTGGCCCTGGGCGCGGTGAACGCGCAGGAGCTCGAGGCCATGCCCGAACTGGCGGCGCATCTGTACCTGCCCGGTGCGGCCCTGGGGGCTTTTCTGTTGCTCTCCTGGCTGCTGTATCTGGGGGATCGCCTGCTGGCGCTGCCCTGGGGCTGGTTGCCGGTGGCCCTGCGCGTGGCGGGCAGCTGGGTGGCGGCCTTTGCACTGCTGATGCTGGCCCTGTCGGCCTCGAGCTGAGGTGCCCTGAGGAACAAGCCATGAGCGAGCACGTGATCATCACCGATGTCGGCCCGCGGGATGGCCTGCAGAACCAGCCGCGGCAGTTGAGCCCGCAGGCGCGCCTGCAGCTGGTGCAGGCGTTGGTGAATGCCGGCCTGCCGGCGGTGGAGGTGGGCAGCTTCGTGTCGCCGAAAGCGGTGCCGGCGATGGCGGGCACCGGGGATGTGGTGGCCGGGCTGCCGGCAAGCGGGGTGTGCTTTTCCGCCTTTGTGCCTAACCGCCGCGGCTACGAACAGGCCCGGGCCCTGGGCATCCGCCGCGTCAACATGGCCATCGCCGCGACCGATGCCATGAACCGCAGCAATATCCGAATGACTCTCGCCGAGGCCGAGGCAGAGGCCCTGGCGGTGATCGCCCGCGGTCGCGAGGACGGGGTCGAGGTTCTGCCCTATATCGCGACGGCCTGGGTCTGCCCCTACGAAGGCGCGGTGCCACCGCAGCGCGTGCTCGAGCTGTGCGAACGCTTCCTCGCGGCGGGTGCGGCGGCCGTGCCCCTGGCCGACACCATCGGCGCCGCCGACCCCGGTGCGGTGGCGTTGCTGGTGAAGCAGGCGGTGCGGGCCTTTGGCGCCGATCGCATGGCCTGCCACTTTCACGATACCCGGGGCTTCGGCGTGGCCAATGCCTATGCCGCTCTGGAGGCCGGCGTGCGCCGGCTGGATGGTTCCATCGGCGGCCGCGGCGGCTGCCCCTTCGCGCCGGG
>JBJHBY010000203.1:2138-6534 GCA_050485745.1 Gammaproteobacteria bacterium | reverse complement strand
CCATGTGAGAGTAGGTCATCGCCAGGCATCTAAAAAGAAAACCCCCAGCAGGTGATCCTGCTGGGGGTTTTGTTTTTGGACGTGGTGATCTGCTGTCCCCGTCCTACAACACCCACCACAATCTGTTATCGTCATACCTCTGTATCAAGGGAATCGGGAGAAGCAGACTATGTTTCCATTGCGCCGCTGGCTGGGCCTGTTTCTGGCATTTATCGCACTGGCTGCCTGTGGTGAGCAGCAGGAGACAGCGGTCGTTGAACCGTCGCCGCAGGCAGATCACGAGCGCAGTGGCGCGGTTGTGCTGATGTATCACCGCTTTGGTGAGGATCAGTATCCATCCACGAATATTCGCCTCTCGCAATTCGAGCAGCACCTGGACTATCTGGCACGGGAAGACTACCGGGTCTGGCCTCTGGAGCGGGTTGTACAGTATCTGCAGGCGGGCAGGGCCTTCCCGGATCGAGTCGTTGCCATCACCATCGATGACGCCTACAGGTCGGTCTACGAGGAGGCGTTCCCCCGGCTGCGCGAGCGCGGCTGGCCCTACACGGTGTTTGCCAATAGCGATGCCCACGACCAGCGCTCGGGCGACTACATGACCTGGGAGCAGATGCGCAGAATGGCGGAAACCGGGGCGACCTTTGCCAACCATTCAGCGACCCATGATTTCCTGGTAACGCGCAAGGAGGAGGAAAGCGAGTCCCGGTGGCGCGCGCGCGTGCGCGAGGATATCGAGCAGGCCGAGCGCCGCCTGCGCGAGGAACTGGGGGAGGCGGTGCCGGATCAGCCCGCATTGTTCGCCTACCCCTATGGAGAGTATGACGAGGCGCTGCGTCAGCTGGTCAAGGAGTTGGGCTTTGTTGCCTTTGGCCAACACTCCGGGCCGGTCGGCCATTACTCCGATCTCCTGGCCCTGCCGCGCTTCGCCATGGCGGAGGCCTATGGCGATATGGCGGATTTCCGTCAACGGGTAAGAAGTCGGCCCTTTCCCACTCTTGAGGTGGAGCCCCGTGATCCAACAGCAGTGGATAGGGAGAATCCACCCCTGCTGCGGTTGCGATTCGATGAGACGGCAGCGAATCTCGACCAGTTCAACTGTTTTGCCGGGCGTCACGGTACCCGCATAGCATGGCTGGATCGCGAGCGGCGGGAGGTTGAGGTGCGGGCCGAAGGAAGCATGCCGGCTGGGCGCAGCCGTTACAACTGTACCGCACCGGGGCCGGACGGGCGTTTCTTCTGGTTCAGCCAGCTCTGGCTCAAGGACCGGCGCTGAGCGATATCACTCCGCCAAAGCCAGCTCCGCACTGTTGACCTGGTGCAGATTGTTGAAGCGTATCATCGCGCGGATCTCGTCGATGTAGTCGAGCCCGCGCTCCGAGTAGCGCTCAAGGGTGCCGGCCAGTGTCAGGCCGTCGAGCGGTTCGTCCTGATTGCGCATGCGTTCGCGCTCGCTGCGGAAGTCCCCGTAGGCATGACCCACATTGAGATTCAGGATGTAGGTGCGTACCGAACTCTCCAGGTCCGGGAATACGCGTACAAAGTGGGTTGCGCCGGCACGGCGCTGGCGGGGCTTGAGCCCCGCGTCAGGGTCCCAGGTCCATTCGCCAAACAGGTTGTTTGCTTCCCGGGTAAAGCGCGAGGTGCCCCAGCCGCTTTCATTGGCCGCCTGGGCAAGCGCCAGCTCAGGCGGCACAGCATCCAGTCGCCGCAGCAGCCGCTGCCGTGCTTCGCTTTCTCCGGGCTCACCGACTATGCGGTAACGCTCGAATAACTCGCTGAGGAGCTCGTGGTCCTGTCTGTTGAGTTCGCCGCTCTGTTGATCGATTTCCAGGACGCGTTTGCGCAGGCGAAGTAACTGGTGGTTTTCCGCGAGGACCAGCGGCAGCAGACTGCGCAAAAAAAGGCTGCGTCGCTCTTCGGTGTCCAGCTGGCCAAAGTCAGTGGGCAGCGAGTGTACCGCGATGGCAGGTACTCGGTCCGAGGGCGGCCAATCGTAATTGAACGCCTCGAAGTATCCACTGAGCTGCGCACTGTCCACAGGGGTCAAGCGCTGCATGGGGACTCTGCTCGCCTCGATGAACGCTTCGGGGGTCTTGGGCTCGGGTCTCAGGAGTGTCAGCGCCAGCACTATGGCCAGCAGTATGACGATGCTGGCCGCGACCAGCCAGGCGTTTCTTCTGCGCAAAATACTGCCCTTTGTTTAACGGTTCTGCCAATTATCGCATGAGTTCCTGACTCAATGCCGGGGCCTCAACCTCGCGACCGGGCAGCGCCCGTCGGCGGCACAGGTCTCTCACGGCCCCTGACTTGAGCCCGGCAGGCTGTCTCCTGAGCTCCCGGCCTGTTCCAGCACAATCCGCCGCTGGCGCCGCCCCAGCCATATGCCCAGCGCCGCCCACAGCACGGCAAGTGGAACGACGACACTGGCCAGGGCGGCCAGCCCCATCCCGAGCCGGCCCAGAATTCCCTCGGTTTGTGCCCCGACCGCATCTCCACCTCGATAGATGAACGTATCGATGAAGGCCTTGGCCTTGTATTTTTCCTCGCGACTGACCACGGTCCACAGCGTTTCCCGTGCGGGGCGTACCAGACCGCGCTGCACCGCGCGGAAAGTGGCCTCGAAGATCACCAGGACCACCAGGGAGGTTGCGATGGCGAGCCCGATAAAGCCCAGGGCCGCGGTGATTGGCAGCAGTGCAAGGGTGAACGGCACTCCGATCCGCTTCATCAGGTGACCGGCCACGAGGACCTGCATCAGCAGCGTCGCGGCCTGTGTGGCCAGGTCGATCTGCGCAAAGACGCCGGCGCGCATGTCCACGTTGTCGCCGAGGGCGGCGACCAGTTGCAGGCGAGTGAAGTAGATAAACGTCACCACGATCGCCAGGATCAGAATGTAACCCGCCAACCCGAGCAGGTACGGTGAGCGAAACACCGCCCGGAGGCCCTCCCACGCGTTTCCACCGATGACCGTGCTTTCACTGACGGCCGGGGGAGCATCCGGGTCAGGCGCAGTGGTCGGATCCCGGTGTTCAGGCTGCAGCGCAGCCACACTCCACGCCGCTCCGGTCGCGAGCAGCAGAAACAGGCAGGCGACGACGAGCATCATCGGGGCGCCCAGCAGCTCCGCCATCTGCCAGGTCAGGGAGGATCCGGTCATTGCACCCAGCGTTCCCCCGACGGCAATGACACCGAAAATGCGCTTGCTCTGCTCGAATGAAAAGCGGTCGGCCATCAAGGCCCAGAACACCATGGTAATGAACAGGTTGAAGACGCTCATCCAGACATAGAAGACCATCCCTGTGGTTTCGCCGACGGCCTGTGGTGCGAACAGCAGCAGTGCAGTGAACAGCAGCAGGTTGACGATGAAAAACACATGGGTCGCCGAGATGAAAACCAGCCTGCGGTAGCGGCTGACCAGCATCCCGAACAGTGGGTTGACGAACAGGGTGACGAGGAGTGTGACCATGAACAACCAGCGCAGGGCGTCGATACCACGTTCCATGCCAAGCGCATCCCGGGTGGGTCTCAGCACCATCAACGCAGTGAGAATGCAGAAAAAATAGAATGCCGCGAGAAGAACCGGCGCGATTTCCTCGCGACGGATATTCAGATAGCGCTGCAGATACGCGGTCACAGCCTGTCCTCCGGTTCCGGGGAGCGTTTGGTCAGAGGTTCCCTGATTTCCCGCATTGATTTCATCATTGCCCTTGTCAGGTCAGCGGCGGCAGGCTTTCTCCAGGTGAGACTGAACGGCTCTGATGTGTTGTCATCGCCAATGTGCAAAGAAGTCTTACTTCCTCTGCTGCCAGAGCACCTCGTCGCCGCCGTCGCGGCGAGCCAGGGTGCGGGCGCTGACGAAAAGCAGGTCGGAGAGGCGGTTGAGGTAGTGGCGGCCCACCGCGTTGAGGGTTTCCTCGCGGCCGAGGCTGACCAGGCAGCGTTCGGCACGGCGGCAGACGGCGCGGGCCAGGTGGCAGAGGGCCGCGGCGCGGCTGCCACCGGGAAGGATGAAATTCTTCAGCGCTGGCAGTTCCTCGTTGAGTGCATCCAGTTCGGCTTCCAGGGCCTCGATGCGAGCTTCCTCGACGATGGTATAACCGGGAATGGACAGTTCCCCGCCCAGGTCGAACAGGTCGTGCTGGATCGCGGTGAAGAGTTCGCGCAGGGGCTCCCCGGCGTTGAGCTCGGTGATCAACAGCCCGATCAGGCTGTTGAGTTCGTCGACGCTGCCGATGGCTTCCATGCGCAGGTGATCCTTGGGCACGCGTGAGCCATCCCCCAGCCCTGTCGTGCCGTCGTCACCCGTGCGGGTATAGATCTTCGATAACCGGTTCCCCATGGATCTTGCTGCTCTTTCGATGACTGCCATTGTGCGGATTTACGGCCACTATACCCG
>JBJHBY010000203.1:0-2128 GCA_050485745.1 Gammaproteobacteria bacterium | reverse complement strand
ACCCGCTCGTCTCCAGGCTGCCTACCGCCGTTCCCGTGGTCGAGGTCAGGGTATGGACGGGGCTGACGGCCATGGCTTCCAGGCAGTTTCCATAGTGGATCCAGGGGAGTGGTCTGCCCTGTCAACCGGGCGGGCAGTAAAACATCGCTGCTGCAATGTTATGCTCCCGCTCAGTGGCTCCGGGGGTGCCCGGATGGAACTCGAATCAGCGGGGGCAGGGCGATGACCTATCGTGTGGTGCAGTGGAACGCAGGCAATGTCGGGCGGCGTGCGATCATCGCCATTCACAACAACCCCCATCTGCAACTGGTGGGCTGCCATGTGCGTGCACCGGACAAGGACGGGCAGGATGCCGGGGTGCTCGCCGGAATCGGGCCGATTGGCGTGAAGGCGACGCGGGATGCGGACGCACTGCTGGCCCTGGCACCGGACTGCGTCAGTTACAACGGCTTGTGGGCGAATGTCGACGACTTCTGCATGATTCTGGAACGCGGTATCAATGTCGTCACCACCTCCGCCTTCGTCACCGGTCACGCCCTGGGCGAGGCGAACCGGGCGCGGATCCAGGAGGCCTGCAGGAAGGGCAACAGCTCGATCTTTGGCAGCGGCATCCACCCTGGCTTCACCAGCCTGATCAGCCTGGTCGCCGCTGGGCTGTGTGACCGCATCGAGCGGGTGTCCGTGCTTGAGTCTGTGGACTGCACCGGCTATGCCTCCGCCGAAACCTGGGAGAGCTGTGGTTTCGGCAAGCCGGTGGATACCCCCGGGCTGGAGGATGTGCTGCGGCAGGGGTCGATGGTGTTCTCCGACGGGATTCACCTCGCGGCCGAGGCCCTGCGGCTGCGCTTCGACGAGATTCGCTTCGAGGCGCGGTTCTCCGCGGCGGTGGCGGACTGCGATTTCGGTTTCATGCAGATCGCCCGGGGCTGTGTGGCGGGGGTGAATGCCGGCTGGAAGGGGGTGCTCAACGGTCGCCCGGTGGTGGAGCTGAATTACCGCTGGAAGATGGGCGACCGGGTCGAGCCCGACTATCCACTGACCCAGGGCTATGTGGTGCAGGTGAAGGGGCGCCCCAACATCGATTTCACCCTGAAGCACTCCATGCCCGATGGCGAGGTCGCGGCCGACCCCGTCGACGCCATGCAGATGAACCTGATTACCACCGCATTGCCGGCAATCAACGCGATACCCGCGGTCTGCAAGGCCCCGGCGGGTATCCGCACCTATGCGGACCTGCCACTGATCACCGGTGCCGGCTTCGTGGTGGCCTGACCCGTATCAGCGCTGCAGCACCACAGTGGCCTCCAGGGCGATGCGGCGCTGCAGGTGGCGCTCGAGGTCGCGCTGCACGCGATCGAGGGTCTCGTTGTCGATCGCATCCCGGGTCAGCAGGCGGGCGGAAACCAGCAGTGGCTCGCCGCGGCGTACCATGACCTCGCGCAGCACGATGTCGCCGCTCTGCCAACCCTCCAGGCGCTGCACTGTGCGCCGCTCCTCGACCATATGCACAAAGCCCAGTGCCAGGGGAACGCTGATCAGCACCACCAGCACGGTCGAGGTCAGCAGGCCACGGCGGGCGAGGTGGAACGGACTGAAACCGAGGCCCAGAACGGTCAGGGCCGCGGCCAGGACCATGCCCCCCAGGTTGGTCAGGAAGAGCAGCCCGGCGCCATAGAATACCGACCAGTCCCCCCAGCCGATGCCGATGCCGGTCACTGCCAGGGGTGGCACCAGGGCCACGGCGATGGCAACACCCGCCAGGCTGCGTGCGACCTCCGCCCGGGCGTGGGCGTAGGCGCCGGCGATGCCTGAGATCACCGCGACGGCAAGGTCCAGCAGTGTCGGGCTGAGACGCGCGGCAATTTCGCTGTTCACGTCGCGCAGGGGGGTGATCAGGGTGAGCAGGATGGAGCAGCCGAGAGCCAGGCCGATACCCATCAGCAGGGTCGTACCGGCCTCGACGCTGAGGCGCCCGTCCTGGCGCAGCACACCCATGGCCAAGGCGATGAGCGGGGCCAGCAGTGGCGCGAGGAGCAGGGGTTCGACCACCTGGAGATCGCGCTCTCGGCGGGTGTGCAGCGGAAGGTGCGCTCGGATCTCGCGGGCGCCGGGGTGGCCTGCACCGTCG
>JBJHBY010000202.1:0-6591 GCA_050485745.1 Gammaproteobacteria bacterium | reverse complement strand
ATGCAGGATGAAGCGATCCGGCAGGAACATCTGCTTGATCGGGTCGTAAAATTGCTCCACGTCGCGGCGCGCGATCAGATCCTCGCGCTCCAGGCGCTGATAGATGATCTCGCAGAAGTGCCGGTTCTCTTCGGCGTCGGTCTGGTAATAGTGGTCGAAGCTGACATGGAAGCCGCCCAGCCGTGATTCATCGCGCTGCAGCGGTGCGTCCGGGGCGCTGTCCAGCCATGCCGCCTGGGCGTCGAGGCCGCCGAAGAAATCCCGGGCGTGCTCGTGCAGGACCCGGTCAACCAGCTCGCGCGGGCTAATGCCTTCTTTCTCGGCGCGCAGCATGATCGGCGTGCCGTGCTGGTCTTCCGCGCCGACGTAATGCACCTCGTGGCCGCGCATGCGCTGGAAGCGCACCCAGATGTCGGTCTGGATGTACTCCACCAGGTGGCCGAGATGGATGGCGCCGTTGGCGTAGGGCAGGGCACTGGTGACCAGCAGTTTGCGTGGCATGTCGATCCTTGCTTGTCTGGCAGCTTGCGTGGCCCCGGCACGGAATGGTCGCCACCCCGGGGCTGCGTCCGGTGCTGCCCCGCGGGGCGCCGGAAGGGCGCACACTATAAGCGATTTGCCCCCGGTTTTTCATCTTCCCGACCCGCCGTATCATGTGTCGCCCGCGCGCGGGTGACGCGTGTGCCGCTGCCTTGCGGCTTTCGGTTCGATGCGGGCTTTCGATATACTTGACCAGATTACTGGGAATTGACCGTGCCCGCCAGCGGCCGGCCCGCCACCACTGACCCCGAGGACTCCATGACCGACGTATCCCGCCAGGCACTGGAACAGGCCCTGCGCCGCTACACCGACCCCCATACCGGCCGCGACCCGATCAGCGATGGCAGCCTGGCGGCACTGGATGTCGAGGGTGACCGGGTGCGTGTCGCCCTGCGTCTGGGCTATCCGGCGGCGACGGTGCGCGATGCGATGGCGGCCGATCTCGAGGCTCTGCTGCAGGAAGTGCCCGGCGTGGCGTCCGCCGCGGTGGTGATCGACTGGGCGGTGCAGGCGCACCCGGTGGCGCAGGGGCTGCCGAACCTGCAGCAGGTGCGCAATATCATTGCCGTGGCCTCGGGCAAGGGCGGTGTCGGCAAATCCACCACGGCGGTCAACCTGGCCCTGGCGCTGCAGCGCGAGGGGGCACGTGTCGGCCTGCTGGATGCCGACATCTATGGGCCCAGCCAGCCGATGATGCTGGGCATCCCCGAGGGACAGCGTCCCAGCCAGCGCGGCGCGCGCATGCTGGAACCGGTACCCGCGCACGGCCTGCAGACCATGTCCATCGGCTACCTGGTGACGGAAAAGACCCCCATGGTCTGGCGCGGGCCGATGGTCAGCGGTGCACTGGAGCAACTGCTGAACCAGACGGCCTGGGAAGACCTCGATTACCTGGTGATCGACCTGCCACCGGGCACCGGTGATATCCAGCTGACCCTGTCGCAGAAGGTCCCGGTGGCGGGGGCGGTGATCGTCACCACGCCCCAGGATATTGCCCTGCTCGACGCCCGCAAGGGTATCGAGATGTTCAGCAAGGTGTCGGTGCCGGTACTGGGCATCGTCGAGAACATGGCGGTCCACATCTGCTCGAACTGCGGCCATGCGGAGCACCTGTTCGGCGAGGGTGGCGGGGCCACAATTGCCGCCGACTACGGGGTTGAGCTGCTCGGCTCGTTGCCCCTGTCCCGCAGTATCCGCGAGCAGGTCGATGGCGGCCGCCCCTCGGTGGTGGCGGAGCCCGAGGGTGAGGTGGCGGCCATCTATGGCGGCATTGCCCGGCGTCTCGCGGCGGGCCTGGCCCGCCTTGGCGCGGAGGGCGGTGTGGCCATGCCGGAGATCGTGATCAGCAACGACTGAGTCGGAAAAAACCTTGCAAAGCAATTGCTTGTAGTTTTTTTACACTTCCTGCGGCGTGTTGCCAGCCCCGGCAAATGCCGCTAGAGTGGCGCCTCGCAATGTCCCTGACAGGCTGTTCAGCTATCCTTTGAACGGTCAGTTGTCCTTCGAAAGGAAGAGCGCAGACGATGGAGCCGGCACCGATCCTTGAACAGGGTATCGCCCTGATGCTGTTTGGCATGGGGACGGTGTTTGTGTTCCTGACCCTGCTGGTGGCCTCGGCCACCCTGATGTCCTTCCTGGTGCGGCGCCTGGCGCCGGCCGGGGTGGCGCCGCCGGTACTGCCCGGTGCCGCCCCCGTGGTCCCGCCCGCCCGGGACGCCGATCTCACCGCCGTGATCACCGCGGCCATTCACCAGCACCGCTCGCGCCAAAAGTAGCGACCGGTGCACGACCGTCAACCCTGCGTCGATCTGCACAAGGCTCTTACCCATGAGTGATCAGAAGAAACCTCTCGGCATCACCGATGTCGTGCTGCGTGATGCCCATCAATCCCTGTTCGCCACGCGCATGCGCCTGGACGACATGCTGCCGATTGCCGGCAAGCTGGACCAGGTTGGCTTCTGGTCACTGGAATCCTGGGGAGGGGCCACTTTTGACGCCTGCATCCGTTATCTCGGCGAGGACCCCTGGGAGCGCATCCGCGAGCTGAAGGCGGCCATGCCCAACACCCCGCAGCAGATGCTGTTTCGCGGGCAGAACATCCTGGGCTATCGCCACTACGCCGACGACGTGGTGGAGAAGTTCGTGGAGCGCGCCGCAGTCAACGGCGTGGACGTGTTCCGGGTGTTCGATGCGATGAACGACCCACGCAACCTGGAGACGGCAATCCGCGCCGTGCGCAAGCAGGAGCGCCACGCCCAGGGCACCATTTCCTATACCGTCAGCCCGGTGCACACCGTCGATATGTGGGTCGAGCTGGCGCGCACCATCGAGGGCATGGGTGCGGACTCCATCTGCATCAAGGACATGGCCGGCCTGCTGACGCCCTACGTGGCCTTTGAGCTGGTCAGCCGCCTGAAGCGGACCCTGTCCATTCCGGTGCACATGCAGTGCCACGCCACCACCGGGCTGTCCACCGCCACCATTCTCAAGGCGGTGGAAGCGGGCATCGACAATGTCGATACGGCGATTTCCTCGATGAGCATGACCTATGGTCATTCGCCCACCGAGTCCGTGGTGGCGATCCTGCAGGGCACGGATCGCGACACCGGCCTCGACCTCAATCTGCTGGAGGAGATCGCGGCCTACTTCCGCGAGGTGCGCAAGAAGTACGCGAAGTTCGAGGGTTCGCTGCGCGGTGTCGACTCTCGCATCCTGGTGGCCCAGGTGCCCGGTGGCATGCTCACCAACATGGAGAGCCAGCTGCGCGAGCAGGGGGCCAGTGACCGCCTGGATGAAGTGCTGCGGGAGATTCCCCGGGTACGCGAGGATCTCGGGTTTATTCCCCTGGTGACCCCGACTTCACAGATCGTCGGCAGCCAGGCGGTACTGAACGTGCTCACCGGTGAGCGCTACAAGTCGATCTCCAAGGAGACCGCCGGTGTGCTCAAGGGCGAGTACGGGGCTACCCCGGCGCCGGTCAACGCCGAACTGCAGGCCCGGGTCCTCGACGGCGCCGAGCCGGTCACCTGCCGTCCCGCCGATCTGATCGACGATGAGCTGGACAAGCTCAGTGCGGAATTGCGCCAGCAGTCAAAGGACAAGGGCATCCGCCTCGAGGGCGGGGAGCGTGAGATCGATGATGTGCTCACCTACGCCCTGTTCCCGCAGATCGGGCTGAAGTTCCTGCAGAACCGCGGCAACCCCGATGCCTTCGAGCCGGCGCCGGGCACCGAGCAGGCCGCGCCCGCGGCGGTGGAGAAGCCCCGCACCGCGGCTGAGTCCGGGCCGGCGGTGTACACCGTGACCGTATCCGGGCAGTCCTATGTGGTGCAGGTCGAGGAGGGTGGCGACATCAGCGCCATCGCCCAGGCGTCGGGCCAGTCCGCCGCGCCGTCGCCTGCGGCAGCTCCGGCCGCGGCCGCTGGTGGCGAGGTGGTGGCGGCGCCGCTCGCGGGCAATATTTTCAAGGTCAAGGTGAAGCCCGGTGACCCCGTGCAGCAGGGTGATGTGATCATCATTCTGGAGGCGATGAAAATGGAAACCGAGGTGCGGGCGCCCGCCCCCGGTACCGTAGGGTCCGTCAGTGTGCGCGAGGGCGATGCCGTCGCCCTGGGCGACCCCCTGATCACCATCGCCTGAGGCTGCTGTCATGGAAAAGCTCTGGACCCTGTGGCGGGATTCCGGCCTGGCCCAGCTCGGCCCGGGCGAGGCCTTCATGCTGGCGATCTGTCTCGGCCTGCTGTTCCTCGCCATCAAGCGCAATTTTGAACCCCTGTTGCTGGTGCCCATCGGCTTTGGCGGGATCCTCGCCAATATTCCCGGCGGTTACCTGGCCTACTCCTCGCTGGACACGGCGCTGGCGGTGGCCCGCCCCGAGGTGCTCACGCAGCTGGCCGGGGCGCTGCAGGTGATGGACTGGGACGGTGGCGTAAAGGCTCTGCAGTGGGCCTTTGACCACGCCGACCAGGCAACCCGGGTCGCAGCGCTGCAGGTCGTGGCGGATGCAGGCTACAGCGACGGCGTGCTCTATACCTTCTACAACGTGGCCATCGCCACCGGCATCGCCCCTCTGGTGATCTTCATGGGGGTCGGCGCGATGACCGACTTCGGTCCCATGCTGGCCAACCCCAAGACCTTGTTCCTGGGCGCCGCGGCCCAGTTCGGCATTTTTGCCACGGTGCTGGGTGCCCTGTTGCTGACCATGGCTGGCGTGCTTGACTTCAGTATCCAGGAGGCGGCCGCCATCGGCATCATCGGCGGGGCTGATGGCCCCACCGCCATTTACGTGTCCAGTATCCTTGCCCCCGACCTGTTGGGTCCCATTGCCGTGGCAGCCTATTCCTATATGGCCCTGGTGCCGCTGATCCAGCCGCCGATCATGCGTGTGCTGACCAGCGAACGCGAGCGCGCCATCGTCATGACCCAGCTGCGTCCGGTGTCGAAGACCGAGAAGATCCTGTTTCCGCTGCTCCTGCTGATGCTGGTGGCCTTGCTGTTGCCGACCGCCGCGCCGCTGCTGGGGATGTTCTGCTTCGGTAACCTGATGAAGGAATGCGGCGTTGTCGACCGCCTGACGGACACCGCCCGCAACGCCCTGATCAACATCACCACCATTTTTCTGGGCCTGGGTGTGGGCTCCAAGCTGGTGGCGGACAAGTTCCTCGACGTGGGCACCCTGGGTATCCTCGGCCTGGGTATCGTCGCCTTTGGCATCGGCACCGCCGCGGGTGTGCTGATGGCCAAGCTGATGAATGCCCTGACCCGGGAGCCGATCAACCCGCTGATCGGCGCCGCGGGTGTTTCCGCCGTGCCGATGGCGGCACGGGTGGCAAACAAGGTGGGTCTGGAGGCCAACCCGAACAACTACCTGCTGATGCACGCCATGGGGCCGAACGTAGCCGGTGTGATCGGTTCCGCGGTCGCGGCGGGGGTGATGCTGAGCCTGGTGGGTGGGGGCTGAAGCCCCCTCAGGTCTTGTCCGGAGCCTGGCGGCTGTCCGTTTTTGATGCCTGTCGCGCGCGGGTCTCCGGGCCCGGCTCCGGGGCGGACTCATGGGCATCGTGGAAGGCATAGTAGTCTTCCACCAGCGTGCGCGGCGTGCGCCGGTCCTGCTGGCTGCGGCGCTGGCGGTGGGGCAGGTCGAGGCGAGGATTCTCCCGTTGTTCCTTGCCTGAGCGCCGGTCCATGCCCGAGCGCCGGTCGAAAAAGATCTTTTTGGTCATACTGTTATGCCGCTGATGTCCACTGCTTTCGTAATCAGGCGAGTAGTAAGTGTAGGCGACGGCCCCGAAATTGCCACCGGGGCTCGGGCGGGCCAGCTTCCTGTAGCAGGTATTAACCCGGCAATAACATCGTGCAAAGGCGGGACCGGATAAACTGCTGGTGCCCTGACGCCGCTGATCCGGTCGTTTTTTCAGAAGGATTCCCAAGCCATGAACACCCAGGCCCGCTGGCTGCTGTTGACGCTGCTTGCTGTTGTCTTGACCGTGGTGGTGCTGTTCCAGGCAGTGATGAACAGCCGTGATGCCGGCCGGGTGGCCGCCGGGTCGGGCGAGGTGCCGGAGTTGGCGGAGACGCAGGGGCTCAGTGCCGCCGAGCGGCTGCGGGAGCTTGATTCCGGTGAACTGGAGTCAGCCCGCGAGCGTGGTGCCGCACTGTGGGCGCGCTGGTCCTGTGCTGGCTGTCACCAGCCCGGAGCCCGCTCGATGCGGCGCCAGTACCCGATCGAGGATCTGGCCGCACGCCATGACATCGACAGCCTGGCCGCCTTCCTGGCCCGCCCCACCGCCCCCATGCCGGCGTTTCCGATGAGCGACAGCGAGCGTCGTGACCTCGCCATCTGGCTGCTCGCCCGGGAGTTGTAAAGCGGCGCGAGACACGTAGGCTGGGTTAGCGGCTACGCCGCGTAACCCAGCGTCACCACCAGCGGTCGACTCTCTGCGGAACCGCTCACGAAGCGACCTCCGGCGGTCGATCTCTCTGGACAACCACTCACGAAGCGATCACCTGCACCCGATACACCGCGGAAGTCCTCACGACGTACCCAGGGAC
>JBJHBY010000201.1:0-6638 GCA_050485745.1 Gammaproteobacteria bacterium | reverse complement strand
GTCCTCGACCGGGGGCGGCTGGCCGCCGCGGGGGGGCATCACAGCGACCCCCTCGATCGCTGTACCCCGGAACAGCTGCGCGCGCATGATGGCAGCGCCGATGAACTGACCGGGCTCCGGGTGATGCGTCCCCTGCTGGCGCGAGGAGATGAACAATGAGCCTCGTGCCGGCACGGTGCCGGATCCTGGGGGCTTGTGTCGTCGCCGCCCTGGCGGCTCAGTTGCCGGCGGCTCCCGCTCTGGCCGGAGCGGACCTGCCGCGCCCGGATCCCGCTCTGGAAGAGCGTTACCGGGAGCGGACCGGTGCCGCGCCACTGCCGAGCCAGACCATTCCCGCCGTGGTTGAGCGCGTGCAGGACATCCGCATCCCGGTGCGGGCCATCGAGTTCGAGAGCCTGCCCGAGTACCCGCGCTACGGCATCGATGCCGCCGCCGTGCGTGAGCTGACGGAGTCTCTGCGTCGCCGTTACGCCCGTGAGGACGAGGTCGTGAGTGGCGGGTTTACCCAGTCGGAGCTGGAGGAACTGGGTGCCAGGCTGGAGGCGCTGGGCGGGTTCGATCGGCCGGAGGCGCTGGACGCCAATGCACTGCAAAGCCTGGTGGCCACACTGCAGCGGCAGAAACGCGAACGGGGTCTCTCCTACAGTGAGCTGGAGGACATTGCCGCCCAGGTGACCCGCTTCTATCGCGAGCGTGGCCTGATTCTGGCGCGCGCTTATATCCCGGAGCAGGAGGTGCGGGATGGCGTGGTGACTCTGGCGGTGCTGCGCGGCGAGCTCGGTGAGGTGACCGTCGAGGGGGCGCAGCGCTACAAGCCACGGCGCCTGGCCGCGGTACTCGACGGGCAACTGGGCGAGGCGGTGCATGGAGGCAGCGTTGAGCAGGCCCTGTATCTGCTCAACGATTATCCCGGCCTGGATGTCTACGGCTTCTTCAGCCCCGGGGATGTGCCGGGCCAGACCCGGCTCAATCTGCAGGTGCGTGATGAGCGGCGCTGGCGCATGACCCTGCGCGGGGACAATTACGGCTCACGCTTCACCGGTGACGAGCGCGGTTTCCTCACCCTGGACATGCTCAATCCGACCGGTATCGGTGATGAGCTCAGCATCGGCTATCTGCAATCCCGCGCGCCGGTCAATTCACGCCTTGGTGTCATCCGCTACAGCCTGCCCATTGCGGGCCCCGCGACCCGTTTGCAGTTCTCCTATGACTACAACGATTTCAGCCTGGATGATCGCAGCCCCGAGCTGCAGCTGCTGGATATATCCGGCAGCAATCGCAGCGCC
This sequence comes from Gammaproteobacteria bacterium, assembly GCA_050485745.1. Lineage (GTDB taxonomy): Bacteria > Pseudomonadota > Gammaproteobacteria > Pseudomonadales > CAMLJR01 > JBJHBY01. The sequence continues at coordinate 5,352 of JBJHBY010000201.1, read as the reverse complement.
GAGATCGGAGTGCGTCACCAGTTGCGGCGCGGGCGCCTGTCAAACCTGGCGCTGGGGCTGGATCTCAGTGACAAGAAATCCAGCATGGATGCGGCCGTCAGCCTGCCCTACCCGGAAGAGCACGTGCGCGCCGCGGAATTCAGTATCAGCGGGGATGTGCTCAGCGAGCGCCTGCGCATGATTCATCTCGGTGTGCTGAGTCTTCAGTATGGTGACTTCGTCAGCGACGTCGCACCGGGCCGGGATGACCGCTATTACAGGATTGCCCTCGATACCGCCAGCCTGATGTTTCTCAACCTGCCGTGGACGGATTACGAGACGCGCCTGCTGCTGCGCAGCCGCATGATCCACAGTAACAGTGCACTGCCAGCCTTCGAGCAGATGTCCCTGGGTGGCGCGCAAACGGTGCGAGCGTTTTCTGTCAGCGATTTCTCCGTCGACAGCGGCGCGTTTCTTGCCGCGGAGTGGTATCTGCCGATGCCATCCGGCTGGAATGTCGAGCTGCCCTGGGGGTACCGCTTCAACGATGTCTGGCAGACTGCACTGTTCATTGATGGTGCCTATGGTATCCAGAACAGTTTTGAATCCGGCGTGAGCGACAGCTGGGCCCATTTTGCCGGCGCTGGCCTGCTGTTCAAGTTTGGCTGGGACGAGCGCTTCAATGTCCAGGCCAGTTTCGCGCGGCCGGTGACCAATCGTTCCTCGGTGCCGGGGGTGGGCGACCGGGTGAAAAGCCTGCAGACGTATCTCGACTTCACGTGGGTGATGCCATGAATATGCACAAAGGCCTGTGCGCCGCTCCGTTCGCACGACGCCCTCTGGCGGTGGTGCTGGCGCTGCTGGCGGGGGCCGCATACGCGGCGCCACAGGGCGGGCAGATTGTCGGAGGCAATGGCAGCATTCATCAACAGGGTCAGACCACGACCATTCAGCAGCAGACGGAGCGGCTGGCGATCAACTGGCAGAGCTTCGATATTGCCGCCGATGAGCGCGTACAGTTCCTGCAGCCCTCTTCACAGTCCATCGCCCTCAACCAGGTTCTCGGCAACAACCCCAGCCAGATTCTCGGGCGCATCGACGCCAACGGCTATGTGGTGCTGGTCAACAGCCGCGGTATCCTGTTTTCCGAGAGTGCGACGGTAAACGTCGGTGGCCTGGTGGCCAGCGGGCTCAACCTTGCTGTCGAGGATTTCATGCAGGGCGAGTGGCGTTTTCTCGCGGATCCCGATCACGCCGGCTTCGTCATCAATCGCGGGCTGATTCAGGCCTCCAGCAACGCCGTGCTGCTCGGCCGCCAGGTGGGCAATGAAGGGCCGCAGGCACTGATCGCCGCGGACCTGGTGCAACTGGCGGCGGCGGATGCCGCGGTGCTGACCTTCGATGCCGACCGCCGTATCGGCATTCGCGTCGAACAGGCCGTGCTGGACAATCTGCAGGGTGCCGACAGTGCGGTCCACAACAGCGGCGGCCTGCGCGGACGTGAGGTGCTGCTCGACGCCGCGGTTGCTGAAGACGTCTTCACCCGGGCGGTCAACAACGAAGGCATCGTCCAGGCCCGGGGCATCGATACCTCCGGCGGCGTGATCCGTCTCAGCGGTCGCGGCGGCGAAGTGGCCAGCAGTGGCACCCTCGACGCCGGCGCGGAAGCCGGTTCGGGCGGTCAGGTCGCGGTGCGCGGTGACACGGTGATCATCGATGGTGAGGTCAACGTCGCGGCCGCCGAGGGTGTCGGTGGCACGATTCGCGTCAGTGGCGAGCGCGTCGCCCTGCTCGATCAGACTCGGCTTGATGCCTCCGGGCGCGACGGTGGTGGCGGCATCCACGTCGGCGGCGGCTGGCAGGGGCAGGACCCCGATATCGAAAACCCCCGCATCAGCCATGTCGCCGCCGGCGCACGGCTCGACGCCAGTGCCACCGGCAATGGCGATGGTGGTGAAGTGGTGGTGTGGTCCGATGGGCTCACCCGGTTTCTGGGCCGGATCGAGGCGCGGGGCGGTGCCGAAAGTGGCGATGGAGGCCGCGTCGAGACCTCCGGAGCCGAGCAACTGTTCGCGGCCGGGCGTGTAGATGTCGGTGCCAGTGCCGGCGCCGGGGGGCTTTACCTGGTCGACCCGGCGGACATCACCATCGGTAGCGGCAGCACCGACATTGGCGGTGACGGCGATCCGTTCCGGCCGGGCACCGGGGTGGCGACGTCCTTCCTCAGTATCGAATCCCTGCTCGATGCCCTGGAGCAGGGCAACGTCACCGTCCAGACCGCCAACCAGGGGGCCAGCGGTGCTGGCGCCGGCACCATCACCATCGAGTCCGACATCGACCTGCACGTGGGCGATGGCCACGCCCTGACCCTGCGTGCCAATCAGGATATCCTGTTGCTCGACGACGTGCAGATCGCCGACCTGACCGACGGCAGTGCCAGCGTCGACCTCGTTTTTCGCGCGGACCGGCACATCGTGTTTGGCGAGGGCAGCCTGGTGAGCAGCGGTGGCGGCAGCATCGTGCTCGACGCCAACGAGAACCTGGGCACAGCGGGCAACCTGCAGCTGGCGGGCAGCCTGCTCAGTGGCGGGGGTGCCATCACCCTGCGCGGGATCGATCTGGACAACACCGGCAGCATCGACGCTGGCAGTGGCAATATCGCCATCTTCACCGGCCGCGGCGACCGCAACAGCAACAACGTGCTGGGCAGCCTCAACAGCAGCGGCAGCATCAGTGTCACCGGGGCCGGCGGCAACGACCACTACCGGGTCAGCGCGCCACTAGGTGGCGGCAGCATGAGTGTCGATGGCGGTAGTGGCAGCAACCGGCTCTACGGCAGTGCCGGCGATGACAGTTTTCTGCTCGGCACCGGCAGCAATCAGCTGTCCTGGCTGGGCATTGCCTTCAGTAACATCCAGCAGGTGGATGCCCAGGGTGGCAACAACAGCCTTACCGGGACGGCACTGGGTGATGCATTCGCCCTGACCAGTCAGGCGGGCGATGTGCTGGTGCGCGGGATCAACTTTTCCGGCCTTTCAGAGGTCCAGGGTGGCGTCGGCAGCAACAGCCTCGCCGGGTTCGGGGGTGAGACCTTTGACGTCACCGGTGCCTCGGCACTCAGCGTCTCCGGATTGGCCTTTACCGGGCTCGACAGTGTGGCCGCCGCGGGTGGAACCCTGATCAGTGCGCAGGACGGCGGCAGCTTTGCCCTCACCGGCAACGCCGGCGAGTTGCAGCACCGGGGTCTGGCATTCAGCGACCTTTCCGCGGTGGAGACGGTCTCCGGCGTGGTGCAGGGCAGCGCTGCGGATGAGACCTATATCGTGGATGGCGATGGCCGCCTGGGTGTGGCCGCGATGCTGTTCAGTGATGTCGCGGAAGTGTGGGCCGGGGCCGGCAGCGATGATCTGCTGCAGGGCGGCGCCGGCAATGACAGCTTCCAGCTGGTGGGCAGTGGCGAGCTGGATCATCGCGGCATCCGCTTCCGGCAGATCGATCGCATCGACGGAGGTGCCGGCGACAACCTCGTGCTCGGTACCGCCGACAGTGACCATTTCGTACTGCAGGTGGGCAGCCAGCGCTTCAGTGCGCTGGATATCGACTTCAGCAACATCCAGCAGGTGGACGCCCAGGGTGGCGTCAACAGTCTGCAGGGCACCGACGCGGGTGATCACTTCAGCCTCACTGGCGCGTCCGGGGAAGTGGTCGCGCGCGGCACGACTTTTGCGAACCTGACGCAGGTCCAGGGCGGTGCCGGCAGCAACAGCCTGACCGGTAGCGGCAGTGACACCTTCACCGTCAGTGGCGGTAACGTGCTGAGCAGGGACCTGGTTTTCAGCGGGTTGGGCAGCGTCGACGCCGCGGGCGGCACCTTGCTCAGCAATGTGGCTGGCGAGAGCTTCAGCCTGACCGGCAGCGCCGGCGAGCTGCTGTACCAGGGGCTGCTGTTCCAGGCGCCGGGCCTGGTCAGTACGGTCGACGGCGTGGTGCTGGGCAGCGCCGCGGACGAGACCTATCGTGTCGATGGCGATGGTCGTCTCGATGTGGCTGGCCTGCTGTTTGACGACATCGCGGAAGTCCTCGCTGGAGCGGACAGCGACGATCTGCTCCAGGGCGGTGCCGGAGACGATGTGTTTCGTCTCACCGGGGCATCGGGGGAGTTGCAGTATCGCGACATCCTGTTCCGCCAGATCGACCGGGTTGATGGCGGTGATGGCAGCAATACCCTGATGGACAGTGGCGCGCTGGCCTTCCAGCTCAGTGCGACGCGTGAATTGCAGGTCGCGGATCTGCAATTCTCGGCCCTTGATCAGGTGGAGCTGGCCTCCGGCAGTACCGTGCTGGGGCGCGCCCAGGTGGACGTCTTCACAGTGCTCGGGGATGGCAGCCTGCGTGTGCTGGATGTTCGCTTTGATGGTGCCGAAAGCATTGTCGGCGGCGGCACGGCCAACCAGCTCGTCACCAGTGGCAGCGATACGCTCAGCCTGGACGCGGGCCGGGTGCTGCTGCGCAACATGGATTTCGAGGGCATTGCCCAGGTCCAGGCCGCCGCCGGTGATACCTTGCTGGGCAGCGCCGGCGCGGATGATTTCGTTCTCCTTGCCAGTGGTGGCATGGTTTATCTCGGCCTCGAATTCAGCGGCCTGGGCCGGGTGCAGGCCCAGGGCGCGGGCAACCGGGTGATCGGCAGTGACGCCGGTGATACCTACACACTGGTCGACGAGCGCAGCTTTGACGTCGCGGGGACACGCTTCGAGGCCATTGATCAGATCCTCGCCGGCGCGGGGACGGACACGGTGGTCGGTCGTATCCAGAACGACGTATTCAGTGTTTCGGACCTGAGCCAGTTGCTGGTGCTGGGCATGATCTTCGACGGTATCGAGCAGGTCGATGCCGGTACCGCCTCCAGCGCCGACCAGTTGCTGGGCAGTGCGGCCGATGATCTGTTCGAACTGCTGGGTGAGCGCAGCCTGCGTTACCGCGGCATCGTGTTCAACGAGTTGAACAGCGTTGCCGCTGGCGCGGGTGACAACACCTTGCTGGGCCGCCCCGTCGACGATACGGTGACGGTGACCGGCAGTCGCCAACTGGAGGCCGCCGGCCTGACCTTCAGTGGTATCGACCGGGTCGAGGGCAATGCCGGCAGCAATCTGCTGTTGCTCCCCGCTGGTGGTGCCAACCTGCAACTGGGTGCGGAAAGTGGTTCGCTGCAGGTGGCGGATATCCTGTTCAGTGCCTGGCAACAGGTCCAGGCCAGTGGCGACGGCAACCAGCTCAGCGGTGCGCCGGCCAGTGGCGACTGGCAGTTGCTGGGTGAGCGCGCGCTCGTGGTCAGTGGCCTCACCTTCAGCGGCATCGACATGGTGCTGTCTC
>JBJHBY010000200.1:0-6725 GCA_050485745.1 Gammaproteobacteria bacterium | reverse complement strand
GTCGAACAGCGGTCAACTTCTCCAGTTTCGGCGTTGTCGGTACTACGGCCATCTTGATTACTCCCCCGCTGCCCGAATGGGGGTGACGCTGGCGCTTGCAGCAGTCTTGCCCGTCTTGCAGTAAGTCGCCCAATCGGCCATCAGGCGGCGGCGCTTCTCTAGCAGTCCGTCACGGGCATAGGCTGCCCGCGTCTTGTCGTTGTTGACGTGTGCAAGCGCCAGCTCGGAAACCTCGTCAGCGTAGGCGGTGTGCTGGCGTGCCCAATCCTTGAACGTGGAGCGGAACCCGTGCGCGGTCACGTCATAGCCCAGCTTCTTAGGCACCTTCGACACGATCACGTCAGACAGCTTCCCACCGCGTCCACCGGGGAACACGAACTCAGAATCACGCGGCAAGGACTCCAGCAGCGCCACGGCCTCCGGTGAAAGCGGCACAGCATGGGGCTTGCCCGCCTTCATGCGGTCGGCTGGCACCGTCCATACCTTCTTCTTGAGGTCGATCTCTTCCCACTTGGCCCCGCGCACCTCCCCGGAACGGGAGGCGGTCAGGATGATGAATTGCAGGGCGCGGCTACTGCGGTCGTCACGCGCCGCCAGCTTCTCCCAGAATGTCGCCATATCGTCCACCGGGAGCGCGTTGTAATGCTGCACCTTGGAGACCTTGCCGGGAATCGGCAACGTGCTGTGTTCCAGCATCCCGCGCCACCGGGCGGGGTTTACGTCCGTGCGCTTGCCGTCCGCAATGGCAGAATCAAGGATCTTCTCGACGTGAAGGCGTACCCGCGTGGCGGTCTCCGTCTTCTCTGCCCATATCGGCTTGAGCATGTCGACAACGTGGCTCATCTGAATGTCAGCAACGAACATGCTCCCAAGGTGGGGGAGAACGTACTTTTCAAGCTGCGTGGTGAGTTTCTGGGCTTGCTTGGCGGTCTTGTACTCGGCTGACTTCTTCTCGATGTAGTCCCGCGCCATTTCCTCGAAGGTGGTAAGCCTGCCTTGCTCGCGCACCAGGGCCGATTTTGCGGCCTTGCGCTCAAGGATGGGGTCGACGCCTTGCCGGATTTGCTCTTTCAGCTCACGCGCCTTGTCACGCGCCATGGCAAGCGTCACCTCTGGATACCCGCCAAGGCCAATATCCCGGCGCTTGCTGCCTACCACCGTGCGCAGAATCCACGAACGGGCGAAAGCCCCGCCAGGCTCACGCGGTGGCCTGCACTGCAACAGCAGACCAGACACGCCACCTACTGCATGGTAGGCGGGTTTCGGTGTACCATTCGTGACCTTGTATTTCAGGCGCTTGACCTCTGTAGCGGAAAGCTCTTTCACGGCCTTTGGCATGGTGCTTTACCTCCGTCTCCGTTACCCATCTTCGTACCCATCATAAACAACATGATTGGATGATAGGGCATGAGACAACATGAGGCAAGCGAAAACCCGCAAATCCGCATGGCTGGCGGCTTTGGTGACTGGATGAGACAGAATGAGAAAGCTGTTAGGGTTAGGCTCCGGGCACCAGTCTCTCCGTCCTTCGCCTGGACCGACACCCAAGCGGCGCACCAGCGGGGCCTTGCCTCATGAACCTGCCGCCCCTGCGCGACCCCTTCTTTACCTATCGTTTTCGCCGCCGCCTGCATGTGGTGCGCGTGCTTCTGGCCCTGACGATCACCTTCGTCATCATCCGCCTGTTCGAGATCCCCCACTCCAGCTGGGCGCTGGTCAGCACCGTGATGGTGATGGGCAACCTGCCGCATATCGGAGGCGTGCTCGACAAGGGCCGCCAGCGACTGCTGGGTACCGTGCTCGGCGCGGCCAGCGGGCTCGCGCTGATCCTCTTTCCGCCCGCCGCTCCCCTGCTGATTCCCGCCGGCAGCCTGGTCGCCATCGGCGTCGCCACCTGGCTCACCTTCGGCAATCGCCACGGCTACAGCGGCCTGATGTTTGCCATCAGCCTGCTGCTGGTGGTCGGCGACGGCAGCCACGACCTGGGCATCGGCCTGTGGCGCGCCTTCGACGTGCTGCTCGGGACCCTGGTGGGCATCACCGTCACCGTACTCGTGCTGCCCCAGAAGGCCACCGACATGATGCGCTTCATGCTGGCCGAGAACCTCGACCGCATGGCGCGCCTGTTCCATGCTCACACCACCGCCGCGGCCGCCCTGGACGTGGATACCCGCGCCCTGCTCAAGGCCACCAGCTCAGCCCTGGTCAAGCAGCGCGGGCTGGTCGATGCCATCCATCGCGAGCGCCGGCTCACCCGCGACGAACTCGACGACATCATCTCCCTGCAGCGCCGCATGCTCTCCACCATCGAGCTGCTGCTGGAGACCCACTGGACCACCCGGGAGGGCCACGACCGCATCGAGGCCATGACGGGGCTGCGCGAGGAGCAGCACCGGCTGGCCCGGGAGCTCGGCACCCTCGCCTTCCAGGTACGCACCGGCCAGCCCATCGCGGTCACGGTGAGCCCCTTCAACCTGCAGCGACACGCCGAGCTGGCCACCACCGCGGTGAGCGATGAGGGACGCACCCTCTTCAGCCCCAGCGGCTATCTGTGGCTAAATCGCGAGCTGGCCCGCGTCACCGGCGACCTGGTCGCCTGCCTCGGCGGCCTGACCCGGCTTCCCAGCCGCCGCCTGCATCGCGCCTCCGGGCGCAAGTGGGCACCCCGCGACACCGCCGCCACCGACAAAGGAACGCAAGATGACCCACGGCAATCATGATGTGCTGATCATCGGTGGCGGCGTTGCCGGCCTGGTGCTGGCCCTGGAGGTCGCCGAGCGGCGGCGGGTCACCCTGCTGCGCCCGGCCAGCGACGACCAGGGGGCCAGCCGCTGGGCCCAGGGCGGGATCGCCGCGGTGCTCTCGCCAAGCGATGACTTCGATGCCCACGTGGCCGACACCCTGGTGGCCGGCGACGGCCTCTGCGACGAGGCCGCCGTGCGCTTCACCGTCGAGCAGGGGCCTGCCGCCATCGCGCGACTGCTGGCCCTCGGCGTGCCCTTCACCCCGGACCCCAGCCCCGAGGCTACCTACCCCTACCACCTGACCCGGGAGGGCGGCCACGGCGCCCGGCGCATCATCCACGCCGCCGATGCCACAGGTCTGGCGGTGATGGAGACCCTCAAGGCCCATGTGACCGCACATCCTGCCATCCAGGTGCTGGACGACCTCACCGCCATCGGCCTGATCGGCGACACCGCCGGGGCCTGCCGCGGGGGGCGCTGCCTGGATGGCCAGGGCCGGCTGCACGAACTGCTGGCCGCGGACACGGTGCTGGCCACCGGCGGCGCCAGCGGGCTATACCGCCATACCACCAGCCCCCACCCGGCCAGCGGCGAAGGCATGCTGATGGCGGCAGAGCTGGGGGCGGAACTGATGAACCTGGAGTTCCAGCAGTTCCACCCGACCTGCCTCTATGATCCCGACGGCAGCCCCTTCCTGATCAGCGAGGCGGTGCGCGGCGAAGGTGGACGGCTGCTGAACGTCAACGGCGAGCGCTTCATGCCCGCCCTGGACCCGCGCGCCGAACTGGCGCCGCGCGATATCGTCGCCCGGGCCATCGATGCCGAGATGCAGCGCACCGGCAGCGACCACGTGCTGCTCGATATCCGCCACCTGGGCGAGGCGGCGATCCGCCACCACTTCCCCACCATCCATGCCCACTGCGCCAGCCGCGGCCTGGACATCGCCCGGGAGCCGATCCCGGTGGTCCCCGCCGCGCACTACAGCTGCGGGGGACTGGCCACCGACCTGGCCGGGGCCACCACGGTGCCGAACCTCCACGCCATCGGCGAGGTGGCCTGCACCGGGCTGCACGGCGCCAACCGCATGGCCAGCAACTCGCTGCTGGAGTGCCTGGTGTTCGCCCGCAGCTGTGGCGCCGCACTGCTTCGGGACGCACCCCCTGGCGCGTCGGCTCAGGCCGCGCCCCTGGTGCCGCTCCCGGACAGCGGCGACAGGCTGGCCGATCCCCAGGTGCTGTCCAGCATCCGCGAGCGGATGCGCCAGATGATGAGCGCGCGGGTGGCGATCGTGCGCCATGATGCCGGGCTGGACGAGGCCGCCGAGACCCTGGAGGCACTGCAGCGGGAACTCGCCCCGCTGGTGGCTGCCTGCGCCCCCACGGTCACCCTGGCCAGCCTGTGGCAGGCCTTGCGCCTGGCGCGGCTGACCGTGGCCAGCGCCCGTGCCCGCCGCGAATCTCGCGGCCTGCACTACAACCCGGGCTGCCCCGGCCACGCCCCGGGGACCGCGCAGCCCTCGCGGGTCCATCTCGCGGACCTCGACTGACGGCCTCCTGCCTAGCGCTGCTGGATCAATAGGCGACGCAGCCGCCATAGCGAGGCGGCGTCACTGCTGTCCGGCCACAGCCATAGCCGTCGGCCGTTGAGGCGCAGGCCGATCAGCCAGGGGCCGAGATAGTCGCACTCGAGGGAAGCCGGGCGCCAGGGCGCCTCGCCGTGCTGACGCCACTCCCAGCGCAGACTGCCGGCCTGCGGGCCGCCATCGCCGGGCACCAGGGCACGCAGCTCGCCACGCACCCGCCGCCGTGCGGCGTCGAGGACGACGCCCGGCATCGCGACAGCGACCAGGGCGGCCAGCCAGGCCGGGGCATGCAGAAACGCCATGCCGACCACCGCAGCGGCCAGCAGGGCGTGAAGGAGGAGGGAGAGCCTAGACGGGACGATGCCCAATGCTGTCGGCGCTTTCGGCATGCTCGACGATCAGCTGCACGATGCGGCGGCGGTCCGGGTCCTCCGGCCAGTCGCGGCGCATCAACCACATGAACAGGTCCTGGTCCTCCTCGTCGATCAGCTGCCGGAAGGCCAGCTGATCCGCCTCGTCGAGGCTGTCGTAGCGCTGCTCGAGGAAGGGCACCAGCAGCAGGTCCAGCTCCCACATGCCGCGACGGGAGTGCCAATAGAGCCGCTTGCGCAGTGCCGCTTCCTGGGGTGATTGCTCGTTCAACGTCGACCTCGCCTGTCCGGTGGGATGTGTCACCACAGTATACCCGACCCCCCCGCGAACGGCAGCCGCCAGCCGCGCCATCTGCCAATGGTCGTAGTGCGTTGTTTTATCACAACTTGCCGAGTATGCTTTGGAGAAACAACAGCGCCAGGCGGGCCGGCTCTTTCGCCCACCGCACAGGGAGAACGTCGATGACCAAGTCCGAGTTGATCGAGCAGATCGCCGCACGGCAGCCGGAGCTGTCGATCAAGGAAGTCGAGGCTGCCGTGCGCCTCATCCTCGACGACATCACCGACACCCTGGCCGAAGGGGGCCGCGTCGAGATTCGCGGCTTCGGCAGCTTCTCGCTGCACTACCGGGAGCCCCGGGTCGGCCGCAACCCCAAGACCGGCGAACCGGTCGCGCTGGAAGGCAAGTTCGTGCCACACTTCAAGCCAGGCAAGGAGCTGCGCGAGCAGGTAGACGCCAGCCGCGCCCTGGGCTACTGATCGGCTCCGGTCACCCACACCATGATTACCGGCACCACCATTACAGGGGACACAAGCGCATGCGTTGGCTAAAAGGCCTGATCCTGGCCGTCATTCTGCTGGTCGTCCTGCTGGTCGGCATTCTCTTCGCCGTGAACAACCAGCAGGCCCTTCCGCTCAACCTGATCTGGCTCGAGCTCCCCGCGGCCTCGCTGTCCGTCTGGCTGCTCGCCTCCCTGGCGGTCGGGGTGCTGCTCGGCATGCTGGCCATGAGCGGCGTCTACCTGCGCCTGCGCACCCTGCTGACCCGCGCCCAGCGCCACAACCAGCAGCAGCGCAAGGAGCTCGATCGACTGCGCGTTCAGGAGCTCAAGGAACTCCCCTAAATGCCCGACGCCCTGCTGCTGACGCTGTTGTTGGCAGCGGTCGCCATCGGCTGGTGGCTCGGCCGCCGCGAACGCAGCAAGCCCTCCGATCCCGCGCCATCATCCGGGCTGGCGCGGGATTATTTCGTGGGGCTCAACTACCTGCTCAACGACCAGCAGGACCGCGCCATCGAGACCTTCGTGGCGGCACTCGAGGTCAACAGCGAGACCATCGACACCCATATCACCCTGGGCAACCTGTTTCGCGCCCGCGGCGAGGCGGACCGGGCAGTGAAGATCCACCAGAACCTGCTCGCCCGGCCGACGCTCTCCGGCGCCCAGGGCGAGCGTGTGCAGCTGGAGCTGGCGCGCGACTTTCTGGCGCTGGGGCTGCTGGACCGCGCCGAGCGGCTGTTGCATACCCTGGTGCGCGACTCCCAGGACGAGGAGCGGCGCCTGTCGGCCAAACGCCTGCTCACGGACCTGCTGGAGCGCGAGGGAGAGTGGCAGGCGGCACTCGAGGTGGCCCAGCCCCAGCTGATACGCCAGAGCGATGACATCCGCCGCGCCGCCGCCCACTGGCTCTGCCAGCTGGCAGAACAGGAGCGCTTCGAGGCCAGCCCCGGCCTCGCCCGCAAGCACCTGCGCCGGGCGCTGGCCATCGACCCCCGCTGCGTGCGGGCCAACCTGCTGCTGGCCGCCATGGAGCACGATACCGGCCACTACCGCCAGGAGATTCGTCTGCTCGACCGCATCCCCGGCCAGGATGCCGCCTTCACCCCCACCCTGCTGCCTCCCCTGGCCACCGCCTATCGCCTGCTCGACGACGAGGACGGGCTGGTTCGCCACCTGCAGCAGTTGGTGGAGCGTACGCCCTACACCAGCGTGATCATCCTGCTGGCCGAGACGGTGCGCCACCGGGATG
>JBJHBY010000199.1:0-6756 GCA_050485745.1 Gammaproteobacteria bacterium | reverse complement strand
CGACGTTTCCCGGGAGCGCCCCACGAAGCCCCCCACGGCGGACGCTCCCGGGAGTATCCCTTCGGAGTACCACCTCCGCCCGACGTTTCCGGAACGTACCCCACGAAGCCCCGGGGCGGCTGCGGAACCCGCCTCGTGCGCGATGAGATGACGGTGAGAACGCTGGGTTACGCCGCGCAGCGGCTAACCCAGCCTACGGCCCGGCTCGGGCATTTGCGGATGTGGCCCAGCATGGTTTGGGTGAAAGCCTGCATCAGGATGGAGAAAACCGGGCCGGATGTGCATTGTGTTGGTGCGACGCCCGGGCTTTCCGGAGCACGCGGGTGCGCCTGCCCCCGCTTTCTGTTCAGACCGTTATCGAATGTAAGGCTAATTTTTTATTCGTTTATGATCCTTTTGTTGCCGGCTCTCATGGCCAGTACGGTTCTTGCGGAGCGCCTGTCGCATCCTTGTTTCCGAGAAAAATATCCTTGCAAAGCAAGGTGCTGGACATTTTTCTGAAAATTTTCCCGGAATGATCATGATAGCGTAAAGCCTGTGTCATCGATCTGCGGCAGGCTGATGCAGCGTGAGACGCTTGCCGCCACTACCTGACCCGGTACGGCTTTTGCTGTTTAACCCTTGAGCAGGTGATTGTCGCCGGCAAGGCGAACGCCTCGCCCTGCAAGGCCCACACGGCTGCCGCAGGGTCCCAACCCAGTGACCGAGCAACGAGAGGACTGCAATCATGCCCGTTATGGAAACCCTGAAGGAAAAGGCCGGAACGCTGGTGGGCTCCGTCAGCGAGGTCAACAAGCTGACCATCGACAAGGTCGAGGAAGCCACCAAATTGCAACTGTCCGCCGCCGGCTACTACAGCGATATGGCGATCCGGCAGATGCGTGCCCTGTCGTCGGTGAAGGATATGGATTCGATCCGCAAGTTCACCACCGACAGTATTTCCCTGGGCGGGGAGATGGCCAAGAAGATGCTGGACGATGGCAAGTCATGGATGGCGCTGGGCGTGGACTTCAAGGAAAAGCTCAGCAATTCACTGAGCATGGGCGACGCCGAGTCCAAGCCGCGCAAGGCGGCTCCCAAGGCTGCGGCGGCCTGAGTCCGGAGGTGGCGCCCGCGGCGCCCTGTGGGCGCGCCGCGGGCACATTGATACACACCAGTGATGCACACCAGTCGAAACGCGGGGGCCTGACCCATGGATAGCGCCAGGGCAGATGACAGCATGGGTGATACCCAGGGACTACTGTCGCAGTTGATTGACAGCGTCTGTCAGTTCCAGCAGTCACTGGCTTCGGACTGGCTGGATGTAATCGATCGTGGTGAGTCTCCGGATCTGACTTTCGAGGCGGTGGCCGAGTGCTGCAACAATGTGTTCGAGGGCGCGAGCCGTGCTCCCGAGAAACTGCTGCAGCAACAACTGGAGCACTGGCAGCGGCAGCTGCAGCTCTATCACAACTTTGTTCTGAAGCTGTGCGGCGAAGAAGACATTGAGCCGGTGATCCGCCCCAGGGTGGGTGACCGCCGCTTCAGCGACGATGCCTGGAACGAGAACCCCCTGTTCGATTTCATCAAGCAGTCCTACCTGCTGGCGACGGAGTGTCTGGGCAGCAGTGTCGAGGCGCTGGAAGGCCTGGACGAGCGCCGTCGCGCGCGCCTGGGGTATGTGGTTCGGCAGGCCTGCAACGCGCTGGCGCCGTCGAATTTTCCCATGACCAACCCCGAGATCCTGCAGCGTACCCTGGACTCCCGCGGGGCGAACCTGGTGCAGGGGATGAAGATGATGGCCGAGGACAAGAGCCACAGTGCCCGCATTCTCAATATCTGTATGAGCCGGCCCCAGGCCTTTGAACTGGGTGTGGATCTCGCCGCCACACCCGGTCAGGTGGTCGCCGAAAACCGGTTGATGCAATTGATTCAGTACGCACCGGAGACCCCGGATGTCGGCCGTGTTCCGGTACTGATCGTGCCCTCCTGGATCAACAAGTATTACGTACTGGACCTCAGCCCCGAAAACAGCTTTGTACGCTATCTGGTCGAGACCGGTCACACGGTGTTCATGATTTCCTGGGTCAACCCCGACGCTTCCTACCGGGATACCGGGTTCGACGACTACATGCAGCAGGGGGTGCTGGCCGCCTGTACGCGCATCCGCGAAATCACCGGTGAAGCGCAGGTGGCCGGTATCGGTTACTGCCTGGGCGGGGCGCTGCTGGCCAGCACGCAGGCCTGGTGTGCGGCGGGTGGCGGTGAGCAGCCCTTCCGTTCGGCGACGTATCTGGCCACCAGTATCGATTTCAGCAATCCCGGAGACATGGGCGTGCTGATCGATGACATCAGCGTGCGCGGGGTGGAGCGGCAGTTGCAGTTGCAGGGTTATCTCGACGGGCGATTGATGTCCGCCGGCTTCAACCTGCTCAAGGAGAACGAGCTGTTCTGGAACTACTATGTGCAGAACTACCTGCGTGGCGAGCGCCCTGCGCCCTTCGACCTGCTGCACTGGAACACTGACAACACCAATGTGCCCGCGGCGACCCATCGCTTTGTGCTGCGCGAACTGCACCTGCGCAATGGCCTGATGCGTGACGGTGGCATGGAACTGGCGGGTCGGCGTATTGACCTTTCCCGGGTGACAACGCCCACCTATGCCCTGGCGACAGACCGGGATCATATCGCCAGCTGGCAGTCGGCCTACGCCGTGACCCGGCGCCAGTCCGGCGAGGTGCGCTTCGTGCTGTCAGGTTCGGGGCATATCGCCGGCGTGGTCAATCCGCCAGCGGCGGGCAAGTACTACCACTATATCAACCCCCGCAATGAGGAAGCTCCAATGGACTGGCTGGATGGGGCCTTCAAGGTGGAGGGCAGCTGGTGGCCGGACTGGGTCGCATGGCAGCAGGTTCAGGATGGAGAGCGGGTGCCGGCGCGGGTGCCGAGGGATGAGGACGTCATTGAACCCGCACCGGGGCGCTACGTGCGGCGGCGCCTCGATCTGGCGGATGCCGGGGCAGCCGGCACGCCCCGGGCCGCGTAAGCCTGGCGCTTCAGCCCGCGATGAAACGGCGCTTCTCGATACGCCAGCCCTGGGGCGTCTTCACCAGTTCATCCTGATAGCGGCCGCCGGCGATCAGCTTCTGGTTGCGGAAGTCCACGATCTGCAGATACGCGCGCTGTATTGCACGTTTGCTGCCCGCAGCCTCCGCATAGATGTTGCTGACCACATGACGCACATCGGGCAGGGTCGAGACCGTGCGCCGAAAGAAGCCGATCAATTCATCGATGCCCCGCAGGTCGAGTTCCGGCTGGTCCGCCTGAAAGTGGCAGTCCGGTGTCCACAGCTCCGGCATGCGGTCGATGTCGCCGTAGTCCAGGGCATGGGTGTAGCGCACCAGCACGTCCTGGATGGCGATGCGATCAGCGGTCGATAGCGGCATGGTGTGTTCCTCCCGGTGAATCGGTGTCGGTTTCGGGGACCACGGCAATACAGGCGCGCTGGTGAAAGCGGCCGCTCAGGCGTGCGCCGGCATCGACCATCCACATCTGCCAGCCGTAGCGGCGGCGCAGGGCATTTAGCGCCCGCTCCTGGTCCGCAGGGTCCTCCAGCAGGTGGGCTCGGGCGGGCTGCGCCGCTCCCAGCGGCTTGCCGGTCACCGTGCAGGGTGTGATGCGTGCGCTGTCGAAATTGCGCAGGCGCTTCACCTTGCCGGCGTTGGCGTTCGAGAACAGGTAGAACACACCATCCTCAAGGGCAAACCAGACCGGCGTATCGACCATACGGCCGTCGCGGCGTCGGGTGCCCAGCAGCAGGTAGCGATGCTGCAGCCAATGTGTCATGGGTGTGCTCCCTCTGTGGAGGGAGCATTGTGGCGGTTTCGCGCTGCTCTTGTCACGACCCCCCGCTGTGACCCCTCGCTGACTTGTCGCATGGGTGGCTTTGCCGTCACAATCCGGTGCCTTGACCTGGCAATCAAATCGATCGTCCTGATCGGTTTGATTGTCGCCCTTGAAATACTACGCAATTGCGCGGAATTTCTGGTATTTCATGGGCTCGCGACCGGGCAGCGCCCGTCGGCGGCACCTCCATGTGCCGGCCATGGGTCGAAGGCCGATGTATGCGAGGTTAATATTGAAGTGCCGCGGCGGTTGGTCCGGCACGGTGGATAACAGGAGAGGGCGTCATGACGGCAGAGGCATCGGGTCATTCGGGGTTTGGCGAGCACAGCACCACGGACGAGGTACTGGCAGGCAAGAAGCTGGATGGACAGCTGTTTGTGGTCACCGGCGCCTCGGCGGGCCTGGGTATCGAAACCTGCCGGGCGCTGGCGGCGGCCGGCGCCGAGGTGGTGATGGCGGCGCGCGATCAGGGCAAGACCGAAGCGGCGATGGCCGGCATTCGCGATAGCGTTCCCGGGGCGCGACTGGAGTTCCTGGCCCTTGACCTTGCGGACCTGGACAGCATTCGCCGCGCCACGGATACCCTGCAGTCGCGTCACCCGGTGATTCACCGGCTGATCAACAATGCCGGTGTCATGGCCTGCCCGCTGCAGCGCACCCGCGAGGGCTGTGAGATGCAGTTTGGCACCAATCACATTGGCCATTTCCTCTGGACCTGCCGCCTGGTGCCGGCGCTGCGTGCCGGGGCGCCTGCGCGGGTGGTCAATCTGAGCTCCGCGGGCCATCGTTACTCGGCGATCCGGTTCGATGACCCGCACTTCGAGCATGAGCCTTACGACAAGTGGCTGGCCTATGGCCAGTCCAAGACGGCCAATATTCTCTTCTCCCTGGCGCTGAACCGCCGCCTGGCGCCGACCGTGACCGCCAATGCGGTGCACCCCGGTGCCATTCTCACGGAGCTGGGCCGGCATATCACCGAGGAAGACGTGAAGATGCTCACCAGCGGTGGCCTGGGGCGCGGTGGTTTCACCTTCAAGTCGATGCCCGCTGGCGCCGCGACCAGCGTCTGGGCGGCCACCAGCGCTGATCTTGAAGGGCGTGGTGGCCTGTATCTGGAGGACTGCAATATCGCCGCGGAGGAAGCGTCCGGCGCCGCAGGAGCGGAGAAGGGCTACCGCGCTTACGCGCGTGACGAAGAGGCCGCGGAACGGCTCTGGCAGCTCTCCGAGCAGATCGTCGGCGAGACCTTTCGCTTCTGATCACTTGCACGGGGCCCGGTTCAGGCGTTCAGGGCGTGGCGGTGTCTGCCGCGCTCCAGATGTACTGCCCGCATTGCCGTCGCTTGGCGGCGTACATGGCGGTGTCGGCGCGATGCCAGAGCTGCTCCGCGTCGGCAGCGTGATCGGGATACAGGGCCGCGCCGATGCTGCAGCTGATACTGAACTGCTGCCCGTAGAGGTGGATGGGCTGGCTCAGCTTGTTCTGCACCGCCTCGCAGAGGGCCGGCACGCTGGCCTCGGGTGACAACTGCTGGTAGAGCAGGGCGAATTCATCGCCGCCCAGGCGGGCGACCAGATCGCGCTCGCGGGTCATGGCCTGCAGGCGCGCGCCGACAATCGCCAGTACCCGGTCCCCCGTGGCATGCCCCCAGCGGTCATTGATCGGCTTGAAATCGTTCAGGTCCAGGTACAGGAGCAGGACGCGCTGCCGGGGTCCGCAGGACTGGATCGCCTCGCGCAGGCGCGTCTCGAACAGCGCGCGGCTCGCCAGCCGGGTGAGGCTGTCGTGGGTGGCGAGGTAGCGATAGCGCTCGCGCTCCAGGTCGCGCTGGCGTTGCAGGCGTCGGCGATTGCTCTCGAACAGCACCAGGATCGCCAGCAGGGAGACCATGGCGACGCTCCAGTTACTGAGGATGGAGATATCGTCCGCGGCCTCCGTCTGCAGCTGGGGAAAATCAAAGCCGGCCAAATCCAGCCAGAACAGCACCCCCTGTACCAGAATCACCACGCCGGCCCAGGCGAGGCCGCCGCGCAGTCCGGCCAGGAAGAAGGCCAGCACCGGCAGGATCACCGTCAGCTGCTGCGAGCCCGCGAGGCGTGGTCCCCCGGTGAAAAACACACCGCCGAACACCACCAGCAGGGACAGGGCCATGACCAGGTGGACGTAGAGCCAGAGCGGGCCGGCATGGCGCAACAGGAGGATCATGCCGATCTGCAGGGAGCCGAACAGGAGCATCGCGGCGACGGCCTCCCAGTTCTGCCCGAAGGCGCCGGCAATGCCCACCAGCAGACCGCTGATGATGATGGTGGTTGCCTGGGCGAGTGGCACGCCCACCACCGTGCGTGCGAGGGCCAGCTGGTCCGGGTCGTCACCAAAGCGCGGCCGGGCGAACCAGTCGAGCAGTCGGAACAGCCAGGATTCAGTCATGGTCCCGGGCTCCCTGGTCGAGTATCGCGGGCTGCCCGCCGGTGTTCGCGGCAACCGGGGCGAGGTGCAGCTGGCGTGTGTCCGCCCGGGCGCTGCGAGGGCCCAGGCCGGGACGCAGCAGTTGCAGGGCGCGCTCCGCGGTATGGCGATAGGTCGTCAGCTTGCCGCCGTAGATACTGAGCAGGCGGGGTTGCCGCGGATCGTCCGGCAGCAACACGGTATCCCGCGGGCGGCGGAAGGCACTGCCACCCTCGCCGGGCAGTACCCGCACTCCGGCAAAAGCCGCGGTCGGAGTGGTGTCGGCATCGGGAAAGTAAGCGCTGACCGCCTCCCTCAGGTAGTCGATCTCCGCTGCCGTGGGCGCCGGGGCGTCGGCGCTTGCGACCTCCGTTTCCGTGGTTCCCACCAGGCTGCCGCTGGCCCAGGGCATGACGAAGACCGCGC
>JBJHBY010000198.1:0-6785 GCA_050485745.1 Gammaproteobacteria bacterium | reverse complement strand
CGGCGAGTTGGGCGGCATAGTTGTCGGGGTCGATGTTCGGCAGGGGCATGGTGAATCAGGGTCCGTTCGCTGGCTGTGTTGTGCGTGGGGCGCGCATTATACCCCCGTCTCCCGGCCGGGCCGGGCCTGCTCCGGCGCGGCCTGCTAGACTGTGCGCCACCATGTGCGAGGACACGGTGTGCACGCTCGGGGTGTGTTGCCGGCGGGATCAACCAACAGGGACAGCGAGGCAAGCATGACGATTCTGGTTACCGGCGGTGCCGGTTACATCGGCAGCCATACCTGCGTGGAGTTACTGCAGGCGGGGTACGAGGTGCTGGTGCTGGACAACTTCAGCAACAGCCACATGGAATCCCTGCGCCGGGTGGAAAAGATCTGTGGACGTGAGGTCCAGCTGGTGGAGGGGGACATTCGCGACGCGGCGCTGCTGGATCGTCTGTTCGAGGCGCATGAGGTGTCCGCAGTGATCCACTTCGCCGGCCTCAAGGCGGTAGGGGAGTCGGTGGAGAAGCCTATGGCCTACTACCACAACAATGTCTACGGTACCCTGGTCCTGTGCGAGGCGATGGCGCGGCACGGGGTGTTCAACCTGGTATTCAGCTCCTCCGCCACAGTCTACGGCGACCCGCACAGCGTGCCGATCCGGGAGGATTTTCCGCTCTCCGCCACCAACCCCTATGGCCGCTCCAAGCTGATGATCGAGGATATCCTGCGCGACCTCGGCATTGCCGAGCCGCGCTGGAACGCGATCCTGCTGCGCTATTTCAATCCCGTTGGGGCGCATCCCTCGGGCTTGATCGGGGAAGACCCGAACGGTATTCCCAACAATCTCATGCCCTATATCACCCAGGTGGCAGTGGGCAAACTGGAGTGCCTGTCGGTGTTCGGCGATGACTACCCAACGGTGGATGGCACCGGGGTGCGCGACTACATCCACGTGGTTGACCTCGCCCTGGGGCATCTGGCGGCCCTGCGCAACCTCGACAGTACACCGGGGGTTGTGGCCTACAACCTGGGCACCGGGCAGGGTTATTCGGTTCTGGAAATGGTCGCCGCCTTCGCCCGGGCCAGCGGGCGCGAGGTGCCCTACCGCATTGCGCCGCGCCGGGCCGGGGATATCGCCAGCTGCTACGCGGACCCATCCCTGGCGGCCTCGGCTCTGGACTGGCGTGCCACACGCGGCGTGGCGGAGATGACCCGCGACGCCTGGAACTGGCAGCGGCAGAACCCCAACGGCTACCGGCCGGCCTGAGTCTGCGGCGCATTCCGCGCTGCTTTGCCGCCTACAGGCAGTGGTCGGGCCGGGGCAGGCCGGCAATGCGCGCGGCGCGCTTCGCCGGGCTGCCAGGGAACAGCTGCATCAGGTGGATGGAGCGGCCCTGCTCCGGCCCCAGCTCCTGCTGCACATACTTCACCAGTGGACGCATCGCCGGGGCGTGCTCGAAACGGGTGTAGTAGCGCCGCAGGCAATGCAGGATCTCCCAGTGCTCCTCGCTCAGGACGATCCCCTCCAGCGCGGCGAGAGCTTCCGCCACATCCCGGTTCCAGCACTGGAAGTCCTCGAGATACCCCTCTTCATCCCGTGCCGGCAAATCGCTGTTGGCCATGGCCTCAGTACCAGCTGTGGCTGTTGCGGTAGTCGCAACAGAGGTCGACGAAACCGCCGTCATCGACGACAGTGATCCCGTCGCTCAGGCGCTGCAGCACCCCGCGGGCGAGCAAATCCGCCTGCAGGGCATACAGGGCAAGGCCCGAGCCGCGCAGCGCCTGCAGCCACTCTCCATCCTCGACGGCGGCGAGTACGCCGTCTTCGATCAGGATCAGTCCGTCACCGGGGCGCGCCATGGCCAGGCACTGGCGCAGGGCACTGTGCTGCCAGGGCGACTGGTTGACGATGTGCAGGGTCATGGTCGCAATTCCCAATCAACCGGGTCAGAAACCAAAGATGCGGTCCGCGCTGCCCAGCAGGGCTTCGCGCTGGCTGACGTCGAGCACACGGGCGGGAAGCGCCAGAGCCGCTGCGTCCAGGCCACGTTGAGCCAGGGACTCCGCGTCCACATGAAGTTGCTCGATGCCGTACAGGGGCAGCGACTCCAGCAATCGCGTCGGAGTCTTCTGGCCCAGTGTGCTGCCATCCTGGCCATTCACCAGTTGCCACACACCATCGCCCGAGAACAGCAGCAGAACCGGTTGCTCGAAGATGGCGGCGGCCAGGGCGAGATCGATCGCGGCGCGCCCCAGGGTGCTGGCATAGGGCCCGCGGCGACAGTGTATCAGCAGGGTTTGCGGGTCTGGGTTCATGGGCCGAAGGATACCACCCGGTCACTGGTCAGGCTGGCCTCCACCAACAGGCCCAGGCCGCCGATGCTGAAGCCGGGGGACAGGCTGCCTCCGGGGTGGCCACGGCGTTGTGCGTCCGCGGGCTCGAGAACGCCACGTCGAGAGGCACTGGCGGCACAGACCACGAGATCCAGAGCCTGCGAGGCGGCGAGCTCCGTCCAGGCGTTGGCGCCGCCGGGGCCATCGGCAGCATCGCACAGGGCATTCGCGACGCTGACTGCATCGTGGTAGAAGAACACCCGCACCAGTTCGTGGCCCCTGGCGAGCAGGGCGCGGGCGAAGCGCAGGGCCGTCGCCGACGACTGGGAGCCGGCGGGTGCGCCGAGGACCAGCAGGGTGAACCTCACGGTTGCTCCATACCATCAAAAAGCCCCGGGGGTACCGGGGCCTGGAAACCTGTGAACCGCGGGCAGATTCAGTCGTTGCCGAAGATGCCGAGCAGGTGCAGCAGGTGGATGAACAGGTTGTAGATGCTCAGGTACAGGGCCACGGTGGCGCGGATGTAATTGGTCTCGCCACCATTGATGATGCGGCTGGTATCGAACAGGATCAGGCCGGACATGATCAGCACAATCGCGCTGGATACAGCCAGGGACATCGCCGGGATCTGCAGGAAGATATTGGCGATGGCCGCGACCACGGCGACGATCAGGCCCACGAACAGGAAGCCACCCAGGAAGGAGAAGTCCTTGCGCGTGGTCAGCGCGTAGCCGGAGAGCGCGAAGAAGATCACTGCGGTACCACCCAGTGCCTGCAGCACCAGTTGCGGGCCGTTGGGCATCGACAGGTAGACCTGAAGCATGGGCCCGATCGAGGCACCGAGCAGACCGGTGAAGGCGAAGATCGCGATGATGCCCTTCTCGGAGTCAGCGGTCTTGTGCACGACGAAGAGCAGACCGAAGGCGACCAGCATCATCACCAGGCCCACGGTGTGGCTGAGGTTCATGGCCATGGAGATCAGGGCGCAGACCGCGCTGAACACCAGGGTCATGGACAACAGCATGTAGGTGTTGCGCAGAACCTTGTTGGTGGCCAGGGCCGACTCGGCATGGCCGGCACGGCCGTGCATCAGCGGTTTCTCTTGCATGGTTGACTCTCCATTGACGCCCCCGCCGGGAGCGTGAATCCACGGGATAATGCCCTCATGATACTCCTGGACCCCGGGATTGCAAGCCTGCAGCAGGGTACAAGCGGTTGATTTGCGGTGCATTTGACCGCCGGGATCGGGAAGGGTTCAGTAGGTCTCGCCGGCCGGGGTTCGCGGGCTGAACGCTGGCAAGGTATGGGTGGGCAGTTTTTGCACTGCGCCGACCAGACTGCGCGGCCGGCCGGCATGATCGCGCTCGTGCCGGGCCCAGAAGGCGAGGTGGTGCTGGCTCTGGTCCGGCCAGGTGATCATCACCCGCATGTTCTCGATCGCCTCGTCTTCTTCCTCGCTGAGGCGCCGCAGGGCCTCCTGCACGCGGGCGTGGTCGTTGGCCGGCAGTCGTTTCAGGGTCTGGGCCCAGGGTTCCTTGCTGACATCTTCGCCGAAGACCGACAGGGTATTGCGCGACCAGTGCACGCTGCCGTTGAGCAGGTCGAACTCCCACACCGCCAGGCCGGCCAGGGCAAGCCCCAGGTTGAGGCGACGCTCGCTGTCCATCACCGCTTCAAGATAGCGTTCGCGCAGGTGGGTGAGTTCCAGCGGCAGAGCCATTTCCTCGCGCTGCTGCAGCAGGCCACCGGCGACTTCGGTGGCCGCGCCATCCCCCTGCAGCCAGCTGACCGGAACATTGAACAGGCGACTGACCGTGCCCAGATTGGCCGGTGACACAGGGTAGCCCTGCAGCCAGCGGTGGATGGTCTGACGAGTGACGCCCAGGCGCGCGGCAAAGGCCGTGACCGACAAGCCCTCGCGCAGCAGCAGCTGGCGCAGGCGGATGGCGGTGTTTCCCTGCGCTTGATCGCTGGCTCCGGCAAGGGACCCCAGTCGATGTTCCATGGTTCGGCCTCCTGAGTTTTTCTTATTGTCCCCGGCAGACTGTGATCGCGTTGCGACGGCACACCAGGGCTGCTCCAGGGCCCTCTTTATACTGCCTAGCCTCAACCACACAGAAACTCTTGTCAACCACTCGCCCAGGCGCATTGACGGGTGCCGGGCAATCAAACATGACTATTGTGTAACGTTGATTGTATTTGACAGCACCGGGCTGGTCTTCCACAGTTGAGAGGCGACTTGCAGTTTCTGTTGTTCCGTCCTGTGTGGGGGGCGGTTTTTACTGTCCCCTCGCCGATAACGATGATAATGAATGCGTGCTTTGCCGCTGACTGAAGCCACATCAAGCGATCTCGAGTTGCTGCACAGTGCCAGGCGTCACCTGGTGGCACTGCCTGGCATGCAGGAATGCGACATCCTTGAACAAAGCCCGCTGGCCATACTGGTGACGGACGCCGCAGGTCTTATCCGCTTTGCCAACCCTCGTCTCTGCGCCCTCACCGGATATGACCCGGAGGAGCTGATCGGTGCCTCGTGGACCCTGTTGCGTGGCGACGGTGACGGCGACGGCGCTGATGCAGCTGCCGGCGAAAGTCTTCAGGGGTGCCTGCTTCGCGGTGAAAGCTGGCAGGGTGATGCACGGATGCGGCGCAAGAGCGGGGAGACGTACATCGCTCTCCAGGTCATTTCTCCGCTCCGCGGCAGCGATGCAAAGCCTTGTGGTTATGTCTCGGTGAGCCTTGACGCGCCCCGGGCGCTATCGGGGATGACGGATCTGCAGCGCGATGCGCTGTGCGACATTGCGGATCGCAGCGGGCTGCAGCGCCATATCGAAACACTGCTCGCCGCCGCGGGGGATCAGACAGACGCGCGCCGCTTCGCCGTCGCCTTCGTCGACATCGACCACTTCCGGCTGGTTAATGATCGGCATGGCCACGGCTGCGGGGATCGCGCGCTGCGTGAACTGGCGAGGCGGCTGCAGGACGCGGTTGCCGGACGGGGCATGGCCGCTCGCCTCGGCGGCGACGAGTTTGCCCTGGTCCTGCGCGGGGTGGACGATGAAGCCGGTCTGGCGCTGTTTCTCGAGGAGCTGCGGGCAAGCCTCTGCCAGCCGCTGCTGGATGGTGAAGAAAGCGTTTCGGTGTCCGCCAGCATGGGTGTTGCCTTCGCCCCCCGACATGGCCATGGGGTCAGTGAGCTGATGCGCGCCGCGGACAAGGCCCTGGGCGTGGCCAAGCGTGGCGGGCGCAACCGGGTCTGCTTCTATCACCCCGACCTGCTTGAACAGGGCACGCTGTTTGATCGGGGGCTGCTGCTCAGTGCCCTGGATCAGCGCCAGTTCTATCCGGTGTTTCAGCCCGTGGTCAGCTGCCAGGGGCGGCCGGAGCTGGGGCACTACGAGGCTCTGGCGCGCTGGCAGCACCCTGAACTGGGCCTGGTGTCTCCCGCGCGCTTCTTGCCCTCGCTACAGCAGTTCGGCCTGATCAACGCACTTACTGACCTGATGCTGGAACAGGTTTGCGCCATCATCGCCGCGGCCCCGACCCCGCTCGTGGTGGCGCTGAACGTCACGGCCTCGGACCTGATTATTCCGGGCTGGGGAGAAAGCTTCCTTGCGGTCTTGCAGCGCCACGGGGTCAGCCCGGCGGCGCTGCGTCTCGAGATCACCGAGAGCGAGCTGATCGAGAACTACGAAGCCTGTCTGTACGCGATTAATCTGCTGCGCATGCAGGGTGTCAGCGTCTACCTGGACGACTTTGGTGTGGGTTACGCGTCACTGGCGCACCTGCGGCGGCTGCCCGTTGACGGGCTGAAGATCGACCGATCCTTCCTGTCGGATTTTCCTGTAGACCCGCGCAGTGTGGACATTATTCGCGCCATCATCGATATGGCGGGCCGGCTGGGCCTGGAGGTGATTGCCGAGGGCGTGGAGGAGATGTCCCAGGCACGACAGCTGCGCGCCCTGGGCTGTGATGCCCTGCAGGGCTTCCTGTTCGGACAGCCCGGCCGTTCGTTTCCGGGCAGCGCCACCTCAGCCTGAGGCCAGGTCGCAACTCGGTTCCATCGTGTACTTGCGATCCGATGCGACGAGAATCACATCCTGCATATAGCTGCGCCCGATCAGCATCTGGTAGCTGAGGTCGGTGCGATCCGCCAGGTTGACCTCGACCCGGCGCCGGATACTGCCGAGGCACAGGTCCATGGCTACCACATGCCGGCGGCTGGTTCCGGAGGCGCTGCGAATTCGCGCCGTGCGCACCACCGGTTTCTCGAAGGTATGCTCGACACCCTCGCTGTTGCGCACGGTAAAACGTACCCAGGTCTGGCCATCGCGTTTGAAGGTTTTCGGTTTGGGCGCATTGAGGGAGGAGTTGTCCGCGCCAGTGTCGAGCTTGGCACGGATCACGAGGTCACCGGGAACCAGGCGCACACGCTCGATCCAGCCAAAAATCTCCGCCGGTTGCTC
>JBJHBY010000197.1:0-6794 GCA_050485745.1 Gammaproteobacteria bacterium | reverse complement strand
CTCCATCTGCGCCAGACGCTCCTCGAGCACGTCGGTGGTGGGGTTCATGATGCGGGTGTAGATGTTGCCCTGGACCTTCAGGTCGAACAGGTCCGCGCCGTGCTGCGTATCATCGAAGGTGTAGGAGGTGGTCTGGTAGATCGGCGTGGTCGCGGCGTGGGTGGTGGGGTCGCCGTGAAAGCCCGCGTGCAGTGCCAGGGTTTCCAGTTTCATGCGGTGCTCCTTTATGCACGTTCTCGTTGAGGTGGTGCACATGCTACCCGGAAAATCGGGTCATAGGCTTCCCAGTCGCTGCATCAGTGCCCCGTCCATGAAGCGGGTAAACGCCTGCATGCGCTCGTTGTCCGGCACATCGCGGTGGGTGGCCAGCCACAGCCCGATGGACAGCTCAGCCTGGGCCGGGCGAATACACTGCAGCCGGGGGTCAGCGTCCGCCAGGAAGCACCACAGCGCACCCACACCGAGGCCAGCCAGAACGGCCTCCTTCATCGCCTGCCAGGAGTTGACTTCGGCGACGATGGTGACGTTGTCGGGCAGATGGCTGCGCATCCAGCGCGCCACGCCGCTGCGCGCCAGTTCCTGCCCCCAGCCGACCCACTGATGCTGGCCCAGGTCCAGCGCCGCGGGGTGGTCGGCCAGATACTCCCGGGTGGCGTAGATTGCCCGCTTCAGGCTGGCGACCTGCTGGCCGCGCAGGTGCTCGGGCAGCTGGTGGGTCACGCACAGGCCGATCTCGGCCTTGCGCCGTGTCAGGTCCCCCAGAGGGTCCTGGCTGTTGACCAATTCCAGGCGGATGTCCGGGTAGTGCCTGCGGAAGGCGGCGAACTCGGGCATGAACTCCGGGCCCAGGCCAATCGGTGCGGCCACGCGCAGGGGGCCGCGGAGGGTTGCGGGGGCCAGTGCCAGTTCGGCCAGCAGTTGCTCCATGGCCTGTTCCATGGCGCGGCCGGCCGCCAGTACATGGCGGCCGGCCCGGGTTGGCTGGTAGCCGCTGTCACCCTGCTCGAACAGGGACTGCCCAAGGCTGTGCTCAAGCGCCTGGATGCGACGTCCGACCGTGGTGCGGTTGACCTGCAGGTCGCGGGCCGCAGCCGAGTAGTTGCCGGCCTGCACTGCCGCGAGGAACAGGCGCAGGTCATCCCAGTTGATGGCGTTTGGCATGTTCGGAGTCCGTTGCTCCAGCGGATAGTGGTACTGCCTGATTGTGCATTTATGCACGGTACGGTGCAAACAAAATCGTTTATTTGCACGTTGCCGCGGGCTATAGTGCGGGCTTCTTGTTTTGGTGATGGTCGAGAAACCCTCTCCAGCCACTTTTCCCGAGTCGCAGCGCTGCCGGCGGCGCCGCTTCACCATTCGGAGGACTCTGTATGCGCCTGACCCGTCGTGTAGCAATCGTGACCGGAGCCGGCCAGGGTATTGGTCGTGCCATAGCCGCGGCCCTCGCTGCCGAGGGGGCCCGCGTCGCGGTGCTCGACCTGCGCCTCGAAGCCGCCGCGGAAACCGTGGCCAGCCTCGGTGATGGCGCCGATGCCCGCGCCTATGCCTGCAACGTGGCGGACAGTGCCGCCGTGGTGCAGGTGTTTGCGCAGGTGGTCAGTGACTTCGGCGGCCTGGATATCCTGGTCAACAACGCGGGGATCGGCAACGCCCCGGGTGACGGCTTCGATCGATACCAGGAGCGCCTCGCACAGCGCATGGCGGAGATCGGTCGTGGCGAGACCCCGGTCACCCACGCCGATCACACTGTCGATATGGAGGATCGCGGCTGGCAGGCGGTGGTCGATGTCAACCTCAGCGGAACCTTCTATTGTTGCCGTGAGGCCCTGCGCCTGTTCACCGCCAACGGCACGCCCGGCAGTATCGTCAGTATTTCATCCACCTCCGCTTTCACCGGCGAGGGCGGAGTCCACTACGCGGCGACCAAGGCCGGTATTCTCGGCCTGACCCACGCCCTGGCGGAGGAGGTCGGTGGCCGCGGCATTCGCGTCAACGCGGTGGCGCCGGGGGCGACCCTGACGCCGGCCCTGCTCGGAATCTCGGAGGAGTGGCGCCAGTCGATGGCATCGCGTGTGCCATTGCAGCGACTGGCGCAGCCGGAGGAAATTGCCCGTGCGGTGGTCTATCTGTGCAGCGATGATGCGTCTTATGTCACTGGCCATACACTGTGTGCCAATGGCGGCATGTACATGCTCTGAGGTGAAGCCCACGGCCGAATTTTTCACGTTCCCGTTTTTCAGTATTCGAGAGGAGATTCAATATGAGCAAGCGACTAGACGGCAAGGTGGCCATTGTCACCGGTTCCAGCCAGGGCATTGGTGCCGCCACTGCGCAGCGCTTTGCCGAAGAGGGCGCCCTGGTGGTGTTGTGTGCGCGCCGCCGCGAAGCCCTGGAAGGTGTCGCCGAACAGATTCGCAGCAGCGGCGGCCGCGTGCGTGTGGAGCCGCTGGACGTCAGTGATGAAGCTGGCTGGGCCACGCTGGTCGAGCGCCTGGTGGCCGAGGAAGGCCGCATCGATGTGCTGGTCAACAATGCGGTGCTGATGGTGCCGGGCATGGTGGAGTCGATGTCGACCAAGGCCTGGCGGCAGAACTTCCTGGTCAGCCTCGACGGTACCTTCTTTGGGGCGCGTGCGGTGATGCCGCAGATGCGCAAGCAGGGTGGTGGTTCCATCGTCAACGTGTCCTCGGTGCTGGGCATGATGGCGTCGCCGGGAACCAGTGGCTACGGTGCAGCCAAGGCCGCGGTGATCCAGTTCACCCGCAACGCGGCGCTGGAGGGTGCTCGTGCCGGCATTCGCGTCAACGCCATCGTTCCGGGAGCCTTCCTGACTCCGGCCACGGCAGCGGTGCTGCCGAACGATGAGGCGCGGGAGCAGACTTCCGGCCTGATTCCCCTGAACCGCATTGGTGACCCGCGTGAATGTGCGAATGCCATCCTGTTCATGGCCAGCGACGAGAGCTCCTACGTCACCGGGCAGAGCCTGGTGGTGGATGGCGGCCGCCTCTGTGAACTCTACAATGGCCCGGCGGACTGGACCTGAGGAGGCTCGCATGAGTACTACTGAGGAATTGCTGGCGCGTATCGATCGCCTCGAATCGATCGAGGAGATCCGCATGCTGCCGGCCAAGTATGCCCTGAGCCTGGACATGCGCGACCTCGACGCGCACGTCAATCTGTTTGCCCCGGACATCCGCGTCAGCCGCGAGAAGGTCGGTCGCGCCCACCTCAAGGCCTGGGTGGATGACACCCTGCGCCACCAGTTCACCGGCACCTCACACCATATCGGCGGACACGTCATCGAGTTTCGCGACCCCGACCACGCGGTGGGTGTGGTGTACTCGAAGAACGAGCATGAGACAGGCCCCGAATGGGTGATCATGCAGATGATGTACTGGGATGAATACGAGCGCATTGATGGCCGCTGGTATTTCCGTCGTCGCCTGCCGTGCTATTGGTACGCCAGCGATCTGAACAAGCCCCCGCTGGGCGACATGAAGATGCGCTGGCCGGGCCGCGAACCCTATAGTGGTGCCTGGCACGAGTTGTTTCCGTCCTGGAAGGACTTCTGGGCCAGTCCCCCGGAAGGCCTGCCCGAAGTGGCCGAGCCGGCGCCGTTCGAGGCTTTCCTCGACACCATGCGTGGCAACGCCCCCTGGCCGAAGATTCGCGTGCGCTGACGGATATCGTGAACATCTACCCGGCACAGGCATGTGCCAGGTCAATAACGGTCGGGAGGGCACCGGTGGTGCGGCCTTCCGGCCCCGCAGGAGTAAAGGCATGTCTGATCTGTTTTCCCCGGTCAAACTCGGTCGCATCGAGCTGGCCAACCGCGTAGTGATGGCGCCGATGACCCGCTCCCGCGCCGGTGACGGCGACGTACCCACGGACCTGATGCGTGAGTACTACCGCCAGCGCGCCAGTGCGGGCCTGATCATCAGCGAAGGCACCCAGCCCTCTGCCGATGGCAAGGGCTATTGCCGTACGCCGGGAATTCACACAGCGGAACAAGTGGCCGGCTGGCGCAAGGTGGTGGACGCGGTGCACGCCGAGGGTGGACGCATGGTGTTGCAGGTGATGCACTGCGGCCGTGTTGCGCACCCGGACAACAAGGCGCCGGATGCTGAAACGGTTGCTCCTTCCGCCATTGCGGCGCGTGGGCAAATGTTCACCGACACGGCGGGCATGCAGGATTTCGTAACCCCGCGCGCGCTGCGCCTGGACGAGATTCCCGGCGTGATCGAGGAGTACCGCCAGGCAACGGTGAACGCCTTTGAGGCGGGTTTTGATGGTGTCGAGCTGCACTGCACCTCAGGGTATCTGCCGGCGCAGTTTCTCTCCACCGGAACCAACCGGCGCGATGATGCCTATGGTGGTCCGGTCGAGAACCGCGTGCGTTTCGTCATCGAGGTTTTGCAGGCCATGGCAGCCGTGGATGGCGCAGACCGTGTCGGTATCCGCATCTGCCCGGGCAACCCCTTCAACGACCTGCACGACGATAACCCTGAGGAAACCTTCCGGGTATTGCTGCAAAGTACCAGCGGCATGGGCCTGGCTTATCTGCATGTAATCCGCATGCCCAGGGGGCCGGTAGACAACCTGGCCCTGGCGAAAGCGCATTTCAATGGTCCGCTGATCGTCAACGAAAGCTACAGCCGTGATGAGGCCGGTGCGGTGATCGCCGCTGGCGAGGCGGCGGCCGTATCGTTCGGGCGCCCGTATATCGGCAACCCGGATCTCGTCGAGCGTTTTCGTCGGGATGCTGCCCTGACCGAGTTCGATGTGAAGCGGCTGTATACGCCCGGGCCGGAAGGGTACACGGATTATCCGCCGCTGCGGGGCTGACAAACCCCGCGCCGGTCCACTGCCCTGAACCCGTCATTGCACCTCGCGGTGCTAGGATTCGCTTCAACCCCGCCCACCGCGAGATGTTGCAATGAACCTGAAACCTGATGCTGCCCGCCCCGTTCCCGTGTCCGACATCCACGAGTGGTATGCGGAGACTGATGTGATCGTGGTGGGTTGCGGCGGCGCCGGTGCCAGTGCCGCGATCGAGGCGCGCGAGGCCGGCGCCGAGGTCATGGTGCTGGAACTGGCCAGTGCCACCGGCGGTACCACCGCTCTCGCTGGCGGTTTGATCTACCTGGGTGGTGGCACGCCGATCCAGAAGGCCTGCGGTTTCGAGGATACCCTCGAAGATATGTATCGCTATATGTTGCTGGCCAGCGGCCCTAATGCCGATGTCGAGAAGATTCGCCGCTATTGTGAGAACAGCCTCGAACACTACGATTGGCTGGTCAGTCAGGGCGTTGAGTTCAATCCGGTTTTCTATCCCCACAAGCACACTAACACGCCGAACGATGAAACCCTGATCTACTCGGGCAACGAAGCCTGCCTGGCCGAGAGCTCGGTCGCCCGTCCCGTACCCCGTGGCCACAAACCGAAGGCCATGGGCGAGGAGGGTGGATCGACCCTGATGCGCGTATTGACGTCGCGGATGCAGGCCCTGGGGGTGAACATCCAGTGCGACGCGCGGGTTCTGGCCCTGGTGATGGATGGGCGGCGGGTGGTCGGGGTGCTGGTGCGCATCGATCGCGAAATACGTGCGGTGCGCGCGCGGCGCGGTGTGATCCTTTGTGCCGGCGGGTTCATTTTCAACGAGGGCATGCTCGAGCGCCATGCACCGCGTCTGAAGAAGCTGACCGTTCCCCTGGGCAATCCCGGTGATGACGGCACCGGGATTCGGCTGGGGATGGGTGCCGGTGGCGCAGCGATGAACATGCATGAGGGCTTTCTGTGCCTGCCGTTCTATCCCCCGGCACCCCATGTAAAGGGCATTATGGTCAATGCCCAGGGCCAGCGCTTTATCAATGAAGACTGCTATCACGGACGCATGGCACACCACGCCATGAACCAAAGCGAGGGCAAGGTCTACCTGATTGTCGATGGCGAGCTGTTCGAGCAGCCGCCGGAATACGCCAATATGCCCATCCTTGAGGCCGCTGAGACCATCGAGGAACTGGAACGCGATATGGGTTTTCCGGCGAATACCCTGGCGCATACGGTAGCCAACTACAACCATTTTGCCGCGCAGGGCGAAGACCCGCTGTTTCACAAAGCGCCGGATTACCTCAAGCCGCTGGATACACCCCCCTTCGTTGCCATCGACTGTCGTTTGCAGGAGGGCGGCTGCATGTATTCCGGCTTTACCTTCGGTGGCCTGGAGACGCGCCCCGACGGCGAAGTGCTGGATCATGCCGGTGAGCCGATACCGGGCTTGTACGCGGCGGGTCGCAATGCCTGTGGCATTCCGCGCTCGGGTGAGGGGTATTCCAGCGGTATGTCCATTGGCGATGCCACCTGGTCCGGACGCCTGGCCGGTCGGGCCGCTGCTGCAAACCTGTAAGCGGGTCATTCCGGAGAGCGGATCGATGCATGATGAACACGATGATGACGTGGCGGTGACCGCGAGTGGGCGGCGCCGCTTTTTGCTGGGCCTGGGCGGTGCGGTCGCCGCGGTGGGTGTGGCCGCCTGCCAGCCTCGCGTAACACTGGACGAGCGTGACGTACGGCACTGGGACATGGACACCGATGTGCTGATCGCCGGATCCGGCTCCGCAGGAACCGCCGCCGCCATCGATGCCCGGCGTCACGGTGCTCGTGCGCTGGTACTGGAAAAGCTGCCCAAGCTTGGCGGCTCCTCGGCCATGTCCGGCGGGGTGATCTACCTCGGTGGAGGTACCCCGATCCAGAAGGCCTGTGGTTTCGAAGACAGCGTCGAGGCTATGTACGAC
>JBJHBY010000196.1:0-6800 GCA_050485745.1 Gammaproteobacteria bacterium | reverse complement strand
ATGTGGGCCGGTCCCTCGCCGAGATCAAAGCGGGCGATGTCGCGCAGCAGCACCGGTTGCCCACCGGCTCGGTACAGGACCAGGTTTCCCAGGGTCTCCGCATCGCTGGCGATGTCCCGGGGCAGGCGCACGCGTACATCATATTCCTGGTTGCCGCTGAGGTACTGGGTGGCGACGCTGCCATCGACCGCGGTGCGGATCGCCCGGCCGATCTCGGCCACGCCGAGGCCGAGGTCCGCGGCGCGCTCCCGGTCGATGACGATGCGCATCAAGGGGCTCTGGTCCTCGCGGCTGAGTTCGACGCCTTCCAGTCCCGGAATGCCCTGCAGGCGTGATTCGATGTCGCGGGCGATGCCGCGCAGTGTCGCCAGGTCCTGGCCCACCACACTGATGGCCAGGTCCTCGCCGCTGGCGCTGAACTGCAGGCCGCGGATTTCCGGCGGGCGTACACTGATACGCGCGCCCGGCAGATCGATCTGGTTCAGCACGGCCTGGGTCTCCATCACCCAGCGCCCGGCGGGCATATCGGGGCGCTGGCTGGCGGGGCTGAGCCGCACGCGGATGTTCGCGGTGCCGGGCCGCTCGTTGACCACACCGCCCCAGAGGTGGCCGCCGACCATGGAAAACACCGCCTCGACATGGGGCAGCTCGGCCAGCTTGCGTTCGATCAGGCGCGCCCCCGCATCGGTTTCCATCGGGGGAGTGCCGCGGGGCAGGACCATGCGCACGGTGACGTAACCGTCGTCCATCTGTGGCAGGAACTCGTTGCCCAGGCGCCCGGACTGGGACAGCGTGGCGGCGAATACGGCAACACTGGCCAGCAGCACCAGCCAGCGCCAGCGCAGCAGTCGTGGCAGCAGGCGCCGGTAGCGTCGGCGCAGCCTGCGCACCAAATGGTTGAAACCGCGGGTGACGCGGCTGCGGGACAGGCCTCTCTCAAAGCGGACCTTGCCCAGTTGTGCCGCGAGCATTGGCACCAGGGTCAACGCTGCGGCCAGGGTGGTGACGATGGCGAAGGAGATGGTCAGGATCAGATCGCGGAAGATCAGCGCGGCCATCCCGGTGATCAGCAGGAAGGGCAGTACCGCGGCGAGGTTGGTCAAGGTGCCCGCGGTGATGGCGGAGACCACCTCGCCGGCACCGTCGTGGGCGGCCTGGTCGGCGGGCTTGCGCAACTCGTCGCGATGCCGGTAGATGTTTTCCAGCATCACGATGGCGTTGTCCAGCAACAGACCGATGCCCAGCGCCAGTCCACCGAGGCTGATGATATTCAGGGTCAGGCCGCTCAGGCCCATCAGGGCGAAGGTGGCCATGATGGCAATCGGAATGGACAGGCCGATGACGAAGCTCTTGCGCAGGCTGCCGAGGAACATCAGCACCATGAGCATGGCCAGCAGGCCACCGAGCAGGGCGGCGGTGCCGACGCTGCCGATCGCGCCGCGGATAAAAAAGGATTCGTCGTGGACAGCCTCGAATTCGATATCGGCGGGGATGAACCCGGAGCGCTCCAGGCGCAGCATGGTGGCGCGGATCTGGTCGACCACCTCGACGGTGTTCGCCCCGGGAATGCGGAACGCCGAGACCAGTGTGGAGGATACTCCGTCCAGACGGGCGAACATGCGTTGCTCGCGAAAGCCGTCGCGGACCTCGGCGACCTCCTCCAGACGAATGCGCCGGTCGCTGCCGGGGACATCCAGCAATACGTTGCGAATATCGGCGATGCTGCTGAACAGTCCGTCGGTCTTGGCCAGCACGTCGAAACTGTCCGAGGTCATCCAGCCAGCGGCGATGTCGATGTTTTCCTCGGCCAGAGTGTCTACCACCTGCTGGATGCCGATACCGTAGGAGCGCAGACGCTGCTGGTCGATAATGACCTCGACCTCGCGCTCCATCCCGCCGGCCGCTGCAACGCCGGACACACCCTGGATGGCGATCAGCTGGGGTACCAGGTGGTGCTCGACCCAGTCCCTCACCTCCACCTCATTGCGCACGCTGGAACTGAAGCCCGCCTGCCAGATCGCCCCCTGTGCAGGATCGAACTTGAACAGTCGGGGTGCGTCGGCGCCGTCCGGCAGTTGCGGGCGCGCCAGCTCCAGTAATCGCGAGGCGTCCTGCAGGGCGGCGTCGAGGTCGGTGCCATAGGCCAGGTGCAGGTTGATATTGGTCCGGCCCTCGGAGGCACGGGTGTCCATGAACACCAGGTTTTCCGTAGCGGCCAGCTGCCGCTCCAGCACCCGGGTGACCTGTTCCTCGACGATTTCCGGGGCGACGCCTGGATAATTGATGCGCACCAGGATCATCGGGTACTCGACATCCGGCAGCAGGTTGATCGGCAAGCGGTCGGCGAAGAACAACCCCAGCACGAACACCACCGAGGCGATGGCCAGGGTGCCCACCGGGCGCCGGATGGCGACGCTGGCGAGGTTGCTGCCGCGACCCGGCGCGATACTGCTCATGACGGCGGGCTCCGCCAGCTGACGACGCGCACCGCCTGGCCTTCGCGCATGTCGATGGGGTTGCTGGCGAGCACCCGCTCGCCGCGCTCCAGCCCGCTGACCACTTCGGTCCACTGGCCCCGGGTGAGCCCGGTTTCGATATCGCGGGGCTGCAGCCGCTCGTCGGTATCGATCACATAGACGTAGCGCCGGCCCTCGCGCTCGCCGATGGCGGCGGCGGGCACCGCCAGGGCATCCGGGCGCGGGTCGATGGCGATGTCGACGCGCGCGAGGAAGCCCGGGCGCACGCCGAGGCTGGATGCATTGTTCGGTAGCGCGATTTCGACCGTGACCAGGCGGCTGCTGGCATCCGCGGAAGGAAAGATACGGCGAATCTGCCCTTCCAGAGCGAGGGCGGGCAGGGCGTCCAGGCGCACGGGCACCGGCTGGCCGGCTTGCAGATGCACCACGTCCAGCTCGGAAATACCGAGGCGGATGACCAGTTCATCCAGGGCGGCGAGTTCGAACAGGGTATCCTGGGCCTGTACCGCCTCGCCCGGCTCGACATGGCGAGCGGTAATGACCGCATCCCGGGGCGCGGTGATACGGCCAAAGGCAACCCGGGTTTCCCAGAGCAGGCGCTCGCTCTCCGCTACCTGCAGGGTGGCTCGGGCGCGCTGGTATTCCGCCGGGCTGACCACACCACTGCCGCGCAGATCGCTGGCGCGCTGGTAATCGAGGCGCGCCTGCTCCTCCTCGGCGCGGGCACGAGCCAGTTCCGCGGCCTGCTCGGAGATATCCAGTTCCGCCAGCAACTGCCCCTGGCGCACCGCCTCGCCCTCCTCGAAATGCACCTGGCTGAGGGTGCCGCTGGTGCGGCTGGCCAGGCGGATGCTGGCGCGCGGGGTGACCGCGGCGGATTGGCTGAAGCGCCGCGACAGGTCGCGCACGTCCACCTCCGCGGCAGCGATGGGCGTGCGGCGTTCCGCCGGCCGGGCATCGGCGCCACCCGCGCTGGCGTTGCGGTCACAGCCCGTGAGCAGGAGGCTCGCCAACACCAGTGCGGCAAGGAATGGTCCGGTCAGCAGGCTGTTCCTGTCGATATTCATTACCGATTGGCTGGCTCCGTGGGCAATGCGCCGGGCATGGCGTGTGCCTCTGCCGGGAAAATTCATGGTAGCAGCTGGTCGCGGGGGACGTCGCCCGCGGGATCTCGCTCCGGCAGCGGTGCCGCAGGATCCACGTAGAGTGTGACAGCCATGTGTCGCTTTGGTGCCGAGCCTCTCTCACCCGCCGTAGGCCGGGTTAGCGGCGCAGCCGCGTAACCCGGCGCTCCCACCACCATTGAATCCCGCACCGATGCCGGTTCCGAAGCAACCCTGCCACGATCGAATCCCGCACCGATGTTGTTTCCGGCGCGATTCCGGGGAGCTTTGCGGCACATTCCGGGAA
This sequence comes from Gammaproteobacteria bacterium, assembly GCA_050485745.1. Classification (GTDB taxonomy): domain Bacteria; phylum Pseudomonadota; class Gammaproteobacteria; order Pseudomonadales; family CAMLJR01; genus JBJHBY01. The sequence continues at coordinate 2,913 of JBJHBY010000196.1, read as the reverse complement.
CGTCTGGCGTGGGGGAGCTTCGTGGGGCGCTCCCGGAAAACGTCGGGCGCGGGTGGTGACGCTGGGTTACGCGGCCTTGCCGCTAACCCAGCCTACCTGCGAGCCCAGCGTCCGGGTCGCCTCCGCAAATTCCGGGCCCGGCCGGGCCGCAGGCCGGGTTAGCGGCAAGGCCGCGTAACCCGGCATCACCACCGTTATCCCTGGAAGCGCTCCATCACCAGGCAGGCGTTGGTTCCGCCGAAGCCGAAGCTGTTGGACAGCACCCGGTTCAGAGTCACGCCGTCGCGGCGCTCGCGCAGGATCGGCAGGCCATCGGCCTCCGGGTCGAGGTTGTCGATGTTGGCGGAGGCGGCAACAAAGCCGTGTTCCATCATCATCAGGCAGTAAATGGCCTCCTGCACGCCGGTGGCGCCCAGGGAGTGCCCCGCGAGGGACTTGGTGGAGCCGATCAGGGGCACCTGGCCGCCGCCAAACACCTGTTTGATGCCCTTCAGCTCCTGGATGTCACCGACCGGGGTCGAGGTGCCATGGCTGTTGATGTAGTCGATAGGGCCATTCAGGTCGGCCAGAGCCTGCTGCATGCAGCGCACCGCACCTTCGCCACTGGGGGCGACCATGTCGTAGCCGTCGGAGGTGGCGCCGTAGCCGACCAGCTCAGCGTAGATCTTCGCGCCGCGGGCCTGGGCGTGCTCCAGGGATTCCAGTACCACCATGCCGCCGCCGCCGGAGATGACAAAGCCATCACGCTCGGCGTCATAGGGGCGCGAGGCCTGCTGCGGGCGCTCGTTGTACTTGGTGGAGAGCGCGCCCATGGCGTCGAACAGGCAGCTCAGGGACCAGTGCTCCTCCTCGCCACCGCCGGCAAACATCACATCCTGCTTGCCCATCTGGATCAGCTCCATGGCGTTGCCGATGCAGTGTGCGCTGGTGGCACAGGCCGAGGAGATGGAATAGTTCACGCCCTTGATCTGGAACGGTGTCGCCAGGCAGGCGGACACGGTGCTGCCCATGGTCTGGGGCACGCGATAGGGCCCGATGCGCTTGATGCCCTTCTCGCGCAGGATATCCGCGGCCTCGACCAGGTTGGCCGAGGACGCCCCGCCGGAGCCGGCGATGATGCCGGTGCGCACACTGGACACCTGTTCGGGCTCCAGGCCCGAGTCTTCGATGGCCTGCTGCATCGCAATGTAGGCGTAGCCGGCGGCGTCGCCCATGAAGCGCAGCTGCTTGCGGTCGATGTGTTCCTTCAGGTCGATATCAATGGTTCCGGCGACCTGGCTGCGAAAGCCCATGTCGCGGTAGTCCTCGCGAAAGCGGATGCCGGAGCGGCCCTCGCGCAGGGACTCGACCACGCTGGCCTTGTCCTGTCCGATGCAGGAGACGATGCCATAGCCGGTAATGACGACGCGTTTCATGTTGGTTTCCTCCCGGTCTCTGCGGTCCTTACTCCAGGGCGCCGCCCTGGAACAGACCCACGCGCAGATCCTGTGCCGTATAAATGACCTTGCCGTCCACGGCCAGGGAGCCGTCGGCGATACCCATGACCAGCTTGCGCTCGATGACGCGCTTCAGGTCCAGTCGATAGACCACCTGCTTCGCGTCCGGCAATACCTGGCCGGTGAACTTGATCTCCCCTGCGCCCAGGGCGCGGCCGCGGCCCTGGTTGCCGCGCCAGGCGAGGAAAAAACCGACCAGCTGCCACATGGCGTCCAGGCCCAGGCAGCCCGGCATCACCGGGTCGCCGGGAAAGTGGCAGTTGAAGAACCACAGGTCGGGCCGGATATCCAGCTCCGCCACCACTTCGCCCTTGCCGTAGGCGCCGCCATCCGCGGTGATATTGGTGACGCGGTCCACCATCAGCATCTGGTCGGTTGGCAGTTGGGCATTGCCCTGCCCGAACAGTTCACCGTGCCCGCAGGCGATGAGTTCCGCGTTGTTGAAGGCGTGCTGCTGCATAAAGGACATCGGGAGCGTTCCATGGCGGGCCCCGGACGGTCTGGCGCGGGGCGAAAAGCGGCAATTGTAAAGGAACGGGGGGGGTTGTCCATAGCGCGCCCCGGCGGTTGGCACTGTGCTGGCCGGGGTCCGCCGCTGGCGGGGGCTGCTGGGCAGAATCCGGTGAATGCACTAGGATGTTGGGGGCTGCGCCCTAAAATAACGAGCCGGGATCGCTGCCGTCGCCGGGAGCCGGAGGTCACGGGTTCGGCAAGCCGCGCGCGAGACCCGTCATGGATGTGGAGAGAAGCCTGTGCATATTGCTGTCATAGGAACCGGCTACGTTGGTCTGGTGACCGGTGCCTGTTTTACCGAGATGGGTAATCACGTGGTCTGCGTGGATGTCGATGCGGACAAGGTCACGCGCCTGAGCGCCGGCGAGATCCCTATCTACGAGCCGGGACTGGAGGCGATCGTCGAGAGCGCCCTGGCCAACCGGCAAATCCGCTTCACCACCGACCTGGCGGATGCCCTGCGCCAGGCGGAGTATGTGTTCATCGCCGTGGGCACCCCGCCGGCGGAGGATGGCTCGGCAGACCTGAAGCACGTGCTGTCGGTGGCCGACGCCATCGGCCGCCACCTGGACCACTACGCCGTCATCGTCGACAAGTCGACGGTGCCGGTGGGCACCGCGGAAAAAGTGGCGGAGCGCGTCGCCGCGGGACTGGCCGCGCGTGGTGCGGCGGTGGAGTTCGATGTGGTCAGCAACCCGGAGTTCCTCAAGGAAGGCGCCGCGGTCGAGGACTTCATGCGCCCCGACCGCATCATCATCGGCACCGACAGCGAGCGCGCGGTGGAGCAGATGGCCCGGCTCTATGCCCCCTACCTGCGCTCCAGTGATCGCCTCATGGTGATGGGGGTGCGCGATGCGGAGCTGACCAAGTACGCCGCCAACGCCATGCTGGCCACGCGTATCTG
>JBJHBY010000195.1:0-6818 GCA_050485745.1 Gammaproteobacteria bacterium | reverse complement strand
GGAAGTAGCGGCCGTCGGTCGTCGATGCCACCGCGATGGCCCGGGGAATGGCAAGGTTGATGTACTGACCGCCATTGGCTGCGGTAACCACATCCGGAAGCACGGCCACGTTGACGCTGCGCTCGGCAATCTTGCGCCGGATGGAGTCCGGAAGGTCGGCAGGAATCTCTTGGCCTGCGGGTGGCGCGTCCTGACCGTCCTCGATGCCGAGCAACAGACGGCCGCCCGTCGCGTTGGCGAAGGCGATGCAATCCTTGACCAGCTCGTTCCAGTCGGCGTTCTTGCCGATCACGGACCGCAAGGATTTTTGGTCGAGGAGTTGGCCTTCCTGGCTCAAACGGCGCACTCCTGCAGGCTTCTATTCATTGTTCTTCTCCATCAATCCAACACGATCAAGAATTCGGTGGCCAGCGCCTCCGGGCGCACAGCACGGGTGTCCGGGCTGCGGTGCATCTTGACCAGGCCGTGGCGCTCCAGGTGACGCAGAGTGCGCGACAGGTTACTGGCCGCCCGGCCTGACCACTCGGCCAGCTCGAGCACCGTGCGCGGTTGCCGCTCCTGCATCAGGCGCAGCAGCGCGCGGTTTTCGTCCGACAGCAGGCTGGCCAACTGTCGCCAGGAATCGAACCAGACGGTGGGCTTGGGGCCGGTGGGGTCATCGACTGCCCGGCGGCCAGATTTGGCCGGCCGGATGCCAATCACTGTGCGCATGCTTGGGTTCCCCGTTGTGGTGCGGAGATGCTATCACGCAGACATATTATCTGTCATCGCAGCCGTCGAACTTCGAGGTGCACAAGTCCGCCGGGAGCGGATTTGGACAGCCGGAGGCTGGCCGCGCAGCGGCAGGCCTCAGGGACGGGGCCTGCAAACCGCAAACCCTGCAAATCTCGGTTTGCACCCTGACGGTAGAAGGGCAGTGGGCTCGCGCCCCCGCATTGCTTTCTGGCCAGGAAGCCCCCGTCCTGTCTCGCCGGGGCATCGTCCCCGTGCCCGGCCAGCCATTGGCATCGAGAGGGGTGAGCATTCCCGATGCTCACTCTCTCTTTAGAGATGAAGTGCTCGGATCCGGGAAAGTGGCGTCGTTACTGGGTTTGGGCGTTCCCACCCGGCCATGGGTTCCCGGTCGGGAAGCGGGAAGCTGGGAACGGATGCCCGCACCGAGAATGCTCATGCCTGATCCTGCTGGCTGGGGTGTCGAGCGCTTCAGATGGCCGGTGGCGAAGGCTGCCTCACCACCGGCCATGCGGACATACGGCACGTAGGCACCCGCCCGGAGCCTTGCTTCACGCGGGGATGCGCGCAAATAAAAAGGGCCTGGAGACTATCCAGGCCCTTGGTGTTGGTGGAGGCGGCGGGAGTTGAACCCGCGTCCGTCAGTCCTCTGCCCAGTGCTCTACATGCTTAGGTCCGTCTATTGATTTAGCCAGTGACGACCCGGCGGGCAGGGTGTCAGCAGCGATCCCGGATAGTTTTAGCAGCTACACCCCGGGCGGGCTTTACTGCGATCCAGTTCTGTATGACGGTCAAGGACGCGGTACTGGCACCTTGTCTTCGACCGCTAGCAGCCCTTAGGCTGCCAGAGCGTAGTTGTCGTCGTTGGCAACTATAGGTTTGCAGCTTTGATTTACGTGATTGGCTGCCATCACGACATGCACACATGGGTTTTGTAACCGGCGTCGAATCCAGATCGCCCCCGTAAACTCCTCTGTCGTTACCACCCGTCCGGGGCGGCGTCGCTCAGTGTTTGTCGTCGCTGCATTTTGCCACGCGCTTGCCCCCCATGGCCAGCGGCACGACTGACTTCATTCAGACTACGCCTCGCCACAGGGGTTCCGTGGCAGCGGCGCAGGGGTTCAGGTGCCGGGGCAGGGGTTCCGAGAGCCTTGCCCGGGCGCGGCGGGCCCCGGGTGCCGGCTGGCGTTGCTTACCGGAGGTGCGGCGGGCGTTGCACCCGTGCCGCACCTCCTGGCTCCTCCTGAGGAGGAGCAACGCGGTATACCGTGTATACCGGTGTTCATGGTGAGTGCTGTGGGTCGCGATTTCAAGCGCTGGAGTTAGACGGATTGGGTCTATGTGCGGGGCGCTGAAAGTCCCCCGGGGCATGTGCCGGGGCTCAGCGGTTGCTTTCGCGCAGTACGCGCTGTTTCTGCCGGTCCCAGTCGCGGTCTTTCTCGGTGTCGCGCTTGTCGTGCATCTGCTTGCCCTTGGCGAGGGCGATTTCCGCCTTCACCAGGTGGCCCTTCCAGTAGAGCTTGGTGCACACGCAGGTGTAGCCCTTCTGTTGCACGGAGCCAATCAGTTTGTCCAGTTCACGGTGCTTGAGCAGCAGTTTGCGGGTGCGGGTCGGGTCCGGCACAAAGTGGGTCGAGACGGTGTCCAGCGGGGTGATCAGGGCGCCCAGCAGCCAGGCCTCGCCGTCCTTGAGCAGGACGTAGCTCTCGGTGATTTGCGCCTTGCCCGCGCGCAGGCTTTTCACTTCCCAGCCGGTGAGCGCGAGCCCCGCCTCGAAGCTCTCTTCGAGGTGGTAGTCGAAACGCGCCTTGCGGTTGACAGCGATGGTGTTGCCCGAGGGGGGCTTCTTCTTGGCCATGGCGCGGCATTATAGGGATGGACTCTGGCCTTGGGTATGGGGTCTGGCCGAAAATACCCCGTTGGCGTCGGCCCGTTGGGCCAGAAGCTGGACGCGAGACGTCAGACGTCAGACCCAGTTAAGCCAGGCACTAGCCAGTAGGGAGCAGCAGTATGAGGGGAGCCCGGCAATCCATCCACGGTGGCTGGGGCAGTCGCTGGACGTTCGTGGCCGCTGCGGCCTGCTTTGCCGTGGGCCTGGGCAATCTGTGGCGGTTTGCCTACCTGGCCGGGGTGCATGGCGGCGGCAGCTTTGTGCTGGTGTATGTGCTGTGCGTGCTGCTGGTGGCGCTGCCGGTGCTGATTGCCGAGGTGGTGCTGGGCTCGCGCGGGCGCAGCGATCCGATTCACAGCATGCAGAACCTTACCGCTGAGGCCACCACCGGGCGCGGCTGGCAGGTAATTGGCTGGCTGGGGGTGCTGGCCGGCCTGCTGGTGTTGTCCTATTACAGCGTGGTCGGTGGCTGGGTGCTGGCCTATGTCGAGCAGGTCGGCCGCGGCACCTTCGAGGCGGCCAGCGCGCGGCAGTCCGGGGAACAGTTCGGCGCCCTGTTGGCCAGTCCGGGCCGGCAGTTGTTCTGGCACAGCCTGTTCATGGCGCTGACGGCGCTGGTGGTGGCCCTGGGGGTGCGCCGGGGCGTCGGCCTGGTGATGCGCCTCAGCGTGCCGCTGCTGTTTCTGGTGCTGATCGGCATGGTGCTGTATTCCGCCCAGCGTGGTGACTGGGCGTCGGCCTGGTCATTCCTGTTCAGGTTTCGCGCCGCCGACTTCAATGCGGAGATGGTGCTGGTCGCCCTCGGGCAGGCGTTTTTCTCCCTCGGCATCGGCATGGGCGCGATGATGGCCTATGGTGCCTACGCGCCGGACCGGCGCTCCATTGCCGGTATGCTGGGGATGGTGGCGATCTTCGATACCACAGTGGCGCTGCTGGCCGGCCTGGCCATCTTTCCCCTGGTGTTCGCCCTGCACATCCAGCCGGGGTATGGCCCCGGGCTGATGTTCGTCAGCCTGCCCTATATCTTCGGCAACATGCCCTATGGCGGCCTGGTGGGGGCGGCTTTCTTCGCGCTGGTCGGGCTGGTGGCGCTGAGCTCCGCGGTGGCCCTGCTGGAACCCGCCGTGGCCTGGCTGGTGCAGCGCCTGCGCTGGTGGCGCCCGGCGGCGGCGGCATTGCTGGCCAGCGTGGTCTGGGCCCTGGGTGTGGTGACTATCCTGTCCTTCAATGTCTGGGCCGGGGTGCGCTGGCAGGGCCGCGGGCTGTTCGCCTGGCTGGACCTGCTCACCGCCAACCTGTTGCTGCCCCTGGTGGGCCTGTTGATCGCCCTGTTCGTGGGCTGGCGCATGCGTGCGGAGTCGGCGCGGGACGAACTCTATGTCGAGAGCCGCGGGTTTTTTTGGCTCTGGCGCTGGCTGTTGCGCTATATTGCCCCCCCGGCCGTGCTCGCCATCCTGGCGACCGGCCTGTATCGCAGCTGGATGGGATGATGCCGGGTTTGTGCGCCGCGCCCTCGGGTGGGGGTTGGCAGTCAGCCCGGTACACACCGCTCCGGCAGGCAATAGAAGAACGCGTATGACCCGCATCAGCCGCAGCGCGCTGCTGCCCCATCCCGCCCGGGCGATGTTTGACCTGGTCAACGACGTGGAGGCCTATCCCCGCTATATGGATGGCTGCGTCGGCGCCGAGGTGCTGGCCCGCAGCGACACAGAAATGCTGGCGCGACTGGACCTCGCCCGCAGCGGCCTGCGCCAGAGCCTGACCACGCGCAACCGGTTGGAGCCGCCCTCGCGTATCGACATGGTGCTGGTGCAGGGGCCGTTTCGTCGCTTCAGTGGCGGCTGGACGTTTCAGCCGCTGGGCGAGGGCGCCTGCAAGGTGTCCCTGGAGCTGGACTTCGATTATTCGGGGCGGCTGCTCGGCGGGGCCCTGCGGCTGATGTTGAACAAACTGGCGGACAACCTGGTGGAGGCCCTGGTGCGCAGGGCGGATGAACTGTATGGACGACAAGCCGATGATCAAGGTTGAGGTGGCCTTTGCCCTGCCGGAGCGGCAGCAGATCGTGCCGGTGACGGTGGAGGCCGGCTGCAGTGTGCGCGAGGCGGTGCGTCGCTCCGGTATCGCCAGGCTGTTTCCCGAGGTGGATGTGGAGTCCGCCAAGCTGGGGATCTTCGGCAAGGCGGTGGGCAAGCCGGAGCAGGAGGCCGTCGCGGATGGTGATCGTGTCGAGATTTACCGACCGCTGATCGCCGACCCCAAGGAGGTGCGCAAGCAGCGTGCGCGCAAGGGCAAGACGGGCGCCGGGGACGACTGAGGCGGCTGCGCTGTCGCCGGGCTCAGGCGTCTTCGCCGGTATCCGCGTCGATGGCGGCCGCTGACGGCACGAAGGTGCCGACGAAGTGGCTCATGCGGTCACCTTCGAAGAAGACGGTCAGGCGTTTTTGCTTGCGCTCCTGGATGCCGTCCTGGGTGGTGTAGACATAATCCCAGCGCTGGCTGGCGAAGGTGTGCTCCAGCATCGGTGAGCCGAGGATGAACTGCACCTGGCTGCGGGTCATGCCCGGGCGCAGCTGGTCGACCATCTCCTGGGTCACGATATTGCCCTGGTCCACAGTGATGCGGTACACCCCGGGGAACTGCAGCGAACTGCAGGCAGTGAGCGCGATCAGGGCAATAACAGTACAGATTGTGCGGCTAATGGACATGTCTTTTCCGGGTTACAGGAAGCGCGTGAGCCGTGCGATAATAGCGCACTCGTGGCGGCAACGCGAAGGGTGGAGCAACAGATGACCGGAGAAAACCAGGAATTGCGCAAGGCTGGCCTGAAGGTCACTCTGCCCCGTGTGAAAATCCTGCAGTTACTTGAACAGGCCGAGCAGGACAACCAGCACCTCAGCGCCGAGGATGTCTACAAGACCCTGCTCGAGGCGGGTGAAGACGTCGGTCTGGCCACGGTGTATCGGGTGCTGACCCAGTTCGAGTCCGCCGGCCTGGTGGCGCGACACAATTTCGAGACGGGCCACTCCGTGTTCGAACTGGCCAAGGGCGAGCACCACGATCACATGGTCTGCATGGAAACCGGTGACGTGGTCGAGTTCCTGGACGAAGTGATCGAAAAGCGCCAGCGCCAGCTGGTGGAAGAGCGCGGCTACGAGCTGATTGACCACAGCCTGGTGCTGTACGTCCGCCCCAAGGCCAAATAATCGGGGCGTCAGGCCTGCGTGTGCGCTGCGCCGATAGAGCTCAGCGTGGCAGATAAAGCGCAGCGTGGCAGATGTGGCTCAGCGTGGCAGATAGAGCTCAGCGTGGCAGATAGAGCTCAGCGTGCGCCCAGCGGGGTGAATTCCAGTTCGTAGCGGCCGTTCACGGCCTGGCCCTGATACACCCGCACATTGGGGTAGCGCTCGTTCAGCACCCGCAGCACGTCTTCCCGGTCGCCGCGTGACGTGGCAACGCCGAAGTAGACCCCGAGTAATTCCCGGGTGGTGAAGGGATGGTCGCTGTACCACAGGCGCTCGTCCGAATCGCCGTCGCTGTCTTCACTACGGAAGCAGCGCCACTCCGATTCGCGCTCATTGTGCTTGCCCTTGACCAGCAGCTTGTCGCTGAAGCTCTCCACGCTGGGCAATTGCCGGCCCTCGAAGATGATCTCCAGTTGCTCGCGCAACTGTGTGATGCTGGGCACCTGCTGCCCGTACTGCATCCGCCGTGGCCGCTCCAGGCTGGTGTTCTCGCCACAATCGAAGCGCAGGGCGATGCCGCGGTGCTGGTCGCCGAAGCGCTGCCAGGCGGTGAGGTTGGTCACGCGGTCGGAAAAGCAGGCGATGCGCACGCGGCGCGCGAACTGGCGCCATTCCGAGAGGTAGTGATCGACCAGGCGGAACTGGCTCTCCGCCAGTTGGCGCAACAGGCCCTGCAGAACCCGGGTCGCTTCTTCCTCGCTGGCAAAGCGTTGTTCCTCGCGCCAGCGTTTGATGGTCAGGCGCAAGCGGCTGCTGCCGGGCGGTGGCGGTTCGGGGCCGAACAGCAGGGCGATGACCTGACGGATCAGGGCGTCGAGCAGGGTCTGGCCATTGAAGTCCGGTTCGGAGTGATGGGCCAGCTCGAAGGGGTCGGCGAACAGGGCCGGTGCGCTCCAGCGCAGGGCCTGGCTGTTGAGGATTCTCAGCGCGTGGTCGGCACTGCAGAACTTGAC
>JBJHBY010000194.1:0-6826 GCA_050485745.1 Gammaproteobacteria bacterium | reverse complement strand
CTGGAGCTCAGGCCACTGCTGCTGTCGGCGATCTCGTAGCGAAAGGTCGCCAGGCCACTGAAGCCCTCTGTCGGAAAGAAGATGAACAGCGACCCCTCCTGGGACAGGTCGCCAGCCTCTCCGGGGGATAGCGCGGTGATCTGGCTGACGGTTACTGCCTGGCTGTCACCGAGGTCGTCGTTGTCGAGAACGTCGAATTCGATAAAGGACTGACCATCCTGGCTGACCGGGGTGTAGACGAAGTCATCCACCGCGTTGAATGCCTGGGCCGGGTTGCCAAGGGCCAGCAAGGTGAAGCCGGCGAGGAGGAATAGCATCCGGCTGCGTTGCCGCGGGCCGCTGCGGGAGAACAGGAAGAAACCGGCCATGGTCTCGACGTCCCTTTGGCTGTGGGGGCTTGCTGTTGCGTTGCTGGGTTGTGGGCCTGCCCGGGTGTATAGTTGTCGGGGACCGCTTACTGGATGCGCATGACTGCGCCAGCAGTGTAATCCTCTCGCGCGGTGCGGTCTACGGGGGCGGTGGTGCTGATCGGGTCAAAGCGGCGCAAGGGTTTGCCAGGTCAATCAATAGCGCGACGGAGTCGTCGGACAGGGGGCGCGGGAATGGACGGAATCGTGGCGGTGGCGCGATCGCGCGCGATGGTGCTGGCGGGGCTGTGTGGGGTCCTGCTATGGGGCTGTTCCGGAGCACCTTCGGGGCCGGGTGCCGCTGGCTCTGGCAAGGACGCCGACAAGCTGCTCATCGTGGACTGCCTGCTGCCGCCCCAGGTGCGACGGCTGGGTACCCAGACCACCTATCTCAGTGCGCGCCGGCCGGTACGCACCAGTGCCGCCGACTGCGAGCTGCGCGGGGGCGAGTATGTCGCCTTCGATCGCGCCGACTATCGCACCGCCCTGGCGGTGTGGATGCCCGAGGCCGAAGCCGGTAATGCTGAAGCCCAGAACCATGTTGGCCAGATTCACGAGCGTGGCCTGGGGGTGGCTCCGGACTACGCTGCCGCCGCATCCTGGTACCGGCGCGCGGCGGAACAGGGTCACCAGTCCGCGCAGATCAACCTCGGCAACCTCTATGACCGTGGCCTGGGTGTACCCCGCGACGGCGTGGCGGCACTGAACTGGTATCGGCGTGCCGCGGGTATCAGTGACGACAGCCTGATGTATGCCTCGGCGGTGGCGGCGGCGGAGGTGTCCGAGGCGGAGCTCACGCGCCTGCGCGGACAACTGCAGCAGGCGCGCGAGCGCGCCAGCGCTTTCCAGCAGCAACTGCAGGAGGCTCAGCAGCAGATAGCCCGGCAGGAGGGCGAGTTGCAGCGCCTGCGCGGTGATCGCGAAGACAAGCAGCTGCTGCATGACTTGCTGCGTCAGCAGCCTCCCGGCCCGGAGCGCGACCGCAACCTGGAACGCCTGCAGCGCGAGCTGGGGGATCTTGTGCCGCAGCTGGAAGCGGCCGAGCGCGAGCTGGGTACCCTGCGGCAGCGCGCGGATCGGGCCCAGCGCGACGTGGCTCGCGCCAGCGACGCGGTGGTCGAAGCCGGGCGCGCCGCGCCGCCGCGTATCGAAGTCATTGATCCGCCGGTGAGCCTGACCCGGGGCATGGCCACCGCGCAGCTGGAGCCGGCACGGCAAAGCCGCGAGCTGATCGGGCGGGTGGATGCCCCGGCCGGTGTCAGCCGTTTCAGTATCAACGGGCGCGAACACCCGCTGGACGAGTTCAACCTGTTCTGGGCGGAGATCGAGTTGACCGGCGAGACCACGCCCGTGAACATCGGTGTACGCGATGCGCGGCAGCGTGAAGTCAGTTATCAGTTCCTGATCCAGTCACCGCGCGCGGCGGCCAATGGATTGGCCACTGCACCGGATACGACGGGCCTGCGCCTGGGGCGTTACCACGCGCTGGTGATTGGCAATAACCGCTACACCCGGCTTTCGGATCTCGAAACGGCGGTCAATGACGCCCGGGCGGTGGAGCGCCTGTTGCGCGAGCGCTATGGTTTTCAGACCCGTCTGCTGCTCGACGCCAGTCGCTATGACATTCTCAGTGCCTTGAACGCCCTGCGCGAGCGTCTGACTGCGGACGACAATCTGCTGATCTATTACGCTGGCCACGGTGAGCTCGACACGCTCAATGATCGCGGCTACTGGCTGCCGGTGGATGCCGAGCACGGCAGCAGCGCCAACTGGATATCGAACGTGGCCATCACCGACATGGTCAATGCGATGCGTGCCCGGCATGTGCTGGTGGTGGCGGATTCCTGCTATTCGGGCACGTTGTCCGGCGTTTCCGTGCCGCGCTATGCCGAGGGCATGCCACTGGCGCAGCAGCGCGAGTGGCTGGAGACGGTTGCCGCCCTGCGCGCCCGCACGGTACTGACTTCGGGCGGCGTGCAGCCCGTGCTGGACAGCGGGGGTGGTGAGCACTCGCTGTTTGCCCGGGCCTTTATTGAAACCCTTGAGAGCAATCAGCAGTTACTCGAGGGCTTTGCCCTGTACCGTGAGGTCCTGCGTCGGGTCAGCGCCCGAGCGGCGGCACTGAACCAGGAGCAGACACCCGAATATGCACCGATTCGTCATGCCGGGCACGAAGCCGGTGAGTTTCTGTTCGTGCCCGCGGGCAGCCGGCTGGGCAGTCGCTGAACATGACCGGGGACATCGTCGGAGGGCATCCGCAGAACATCGCCAAGTACGAGATTCTGGGTGTGCTTGGGGAGGGCGCCATGGGCGTAGTGTACCGCGCCCGCGATCCGCTGATCGGCCGCACCGTGGCCATCAAGACCGTGCGCCCGGAACTGGCGGGTGGTGCCCTGGCAGGTGAGATGGACAGCCGCTTTCTGCGCGAAATCCGCGCCGTCGGCAATCTGCGTCATCCCAATATCATCGCCATTTTCGACAGTGGCGAGCAGGCGGGCAGCCACTACTTCGTGATGGAGTTTGTCGAGGGGCGGGAGCTCAGTGAGCTGCTGCAGGCCGGTGCGCGCTTCAGTCTCGAACAGGTATTGCAGATCGCCCGACAGCTGCTGTCCGCCCTGGCCTACACCCACCAGCGTGGCATCATTCACCGGGACATCAAGCCCGCGAACATCTTCCTCACCGATGAGGGCGATGTGAAGGTGGCGGACTTCGGCATTGCCCGGGTGGAGGATTCGGAGCTGACGCAGATGGGCAGCAGCCTTGGCACTCCGAGTTACATGTCGCCGGAACAATGTGCCGGCCAGGCCGTGGACGGTCGCTCCGACCTGTTCTCCGTGGCGATCGTGCTGTATCAGTTGCTCACCGGAGAAAAGCCATTCTACGGTGAATCCGTGCATGCGCTCATGCACCGCATCATCAACGTCAATCCGGAAAAACCATCGCGGCTGAATCCGGCATTGCCTCCCGCACTGGATGCGGTGCTGGAACGCGCCCTGGCCAAGCGGCCGGATGCGCGCTTCCAGAGCGCCGGCGAGTTCCTCCAGGCCCTCGAGGCGGTGGCTTCCGGTCAGGCTGGACAAGGCGCGACACGGCGCTTCTGGTTGCCTTTCGGAGTGTCCGCGCTGGTGGTCTATACGCTGTCGCTGGCGTTGTTTCTCGTTGTCCTGCCGGCTGCACCACCAGCGCCTTCGGCAGCGCCTGCGATGCCACTGATCAGCGATGCGGATCTCGGCCTGGATATGGCGCCGGCCGTGGTGTCGCTGGACGCCGAGCAACGGGAGAAGGTGGAGCGCTTCCTGCGCCTCGCCCGCATCAGCATCGACAACGGGCGTCTGGTCTGGCCGCCGGGCAGTAACGCGGCCTATGTCTATCGTCTGGTACTGGAGATCGACCCGGGCAACCGCGAGGCTCGTGCCGGCCTGCGCGAGGTGTTGGAGTTGCAGTTGCAGCGTGCGCGTGACCTGCACGCATCCGGGGAGCGGGACGTCCTTGCAGAACACCTGCAGGTCAGCCTCGACGCCTTTCCGGAGGCGCGTGAATTGCGCGAGATGCGCCGTAATCTGACCTTGCCCGCTGAACAGGCTCGCGGAATGCCGTAGGCTGGGTTAGCGGCACAGCCGCGTAACCCAGCCTACGGCGGCGGGCAGGGCGCGCTTTCCTTTACCGCAGTGCCAGCAGCAGGGCGGCGGTGATCGCAAACAACAACAACCCGGCGAGGCCACCCAGGCCGATGGCCGGGAGTAAGCTGCGGGGTGTGGTGGTGTCGCCGCTCAGCGGTCCGGAGCCGGAGTGTGTCGGCATGATGGACTGTGGCGCCGCCGTGCCGGGACCCCGGACTTGTACCTGGGCTCCGCCTGGCGGCTTTCCGGGATGGCCGACCACGACGGTGGCCTCATCGGCGCCTGCCCTTGCCGGTTGCTCCTGTTCGCTGTCCCGTGGCATGTTCCGGCCTCCCTGATGTTGCGAATGATTAACCCGGCAATGAATATTGTCCGGTTAATGCGGCACAGAGATGTGCCAGGTTAACAGGTTGCGCGCCCCGGCGGTCTCAGGGACGCTTTCGCCCCAGGGGCACCGTAACATATACGGCAAAGGCGGCGACCTCGTTGAAGTCCGAGACCTTGGGGAAATAGGTCGCGTTGAGGATCAGCGGGCCGAAATCCCAGGACACCAGCGGCACCGGTGCGATGAACGGGTCACCCTTGTTGTAGGTGTCGCTGTAGAAGCCCGCCAGGGCGGCGCCGGCGCTGAGCCGCCGGGTGATTCGATATTGTGCGCCAACGCCGGCCATTTTGGCCCACTCGCGACCGGAGTCGCGGAATACTCCGGCTTCGGCAAAGGTCAGCCAGCGGCTGTTCGCGGGGGAGAAGTCATAGCGCAGCCCCAGCCCTGGATTGACCTCATTATCGAGATCCTCGTCGCGTGCGGTGGAGCGGTCCGGGTGCCAGGACAGGCCGTAGACATTCACCCCCCACCAGTTCTCCGCGGCAGCGGCGGCGGTTGCTCCCGGCAGGGTGTGCAGCAGTGCCAGCAGGCAGAGGGACAGCAGGCCGCGGGAGAGGCGCGACGGGGTGCGGAAGGGGTGCATCGAGAGGTGTCCTGGCTGCAAACGGGTGCGTTGCAAGCATAGCAGCCCGGTGGGAATCTGCCGGGCGATGAGGTTGTGGGGCGTTGCCCATTGCCCGTTGCTCAGGCGTGGAAGTCCCGGTACCAGGCTACAAAGCGCGCCACGCCTTCCTCGATGCTGGTTTTCGGGCGGTAACCGACCGCGGCGCCGAGCCGATCGACATCGGCGTAGGTATCCGGAACATCCCCGGGCTGCATGGGCAGCAGGCGCTTCTCCGCCTTGCGACCGAGATTCTGTTCCAGCAACTCGATGAAATAGAGCAGTTCCACCGGTGTGTTGTTGCCGATGTTGTACACCCGGAACGGGGCATTGGACGTGGCCGGGTCCGGCCGCTCACTGCGCCAGGCGGGGTCTGCCGTGGCGACCTGGTCGCAGCAGCGCACCACGCCTTCCACGATATCGTCGATGTAGGTGAAGTCGCGGCGGTGCCGGCCGTGGTTGTAGACGTCGATGGAGTCACCGGCAAGGATGCGCTGCACGAACTTGTAGTAGGCCATGTCCGGGCGTCCCCAGGGGCCGTAGACGGTGAAGAAGCGCAAGCCCGTGGTCGGCAATCCGAACAGGTGGCTGTAGGTGTGCGCCATCAGCTCGTTGGATTTCTTGGTGGCGGCGTACAGGCTGACCGGATGATCGACGGCATCGGCCTCGGCAAACGGTTGCTTCGTGTTGGCACCGTAGACCGAACTGCTGGAGGCGTACACCAGGTGTTCGACCTGGTGGTGACGACAGGCCTCGAGAATATTGCCGAACGCGACCAGGTTCGAGGTGATGTAGGCCGAAGGATTGTCGAGTGAATAGCGCACGCCGGCCTGGGCGGCGAGATGAATCACCCGCTGTGGCTGGAAGTTCTCGAAGACAGCGTTGAGGCTGGCCGCGTCGGACAGGCAGAACTCAAAGTTGCGATACCGTTGCTGGCCCTTGAAACGTTGCAGTCGCGCGCGCTTCAGCCGGGTATCGTAGTAGTCGTTGACATTGTCGATGCCCGCCACTTCATTGCCGCGGGCGAGCAGCTGCAGCGCCGTTTCACAGCCGATGAAACCGGCGGTGCCGGTGACCAAAACTCGCATGTCTCGTCGCCCTTTTTTGCGGTATATGGTGTTGTCGTGCCGGGTGGATCGTTCGTCGACTGTGCGGGGCTGCCTACAGGCGCCCGTCCACGGCCTCCGCGGGAAACAGATACTTGATATCGAACACCACGGACTGCGGTCGTGTCAGTCGGCGCACCCCGGCCTCGCCGAGTTCGCGGAAGCAATCGTGAGCCACGGCAAGGATGACCGCGTCGTACACACCCTCGCCGGGCTGTTCCAGCGGCCGGAAGCCGAACTCTTCCTCGGCCTGCTCCGGGTCGACCCAGGGGTCGTGGACGTCCACCTGCGCATTGCACAGCTGCAGTTCCCGCACGATATCCACCACCCGGGTGTTGCGCAGGTCCGGGCAATTTTCCTTGAAGGCAAGGCCCAGGACCAGGATGCGGCTGTCGACGATATGGATGCGCTTTTGTGTCATCAGGCGCATGACTTCGCCCGCCACGTATGTGCCCATATTGTCGTTGATGCGCCGTGCTGCGGTGATGATCTCGGGAAAGTATCCCGCCTGCTGGGCCTTGTGCGCCAGGTAGTAAGGGTCCACGCCGATGCAGTGGCCGCCCACCAGGCCGGGACGGAAAGGCAGGAAGTTCCACTTGGTCCCCGCCGCCGCGAGCACATCCTCGGTGCTGACGCCGAGGCGCTTGAAGATCTGGGCCAGTTCGTTGACCAGGGCAATGTTGACGTCGCGCTGGGTATTTTCGATG
>JBJHBY010000193.1:0-6885 GCA_050485745.1 Gammaproteobacteria bacterium | reverse complement strand
GGGTGTACCGGCAGGGCATCTGCGGGTGACGGGCAGTATCAAGTTCGACGTCCAGGTCGATGCTGCGCTGCGGCAGCGCGCGGCGCGCCTGCGTGCGGATCTCGGCGCGCGCCCGGTGTGGATCGCCGCCAGTACCCACGAGGGCGAGGAAGATATCCTGCTCAATGCCCAGCGGCGCCTGCAGCAGGATGTACCCGATGCCTTGCTGGTACTGGTGCCGCGCCATCCCGAGCGCTTCGAACGGGTTGCCGCGCTGGTCGCGGCAGCGGGTTTCGTGTGCAGCCGGCGCAGCATCGCCGGGCCGGTGACCGCGCGCACTGAAGTGTTGCTGGGGGACACCATGGGTGAGTTGCTGCTGTTATTCGGGGCAGCGGACATGGCCTTTGTCGGTGGCAGCCTGGTGCCCCGGGGTGGGCATAATCCGCTGGAGCCGGCGGCCTGGGGCCTGCCGGTTCTGGCGGGGCCCAGCGACTTCAATTTTCGCGAGATCAACCGCCTGCTGCGCGAGGCCGGGGCCCTGCGCATCTGCGAGGGCGCTGTCGCCATTGCCGACAGCCTGGCGGGTGGCTTTCGTGAACCCCAATCCAGGCTGGAGGCGGGTGCCGCGGCGCAGCGGGTGGTGGCGGCCAATCGGGGAGCCCTGCAGCACCTGGTCGCCATGACCGGGGCGCTGCTGGCGGATCAGCCCTCGAAATCCCGGTAGGTGTTGGCGGTCGGTGCGTCGGGCTGCACCAGCCAGCCATTCAGGTCGAGAACGTCCTGCGGGCTGAGCAGACCGGCGACCTGCTTCAGGCGCAGCTGGTTGATGATGTAATCGTAGCGGGCATTGGCGTAGTCGCGCATGGAAGCGAACAGGTTGCGCTGGGCCTGCAGCACGTCGACGATGTTGCGGGTGCCGACCTCATAGCCCGCCTGGGTGGCGTCCAGGGCACTCTGGCTGGAGACAATGGCCTGCTGCCGTGCCCGGACCCGGGCGACGTCGGTAACCACCGAGATGTGCTGGGCCCGGGCGTCGCGAATCACGCCGCGCTGAGCGTCGATGGAGCGCTGCAGTGCGGCATTGTAGAGCTCGTGGGCCTGACGCCGCTGCGCGCTGATCTGGCCGCCGCTGAACAGCGGCATGCGCAGGTGGATGGCCATGACCTCGGATTCGATATCCGCGTCGGGTGGGTTGAGGGGGTTGGCTGGGCGGCGCGTGCCGCTGATATCCTCTTCAGTGTAACCGAGGCTGCCGGTGATCTTGGGCAGGTGCTCCATGCGCCGGGAGGTTGCGGTCTGGCGCGAGGCTTCGGCCTCGTGGCGTGCGGCGCGCAGGGCGAAATTGTGCTCCAGGGCGAAGTCGACCCAGTCGGCGCGCTCCAGGGGCTCCGGGTTGACCACCGGGAATTCCGTGTCGAGGGGCCAGAGGTTGGCGTGCCCCTGCCCGGTCAGGGTGGTAAGGGCCTCGTAGGCGGTGGCCAGGTTGCCCTCGTCGGTGAGGCGCAGCACCACGGTGTTGTCGTAGGCGGCCTGGGCCTCATGCACGTCGGTGATGGCGATCAGGCCGACCTCGAAGCGCTGCTGGGTCTGCTCGAGCTGGCGCTGTACCGCGCGCTCCTCGGCGCGGGAGGCCTCGAGGTTGTCCTGGGCACGGAGCACGTTGAAGTAGGCCTCGGCCACGCGCACGATCACGTCCTGCTGGTCGGCGGCGAGCTGGGCCTCGGCCTGCAGGGAAGTCTGCTGGCCGCTGCGGTAGCTGAACCAGGCGGGCAGGTCGAACAGGGCCTGGTTCAGCGAGACCGACCACAGCTTGCGTTCACTCTCCAGTCGTGATCGCCGGTTATCTTCAGTTGTAATATCCCCGGTGTCGGGGTCCACCAGAGTTAGTTGGCTGGTTTGCCGCACCGTGCTGTCGGTATAGGAAGCCTCCCCGACAATCTGCGGCAGCAGGGCGCCGCGCGCTTGCTTTTCCACCTCGAGGTTGGCACGGTACGTGGCTTCCGCCGCCTTGAGGCGGGCATCATTGCGCAGGGCCAGCTCGTAGATATCCTGCAGCGTGTCGGCCTGGGCCGGCAGCATCAGTGTCAGGGCCAGTCCGAGGATGCTCGTGGAGAGGGCGAGGGTCAGGGGGCGTTTCGAGGCTTTCATGCGTCCGTTCCAGTCAGTGCCCGATGCGGCGCGGGTCCGCAGGAAGGGCAGGAGTGTAGCAAAAAGCAGTGCAAAATGATCGTGATCAGCTCTCCGGGGGCGCCATGCGGATGAACCCTCCGCCACGCCGTGCCGGCTATCGCGTCGATCTCGGCGGGCACATGGCGCGCTGCGAGGCCAACTACCGCGACGTCCTGCAGTTGCTGCCCGGGCTGGAGGCGCGACCGCTGCGGCGCCGTTTTAACCTGCCTCGGGGTGGAATCCTGTCCCTGTCGACGGTGGAGCAGAACCCCTATACCAGTACGCTGGAGGTGACCTTTCCGGTGCACTGGGGCGTGGCCCCGCTGTTGCGGGTGCAGGTTTACCACGATGCTGCCCTGGCCGAGGTGATCGCCTGGTCGCGCCATCGCCGCCCGGCCCCCCGCTATGACTACCCCAATGCGGCGATGTTCCAGCGTGACGAGAAGCGCCAGTGGAATGCCTTTCTGGGGGAGTGGCTGCACTACTGCCTGCAGCTGCAGGACCATCAGTGTGGCGAGCCCGCCGAAGACTGTGAATTGTGACCGGATTTGCCGGTCCCGGGCTGGCTGCCCGCGCACCAAGAGGCTATAAAAGGCGTTCGAACCCGGGATCAGGACAGGATCGCGCACGTGCATGCGTCACCGCCGCCGCCGCTTGAGGTGGTGCAGATCACCGATGCCCATCTGGGCGCCGAGCCCGGCGGCCAGCTGCTGGGCATGGATACGGATCACAGCCTTGGCGCAGTGCTGGCCGAGGTGCGCCGGCATCATTCCCGCATCGACCTGCTGCTCGCCACCGGCGACCTCTCCGATCACGGTGCGGTCTCTGCCTACCAACGTTTCGGCGCCGCGGTGGATGGCCTGGCAGCGCAGCAGATGTGGCTGCCTGGCAACCACGACGAGGCGACGCGCATGCGCGTTACCCTGGCCGATTCCGGGCGCTATTGCGGGCACCGCCTGCTCGGTGGCTGGCTGGTGATCGGGCTGGATTCCAGCGTGCCCGGCGAGGTGGGTGGTGCGCTGGCGGCGGCTGAGCTGGAGCGCCTCGATGGGCTGCTTGCGGCTCACCCGGAAACCCCTGCCCTGGTGTGCCTGCACCACCCGGTGCTGGCGGTGGGTTGCCGCTGGCTGGATCAGCAGCGCCTGGCCAACGCCGCGGAACTGCTGCAGTGCCTGCAGAGGCATCCGCAAGCGCGGATCTTGCTGTCCGGGCACGTGCATCAGTCCACGGAGCAGCGCAGCCAGGGGCTGCGGGTGTTGACCTCGCCTTCGACCTGTATCCAGTTCGCCCCCAACAGTGACAGCTTTCGCGTGGACACCTGTCCCCCCGGCTACCGCTGGCTGCGGCTGCATTCCGACGGCCACGTCGAGACTGGCGTGCGGCGGGTCAGTGGTGTCGACTTCGTCATGGACCTCGACGCCACCGGTTATTGACCTGGCCCCTTGCCTGACGAAGTACTGGCCTGGCGGAATATCCGGGCCAGAAACAGTTGCAGGCGCTCCCAGGAATCCGCATCGGCCGCGGCGTCATACGCCACCGGCAGGCCGTGCTCCGCATAGCGGTCGGCGTCGGGGTTGGTAAAGCTGTGCAGTACGCCCGGGTAGTCGATGAACTCGTAGTCGGCCTCTGCCGCGTCCATCTCCGCCTTGAATTCGGCGATGGATTCGGCACTCACCATCGGGTCCGCGGCGCCATTGAAGACGATGATGCTGCTGCGCAGGGTTTCGGCCTCGGCGGTATGCGCCAGCGGTGTCAGGCTGCCGTGGAAGCTGGCCACGCCGGCCAGGGGGGCTCCGGCCCGGGCCATGTTCAGTACCACGCCACCCCCGAAGCAGTAGCCGATCGCGGCGATGCGCCCGGCGTCGGTCTCCGCCTGTGCCTGCAGGGTGCGCAGCGCGGCATTGAAGCGGGCCGACATTCCTTCCGAGCGCTCCGTGGCGGCCTGCATGAAGGCGTTGGCTTCCGCGGGGTGTTCGGTGCTGCGTCCATCCCCGTACATGTCCACGGCGAGGGCGACGTAACCCTGGGCTGCGAGCATGCGAGCCCGCTCCCGGGCGTAGTCGTTGTGCCCCCACCACTCGTGTACGACCAGGACGCCGGGGCGCGGTCCCTCAGCGGCCTCGTTCCAGGCGAGATAGCCGCGCATACTGATGCCGTCACCGCGGTATTCGATCTCGCGGCTCTGGATGTCCGCCGCGGCGGTCGAGAGCAGGGCGATGCCGGTGCAAAGTGCGATCAATAACTGGCGCATGGTCGTGATCCTCCCTGTTGTCATTGTCTGCCGTTTCGATGAGTTCTCAGCCGCAGGGGGCGTCGAGGCGATGATTCATTTCCAGCGCCGGCTGGTCGCAGCTGGGGCGTCCGACCACGACGGCGGGAACACCGGCAACCGTGGTGTGAGGTGGCACATCCCTGAGCACGACGCTGCCTGCGCCCACCATGGCGCCCTCGCCGATGCGGATGTTGCCCAGTACCTTCGCTCCGGCGCTGAGCAGTACGCCGTCACCGACCTTGGGGTGGCGGTCGCCGTGCTCCTTGCCGGTGCCCCCCAGGGTGACCGACTGCATGATCGAGACATTGTTGCCGACCACGGCGGTCTCGCCGATCACCACGCCGGTGGCGTGGTCGAGCATGATGCCCTGGCCGATGCGCGCCGCCGGGTGAATATCGACGCCGAATTCACAGGAGATCCGGTTCTGGAAGAACAGGGCCAGGGACTGCCGCCCCTGTCGCCACAGCCAGTGGGCAACGCGGTGGGCCTGCAGGGCATGGAAGCCCTTGAAATAGAGGAAGGGCACCGAGAAATCGTCGCAGGCGGAGTCGCGTTCGCGCACCGCGCGAATGTCACAGCGGGTGGCTGCGATGATCCCCGGGTCGCTGGTCAGTGCCTCCTCGATGACCTCCCGCACCAGCAGGGCCGACGCGGTCGGGCTGTCCAGTTTGTGGGCCAGGTGGAACGATAGCGCCGCTTCCAGGCTGTCGTGGTTGAGAATGGTGGCGTGCAGGAAGCTGGCGAGAATGGGTTCGCGCTCGGCCTCGGCCCGGGTTTCGTCACGGATGGTGGCCCAGAGCGGGTCATCTTTGCCGCTGGTTCGCGCCAAGGTGGTCATGCGGTTCTCCCTGTCATTCCGGCTCCGGTGTCCTCCGGGCTGTGCAGTGTGCAATGCAAGCGCCACAGGGCCTGACCGGCGAGGCGATACTTGTGCTCGAACGGCGTCATGGCGGGGCCCGGCGGCAGTGTTTCGAGTTGCGCCCGGTGCCCGGCCTGCGCCAGTGCGGCGTTGAACTCCCGCAGGTAGAGCAGCCAGTTGCTGCGCAGTTCCAGTCGGCCACCCAGGTCGAGCAGGGTCGGGAACAGCGGTGAGCCATGCACCCGGCGCTGCAGTTGTCCGCTCTTGGGCCACGGGTTTGGATAGAGCAGGTAGTGTGCGTCGGGATGCCAGCCGGCGGCAAGCGCCAGGCGCCAGAAGTCGTCCACATCGGCGCGCACCAGCCGATAGTTGTCGACGCCGGGTTCGGGTTGGTGGCGTGCCAGCCGGTGTGCCGACTTGTCCACGCCGATGACCAGGGCGTCCGGGTATTGCCGGGCAAGGTTCAGGGTGCTGGCGCCGACACCGCAGAAGGAATCCAGCAGCAGCGGGCCGCGATACGCGGCGACCTGATTCGCAACCGTATCGAAAGCCCGCTGGTTGTGCCGGGCGATCGGGCGCAGGAACGGGCGCTCGAGGTGGCGGCCCACGACGGCCTGCAGTCGCGGGTGGAGGTCCTCCTGGTTGCTGTCTACGGCCCGTGAAAGTGACATGTTTGCGCTTCGCCGATGGCGCTGCCACACTGGCGCGCCCTGATTTCTGGCTGCTGAGACACGGACACCGGCATGCGCGAAGACAGACGGCCCTACCGGGTCAAACGCGGTTATCTCGGGTTTCGTCGCTGGTATGCGCGGCATTTTCTGGCGCCCGCCTGCGATGCCCTGGGCGCTCACCATACCATCATGAAACCCTGGTATGTGAGCATCTCCGGACCCAATATCCGCATCGGCCGCTGCGCCACGATCATCGGCGAGGCCGACAGCAGGGTGAAGATTGGCGTCTGGGGTCGGGAGTCCGGCAAGGGTCGTATCGAGATAGGCGACTATGTATTGATCAGCCCCGGTACGCGTATTTCGGCGAGTGATGAGATCGTGATTGGTGACTCGGTCATGATGGCCCATGGTGTGTATATCACCGACTCGGACTGGCATGGCATCTACAACCGCACTGAGCGCGATCCGGATCCGCGACCGGTGCGCATTGGCGACAACGTCTGGCTGGGGGACCGCTGTACCGTGCTCAAGGGCGTGACCATCGGCGACAACAGTGTCGTTGGCGCCTGTGCCGTGGTCAGTCGCGATGTGCCGCCCAATGTCGTGGTGGCCGGCAACCCGGCCCGGGTGGTGCGCGAGCTGGACCCGCAACGCAGCTTTACCACCCGTGCGGATTATTTTGCCGAGCCGGAAAAGCTCGAAGCCTTCTTCGATGGAGTCGACCGCATGGTGCTTGGCGGCAACGGCTTCTTCAACTGGCTGCGGACGCTGGTCTGGCCGCGCCAGGGGGATTGAGGGGGAGGGGCGGAAGGCGCGAAACGCGAGACGCGAGACGCGAGACGCAAGGTGCCCGGGTGAGCGAGGGGCGGCGGTGCGATGGCCGGCCCCTGAGCCCGGTGTCGCCCGGCGCGCTGCGCCGGGCGATCCCCTGCGAT
>JBJHBY010000192.1:0-6913 GCA_050485745.1 Gammaproteobacteria bacterium | reverse complement strand
CAACAACCGCACCAACATGCTGCGCATTCCATCCCAGGGTGGGCGCGTCGAATGCCGCGCCGCGGACATCGCCTGCAACCCCTACCTCGGCGCGGCGATGATTCTTGCCGCCGGCCTGGAGGGTATCCGCGAGGGGCTGGACCCGGGCAAGCCGCATCGCGAGAATATGTACAACTACAGCGATGCACAGGTGCGTGACATGGGCATCGAGATGCTGCCCCAGAACCTGGGTGAGGCGATCGAGGATTTCGCCGCCGATCCGCTGTCGCGCGAGGTGTTCGGCGATACCCTGTTCGACTGCTTCGTGCAATTCAAGCGCGACGAATGGACCAGCTATCACACCCATGTGTCCGACTGGGAAATCCGCCGCTACCTGAAGATGTTCTGATCACGGCAGCGACGACATCGGCCCTGGATGGCTTGCGGGTGAATATTGGCCGGGCATTGGCCGAAGGCCGATGCAGGTGAATAATACGACCCGGTGATCCACCCGCCACGGCCCGCTCCGGAGAATCCATGCGACGTACCAAGGAAGACGCCGAACAGACCCGCCTCAGTATTATCGAGGCGGCGCTGGCCCTGTTCAGCCGCAACGGCTACAGCAACACCACCCTGGCGATGATCGCCACCGAGGCCGGCTTCAGCCGCGGCCCGATCTACTGGCACTTTCGCAACAAGGATGATCTCTACGCGGCGGTGCTGGCCTATTCGCAGGAGCCGCTGGAACAACTGGCCCGGGATCTCGAGGGCGTGGGGGAGGACCCGCTCGTCGCGATTGGCGACTTTGCACGGCGCTGGCTGGAGCTGCTGGCCGGTGATGCCTGGTTTCGCCAGTCCTTCGAGATCCTGCTCAACAAGACCGAGCTGACCGAATCCCTGTCCGCCACCCTGCGCCGCGAGCGCCGCCTCACCCGGCACATCATCAGCGCTTTGGCTGCACGCATCGCCGAGGCCCAGCGGCGCGGCCAGATCGGCGCCAGCGCGGAGGATCCGGAGCGCCATGCCCTGGTGGTCTATGCCGCGTTGATGGGCATCACCCAGAGCTGGCTGTTCGCCCCGCGCCTGTTCAATCTCGGCAAGGAGATTCCCTTTCTGGTCGGGCGCCTGCTGCGCCTGCTCGACTGAGCCGACGCCGGTACCCGCAGCGATGACTGCCACTGCATCCCGCCCGGCTCCGGGCTATCGCCGCATTCTGGCCCTGGCGATCCCGGTGATCCTCGCCAACAGCGCCACGCCGATGCTGGGCCTGGTCGACACCGCGGTGATCGGCCACACCGGCAGCGCGGTGGACCTCGGCGCCATCGCCCTGGGCAGCCTGCTGTTCAGTTTTCTGTTCTGGGGCTTTGGCTTCCTGCGCATGAGCACCAGCGGTTTCGTCGCCCAGGCCGAGGGCCGGGGGGACACCGCCGCGGTCGCGTCAACATTGTTGCGCGGCCTGTTGCTGGGCAGCGGCATCGGCTTGCTGCTGATGCTGTTGCAGGCGCCGCTGCTGGCGCTGGCCTTGCGCCTGTTCGGCGCCAGTGCCGAGGTGTCCGGGGTGACGCGGGCGTATTTCGAGTGGCGCATCTGGGGCGCGCCGGCGACCCTGTGCCTGTATGTGCTGATGGGTTATCTGATCGGCAGCGGCGCCACCCGGCTGCTGCTGGCGGCGCAGTTGCTGCTGAACGGCCTGAATGCCCTGCTGGATGTACTGTTCGCCGGCGTGCTGGGCTGGGGCGCGCCGGGCATCGGGCTGGGCACCGCCCTGGCGGAGTGGCTGACCCTGGCCCTGCTCGGGGCCTGGCTGTGGCGCCGCGCCGGAGTTGATCGCGCCACCGTGGTGCGGCATTTGCGCCGGGTGCTGGCGGATGCCGCCGGCATGCGCCAATTGCTGGCGGCGAATGGCGACATCCTGCTGCGCACGCTGTCTCTGTTGCTGGGCTTTGCCCTGTTTACCGACCAGGGTGCGCGCCTCGGTGATGTGACTCTCGCGGCCAACCACGTGTTGTTGCAGCTGGTGGCGTTCAGTGCGTTTTTTCTCGACGGTTTTGCCTTTACCACCGAGGCCCTGGCGGGACGCGCCTGGGGCGCGGGGCAGCGCCAGGCCTTTCGCGACGTACTGCGCCGCAGCAGCGTGCTCGCCGGGCTTACTGCGCTGTTGCTGGCGCTGCTGTGGCTGGGTGTGGGGCCCTGGGTGATCGGCCTGCTCACCGGCATCGAGCCGGTGCGCGAGGCGGCGCTGGCCTACCTGCCGTTCTGCGCGCTGTACGTGTTGCTGTCGTTCGCCGCATTCCAGCTCGACGGGCTGTTCATCGGCACCACCCGCACCCGCGCCCTGCGCAATGCCTCGCTGTTGTCGACCGGGTTGTTTGCCCTGTGCCTGCTGCCCCTGGTAGCACTGTGGGGCAACGCGGGGCTGTGGTCTGCCTTTGTGCTGTTCGTAGTGCTCCGTGCGCTGGCCCTGTTGCTGCAATATCCCGCTGCCTTTCGCGGGCTACGCTGAGCCCGGTCGCCATCAATAACTGCGGCGGCTGGCGACCTGCTGCCGGTGGGCCTGCAGTGCCTCGTCGATACGCATCAGCTCGATGATGTTCTCCAGATGAATCAATCCGCTGAGCCGGCTCCCCTCCATCACGCCCAGCACCTGCCCGGGGCAGCGCTGCAGCTGCTGCACGATCTCGTTCATGGGCTGGCGGATATCCACGGTCTCCAGCCGCGGCAGGTCCAGTGCGCCCACCGGGGTGTGCTCGCTGTGCTCGCGCAGGGCCTGCAGCAGTTGCTTCTGGGTGAGCAGGCGCGGGGCCTCGCCGCTGCGGGTCACCGGGTAGTGCTTCTGGTCCGTATGCAGGGTCAGGTCGATGGCCTTGTACAGTGCATCCCGCGCATCCAGGCATTCGAACCGGGTGACCATGCTCTGCTCGGCCCCGGCGCGGGCCAGCGCCGCCTGCAGCTGCTCGCTGCTGGACTCGGCGCTGGCACCCAGCCACACGAATACGGCAATCAGCATCAGGAAGGGGTTGTAGAGCAGGCCCAGCACGAACATCAACAGGGCCAGCATCTGTCCGACGGTCGCGGCGCGGCGGGTGGCCTCGGCGTGGTCCATGCGCAGCGCCAGCGCGGCGCGCAGCACGCGCCCGCCGTCCATGGGAAAGGCCGGCACCATGTTGAACACGGCGAGCAGGATATTGATGAACAGCAACTGGTAGACGAACGCGGCGAAGCCGGTGAACAGCAGCGGCGGGGCGTCCTCGGTGATCACCGGCGGCGGGGTCTGGCTGAGCAGCAGGCCAAGTGCCAGCACCCCGGCGATGGCCAGGTTGACCGCCGGCCCCGCCGCCGCCACCAGCATTTCCTGGCGCGGGTCCTCGGGCATTTTTTCCATCGCCGCGACGCCGCCGATGGGCAGCAGGGTGATGCTGCGGGTGGTGATGCCGAAGCGCCGCGCGGTGAGGGCGTGGCCGAATTCGTGCAGCACCACGCACACGAACAGCAACAGCACAAAGGCGATGCCCTGGGCCACCGCCACCGGGTTCTGGGTGTGCTTCCAGACCACGATGGCGGCCCAGATGAGGATCAGGCCAAAGGTGGCGTGAATGGAGACATCGATACCCTTGATGCGGGCAATTTTCCAGGACCAGCGCATGGTGCGGCACGTCTGACGGCAATCGGAAACATCAGCTTACCACCCCCGGCACACCATGGGTTTGTGCCCGGTCAGGAACCCAGCATCATCAGGCCGCCGTCCACGGCGATGGTCTGGCCAGTGATGAAACGGGAATCATCGCTGGCGAGAAACGCGAGTACCGGGGCCATGTCCTGCAGCGGGTCGCCGAGCTTGCCGCCCAGGGGGATGGTCTGGGCCAGGGCCGCGTCCATCAGTGCCAGGCTGTCCGCATCCATGGCATCGCGCTGGCGCTGGTAGATGTCGGTGTGAATGGCCGGCGCCACGCAGTTGACGCGCACACCGGCGGCGCCCCATTCGCGGGCGACGCTGCGGGTCCAGGCCATCACCGCGCCGCGCGAGGCGGCGTAGATGGCATTGCCGGGAAAGCCGCGCACGCCCTCCACCGAGCCCATGTTGACGATCGAGCCGCCCCCCTGGCGCAGGTGCCGCCAGGCGGCCTGGTTGGTCCACACCGTGCCCTTTCCGTTGCGGTCGAACATCCAGTCCCAGTGTTCCGCGTCCACCGCCTCCGCCGCGCAGCTGCCGTGCACACCCGCGGCGTGCACCAGCACGTCCAGCCCGCCGAGCTGTTCCACCAGCTGGTCGAACACCCGGTTGACGTCGGCGCGGTCGCCTATGTCACAGCGGGCACTGATCACCCCGTCGGGCAGCTTGGGTGTGGATTGATTAATGGTACAGGCGACCCGGGCGCCCTCCCGCGCGAACAGCTGCACGGCGGCGTGGCCGATGCCGCCGGCGCCGCCGGTGACGATGATGCGTTTGTCCTGCAGCTTGCCCATGCTGATGTACCTCCCGTGAGTGGTTGTGATGGGATTTTATAAGGCGGTCGTATTAACTGGCTAGTTGTGAAAAGCGGTTTGTCGTGCCGCTGTGGCATTGAGAACGGTCTGTTTCTCTACCCGCTGCCCGCGCGGTGGCGCAACAGGCAGGCTCCGGCGAGTGCCACGCTGGCCAGTGCGCAGGCACCGGCCAGTGTGTCGGCCGGGTGCAGGATGGCGCCGAGGGACAGGGCCGCGAGCAACAGTCGCAGGCCCCGGTCGGTCATTCTGGCGCGGTGCAGCTGCCCCTGCAGGGCCAGGGTCAGGCCGAGGATGCCAATGCCGGTGAGCACTGCGGCACCGAGTTGCGGCAGCCCGGGTTCCAGCACCAGGGCGGGACGGGTGAACACCGCCGCGGTCAGCACCAGCAGGGGCAGGCACAGGCCCATGGCGGCGACCATGGTACGGGTGAAGGGCGCCTCGGCGATGCGCGCGGTGACCGCGGCGGTGACCGAGGTCGGCGGCGACAACTCGCCGAACACGGCCACGAAGAAGGCAAAGAAGTGCACCACCCAGGGCTCGATGCCGGCGCGGATCATGAACGGCGCGATCACCACCGCGAGGATGATATAGGTGGGCGCCGCCGGCAGCCCCATGCCCACCAGGTAGCCGAAGGCAAAGGCCACCAGTACCATCAGCACCAGATGCACCTGGGCCATTTCCATCACCAGCACCCCGACCTGGGTGGGCACGCCGGTGATGGTGAACAGGGCGGTGAGAATCCCCAGGCTGGCCAGCAGCACGGTCAGCTCCGAGGTGGTGATGGCGAAGTGGCGCAGCAGTTCCGGCAGTGGCGCCAGCGTCCGGTGCCAGTTGCCCCGGGCCTGCCACAGTTGCAGTGCCAGCAGCACCGGCAGCAGGCCCAGGAACACCTGCCCCGCGGCGCGCATGGCGGGCTCGCGCTGCACCCCCATCAGCCACACCAGGGCCGCGATGGACAGCAGCCAGGCCAGCAGGCGGAGCAGATCGAAGCGGTCCAGTGCCTGACGCGCCGGCGCCTGCAGGCCGGCCCGGTGGCGTCGCGCCAGCAGATAGACCCCGGCACTGACGCCCAGGAAGAACAGCAGCGCCGGCACAAAGCCCCGTGCCACTACGTCGAAGTAACTCACCCCCATCAGCTCCGCCATCATGAAGGCGGCGATACCCATCAGCGGCGGCATCAGCTGCCCGCCGAGGGAGGCGGCGGTTTCCACCGCGGCGGCCTGGACCCGGGGAAAGCCGGCGCGGATCAGCGCGGGAATGGTGGCGCTGCCGGTGGTGGCGGCGTTGGCGGCGCCACTGCCGCTGACCGAGGCCACCGCGAAGGAGCCCGCCACCGCGGCCTGGGGCAGCCACTGGGGCGAGCGTGTGGCGAGGCGTCCGCTGGCCTTGAGAATGGCATCGATGCAGCCGAAGGCGCGCAGGGTGCTGAGCACCAGGATGAAGGCGCCGATCAGGGTCAGGCCGAGCTGTGCCAGGCGATCGAAAACGCCGGTGCTCATCTCCAGGCTGGCGGCGCTCAAGGCCCGGGTCCAGCTGATGCCGGGGTGCTGCAGGGCGCCGGGTAGCCAGGCACCGTACACGGCATACAACAGCAACAGCAGGTTGATCACGAACAGTGCACGGTAGCGGCGCCAGCAATACTCCAGCACCAGGGCCACCACCACGCCGCCGGCGAGCAGGTCCGCGCCACTCCAGAAGCCGGCGCGCTCGATGCGGATGGCGTCGAAGGCCCGCAGCAGGTACAGCGCGGCGCCCAGGGCGAGGGTGGTCCCGAGCAGGGCCAGTGCGAGCTGCCAGGGATGTGTCAGGGCGGGGTAGAGCAGGCCCTGGCGTGCGGCATCGAGGTTGAGCAGGGCCAGTGCCAGGGGCAGCATCGCCACCGCCAGCAGCATGGGGCCGCCGGTGCCACTGCCGTAGTAGAACAGCAGGCCGCCGCCGAACAGTAGTGTCAGCAGCGCGAACAGGCCGCCGCCGATGTTGTTCGCTGTGCTGCCTCCCCTCACTGTGCGATGCGCTCATCCCAGGCGGAATTCCAGACGCCGTGTTCGCGCAGGTAGCGCGCCAGGCCCGGATGCACCCGCGCATCGTTGATGCTGGCGGCGACGCCGCGCACCTGCAGGCCCGGCATGTCCTCGGCAAGCTGTGCGAACACCGCGTCGGCTGTGGCCAGTTCCCGGGTGTGCTGCTCGATGATGCGCAGCATGCGATACACATCCTCGGCGGGCACCTCGGTGCCGACGTGGAAACCATAGAAGAAGGGGATGACCTGGATGGGCGTGTCCACCGCCTGGCTGCGGTAGACGCCGGCTGGCAGTTCGATCACCTCCAGGCCGGCGTCGCGCAGGCGTGCGACTTCATCGGCGGAGGGGCTGAGGAGAGTGATGTCCGTGGCCAGTTCGGCCTCGGCGACCCAGGCCGCGGGTGCGGCCTCGCCCGCGGTGTAGGCGGC
>JBJHBY010000191.1:0-6925 GCA_050485745.1 Gammaproteobacteria bacterium | reverse complement strand
CCATTGCTGGCCGGCGATGTCGCGCTCGCGCAGGGTGCCGCCGGTGCTGCGCAGCAGGGCGGCCAGCTCGCTGCCGTCGGCGCCGGCCTCGGCGTAGCGGCCGCCACTGGCGCGGGCCAGGGCCTGCAGGGGTTCCCGGGCGAGGGGGCTGAGCACGATGCGCCCGTCGGCGTGGCGCAGCAGGCGGTCGCCGAGGTGGATCGGCGTGCCGTCGACGCGGCCCACGGCGAGGATCGACAACGCCGCGCCGGCGTCGTCCAGGCGCCGCGCGATCGGTTCGACATCCGTGGGGTGGACGCCGTCGCTCACCAGCAGCACGCGGCCCTGGCGCAGGCCGTGGTTGCGCAGCAGCTCCAGGGCCAGGCTCACCCCGGCCACGGGGTTGCTGCCATACACGGGCATGATCTCGGGGCTGAGCACGGCGAGCTGGCTGGCGATGGTGGTGGTGTCGTCGGTGAGCGGCGTCACCACATGGGCGTCCCCGGAGTACACCACCAGGGCGGTCAGCCCCTCCCGGCGCTGTTGCAGCACGTCCTGGATGCGAAAGCGCGCCAGTTCCAGCCGCGATGGCGGCACGTCGCGGGCAAACATCGAGACGGACAGGTCCAGCACGATCACCAGCGCATCCTGGCGCTGCACCGCGGGTTGTTCCACGCGTTCCCAGCTGGGGCCGGCGAGCGCGAGCACCGCCAGCAGCCAGGCGCCGGCCAGCAGCAGCCAGGGCAGGCGCGCGCTGCGGCCGGCGTCCGCCAGCAGCCAGGGCAGCAGATGGGGGTCGACGGCGTCGCTCCAGCGCGCCTGCCGGCGCTGCCGCCGCAGGCCCCACAGCCACAGCGCGGCCAGGGGCAGCAGGGCCAGCAGCCAGCCCGGGCGCAGCAGCTGCAGTTCCGCCAGGCCGCTCATGGGTGCGCTCCCCGGTCGGTGTGGGCGTGGCCCTGCATCAGGATCAGACGCAGGGCGACAACGGCGCTCAGCAGCAGGGCGATGGCCAGGGGCCAGTGGGCCAGGCTGTGGCGGCTGCGCAGGCCGTCGCGGGTGAGGGCGATCGGCTCCAGTTCGGCCAGGGCCTGGTAGATCTGCGCCAGTTCCGCGGCGCTGCGGGCGCGAAAATACTGCCCACCGGTGAGGGCGGCGATGCCGCGCAGGCTGTCTTCGTCGATGTCACCGGGGCCAGCGTCGCCGGGGCCGCCCTGTTCAGCGCTGATCATGCCGATCAGGGGCGCGTCCCCGCCAAAGCCGATGGTGTGGATCACCACCCCCTCGGCAGCGGCAACCCGGGCCGCCGCCAGGGGCATGACCTGCCCGGTGTTGTTGGCGCCGTCGGTGAGCAGGATCAGCACCCGGCGCTGCGCCGTCTCGTGCTGTGGCAGGTGGCGGATGGCCAGGCCGATGGCGTCGCCGATGGCGGTTTCCGGGCCGGCGAAGCCGATCTGCGCTTCGTCCATGAAGTGGCCCAGGGTGGCGAGGTCGTGGGTGAGGGGGGCCTGCAGGTAGGCCTGGCTGCCAAACAGGATCAGTCCCACCCGGTCGCCCTCGCGCTGGCGCAGAAAATCCCGGACCACGTGCTTGAGCACGGTCAGCCGCGGCACGCGCCGGCGCTCCAGGGTCATGTCCTGGATCTGCATGCTGCCGGAGAGGTCCACGGCCAGCATCATCTCGCGGCCGCTGACCGGCATGCCCTGCGCGGGGCTGTGCCAGGTGGGTGCGCTGGCCGCGCCGAGCAGGCACAGCCAGGCGAGGCCAGGCAGCAGCCACTGCAGCAGCCAGCGCCGGGAGGCTGCCGGCCGGCCCGCCAGCGGGCGCAGGCGCGGCAGGGCGCCGGCGCGCAGGGCCGGGTCCGTGGGCGCGGCCGCTGGCAGCAGCCAGTGCAGCAGCAGGGGCAGGGGCAGGGCCAGCAGCGCCCAGGGCTGCTCCAGGCTCAGCATGGCCAGCGCCGCAGGCAACGCAGCAGCGTGCGGTGCAGGCCGTCGAGGTCGGCGTTGGCGGCCACGGTGCGGGGCGGCTGGTAGGGCCCCTCGCCGAGGATGCGGCCCGGCCCCTGCAAAAAGCCCGGCCCGGCCTGTTGTTCCAGAAAGTCCAGCCAGGCCTGGCCGTGCAGGGGGCCGGCCTCGGGGTGCCGACGCAGGGCGACGGCCTTCAGCCGTGCATTGGCCGCGCGCACATAGCGCGCCGCATCGCCGTCGGCGCGGCAGCGCTGGTAGTGCCGGCGCAGGACCCGCCGTGCCCGGCGGATGTGGTGCCCGCGCTGCCAGTGGCGATGCAGCAGCAGGCCCAGCAGCAGCAACAGCCCCGCCAGCAACCACCAGATGGGCGCGGGTGGCCAGGCGCTGGCGCCCTCGGGCAGGTGCAGGTCGCGCAGGGCGTCAAGGCGCTTCATCGCCGGCCCTCCGTCGCCCGCGCCCGCGGCCTGCCCGGCGCCGCATCGCTGGTGGCCCGGGTGTGGAGGGCAATGCCGCTGGCACTGAGTTGTGCCCGCAGCTGGCGCAGGCGCGCATCGAAGTCGTCGCGGTAGCGCTGGCGCAGGCCCGCGTCGCCGCAATCCAGGCGCAGGCGGCCGCCGCTGCCGGCAAAGCTGCGCCAGCCCCCGGCGGGCAGGTCGCGCTCCAGCGGGTCCCACACCAGGCAGGCGCTGACGCTGTTGTGCCGGGCCAGCGCGGCGAATTCCGTCAGGGCCTGGCCGCCGAGGCCGTTGATATCGCTGATCACGCTCAGCACACAGCCGGAGAGACGACGCTGCCGCCAGCGCGCGAGGGCTTGCGCCACGCCGTCGCCGGGCCAGACGTCATCCCGCGGCTGCAGGCGCCGGTTGGCGGCGATCGCGGCGTGCAGCAGGCGCAGCACCGCGCGTTGCCCACTGGCGGCGGGCAGCATCTGCACGGTACCGCTCCCGGTGCTGTTCCCGAGGTTGGCCCCGCCCTCGACAATCATGCCGCCCAGGGGCTGCCCGCTGGCCTCGGCGGCCCAGGCCAGTTGCGCCATCCACTCCGCGGCGAGCACGCTCTTGAAGCAGCGGCGGCTGCCAAAGAACAGCGTGGCGCTCTGGTCGAGCAGCAGCAGTTGCGGCTGGTTGCGCTCCTCGCGGAACAGGCGGATGTGCGGCTGGCCGTGGCGGGCACTGACGCGCCAGTCGATGTGGCGCGCATCCTCCCCGGCCTGGTAGGGGCGCACCTCCTCGAACTCCGTGCCCTGGGGGCGCAGGCGTGCGCCGGGCAGGGCGCTGCCGCTGTGCTGCCCGCTGCCGGTGCGCCGGGTGCCGCCGCTGCCCGCGCCGCGCAGGGCGATCAGGTCCGCCAGCTCGCACCAGACGCCGCGACCGTCGGTCGCGCCGGCCATGCCGGGATGCGCTGTGTCGGGGGAGGGGCGCGCCATGCCTCAGCCCACCGGCAGCCGGTCCAGCAGGCGCGCCACCACCCGGTCGCCATCGATGCCGGCGGCTTCCGCCTCGAAGCTCAGGTGCAGGCGGTGGCGCAACACGTCCGCGGCCACCGCGCGCACGTCGTCGGGGCTGACGAAGTCGCGGCCGTCGAGCCAGGCGTGGGCGCGGGCGCAGCGCTCCAGGGCAATGCTGCCCCGGGGGCTGGCGCCGAGCAGCAGCCAGTCGCCGAGTTCGCTGTCGATGCGGGCGGGCTCGCGGGTGGCGATCACCAGTTGCACGATGTAGTCCTCCACCGCCGGCGCCAGGTGCAGGGCCAGCACCTGGCGTCGCGCCTGGGCCACCGCCTGCTGGCTGATCGATACCGGGGCGCTGGTTTCCCCGCGGGATTCGGCACGCGCCAGGGCGAGAATGGCGTGCTCGGCCTCCGCATCCGGGTAGCGCACCACCAGGTGCATCAGAAAACGGTCCAGCTGCGCCTGGGGCAGGGGGTAGGTGCCCACCTGCTCCAGCGGGTTCTGCGTGGCCATCACCAGAAACAGCTGTGGCAGGGGGTAGGTGTGCAGGCCGACGCTGACCTGGCGTTCCGCCATCGCCTCCAGCAGGGCCGACTGCACCTTGGCCGGGGCGCGGTTGATCTCGTCCGCCAGCACCAGGTTGTGGAACACCGGGCCGGGCTGGAACTGAAAGGCGCCGTCGGCGGTGCGATAGACATCGCTGCCGGTGATGTCGCCGGGCAGCAGGTCCGGGGTGAACTGGATGCGATGAAAACTGGCTTCGAGGCCGGCGGCGAGGCTTTTTACCGCGCGGGTCTTGGCCAGGCCCGGCGGCCCCTCCACCAGCAGGTGGCCGTCCGCCAGCAGGGCGATGAGCAGGCGCTGCACCAGGTGCCGCTGGCCGATGACCTGGCTCTCGAGCCAGGTGCGGAGATCCTGGAAAGCGTTGTCGCGGGGCATGGCGGAGTGGGCCTCGGGCGGTGGATGGTGTTCATTGTAGGGCACCAGCCCGGCCCCCTCGCAACGCCGCGGCGGAATTGCCACAATGCTATGCGGAAGATATGCGGAAGAACCGCTGGATGAAGCACCGCTGGATTCAGGAGGAAACATGGCCTGCGAAGACAACGCCACCCTGGTCAGGGAGCTGCAAGCGGATGTGGCGCGACGCCTGCCGGATGCGCCGGCCAGCGCGCTGGCGAATTTCATTCACAGTGTCTATTCCGGCTTTCCCCTCGACGACATCGCCGGGCGTGACTTTGCCGACCTGGGCGGCAGTGCCCAGGGCAGCTGGCAATTCGTGCAGGCGTTGCCGCCGGGGCGGGCCAAGGTGCGGGTGTTCAACCCGGAATACGAACGCCACGGTTGGCAGCTCGGCCAGACGGTGGTCGCCATCCTGTGCCGGGACATGCCCTTTGCGCTGGAGTCGGTGCGCGCCGAGATCAACCGCCGCAACCTGCTGATTCACGTGGTGCACGGCGCCCGCCTGCGCGCCCAGCGCGATGCCGTCGGCGAACTGCTCGATGTGCTGGCCGGTGCCGCCACCGACGCGGGTGACAGCGAGCTGCTGCTGTATTTCGAGATCGGCCGCCGCAGCGACCCGGAGCAACTGCGCGATCTCGCGGATTCCCTGGAGGCGGTGCTGCACGAGGTGCAGGTGGTGACCGGGGACTTCGCCGCGATGCAGGCCCGCACCGAGCAGGCCATTGCCGATATCGCCGATACCCACGGCCGCGCGCCGCGGGATGTGGAAGAGACCCAGGCCTTCCTGCGCTGGATGCTCGAGGGTCACTTTACCTATCTCGGCTACGAGTACCTGGCGGTGACCTGGGATGGCCGCACGCCGGCGGCGCAGCGCGACCCCTCGCGTTCCCTCGGTCTGCTGCGCCTGCGCGACAGCTTTGGCGAGGCCGATCTGCTGGGCGACCTGCGTCGTTATCCGCGGCAGGCACAGCCGGCGGCGCAGCTGCATTTTTCCAAATCCTCGACGCGTTCCCGGGTGCACCGTCGCGTGTACCCGGACTACGTCGGCCTGTGGGTGTTCGACGCGCAGGGCCGGGTGATTGCCGAGCATCGCTTTCTGGGCATGTATACCTCCCGCGCCTACAGTGCCTCCCCCGGCACCATCCCGCTGCTGCGGCGCAAGATCGCCGCGGTGATGGCGAACTCGGGGCTGTCGTCCAGCGGCCACGAGTGGTCGGCGCTGATGCGGGTGCTGGAAACCTATCCGCGGGACGAGCTGTTCCTGGCGGAGACCGATGAACTGTTCGCCACCGCCACGGCGATCAACCGCATCCAGGAGCGCCGGCAGATTCGCCTGTTCGTGCGCCGGGACCCATACGGCAAGTTCGTCAGCTGCCTGGTGTTCATGCCGCGGGAGTTGTACCAGACGGAGCTGCGCCAGCGCATCCAGAACCGCCTGTGCGAAGCCTATGGCGCCAACGAGAGCGAGTTCATCACGTTCTTTTCCGAGTCGGTGCTGACCCGCACACAGTTCATCCTGCGCGTCGACCCCGCGAACCCCCGCGAGGCGGATGTCCGCGGCCTGGAGCGGGACATTGCCGACGCCGCCATGGCCTGGCAGGATCACCTGCAGCGCCACCTGGCCGAGGAGTTCGGCGAGGAGCAGGGCGCGCTGCTGATGGAGCGCCTCGGGCACTGCTTTCCCCCGGGTTATCGCGCCGACTGCGACCCCCGCGCCGCGGTCAGCGATATCCGCAAGATCCTCGGTCTGGCCAGTGATGGCGATATCGCCATGAATCTCTACCGCCTGCCCGGGGAGGCGGACAACGCCATGCGTTTTCGCCTGTTCCGGCGGCAGTGTCCGCTGGTGCTGTCGGATGTGATGCCGATCCTCGAAAACCTCGGCCTGCGCGTGGTCGGGGAGCGGCCCTACGAGCTCTGCGGCAGCGATGACCGGCAAATCTGGATCCACGAGTTCAGCCTGGTGTACGGGCTGTCGGAGCATCTCGAGCTGGCCGATGTCGGCGATATCTTCCAGCAGGCCTTTGCCGCGATCTGGGCCGGTGATGCCGAGAACGACGCCTTCAACAAACTGGTGCTCGGCGCCGGGCTGGGCTGGCGCCGGGTGGCACTGCTGCGTGCGCTGGGCCGCTACCTGCGGCAGCTGCAGTTCCCCTTCAGCCTGGATTACCTGGCGGACACCCTGGCGCGCCACCTCGATCTGACGCGGCGCCTGGTGCGCCTGTTCGAGGTGCGTTTCGACCCCGACCTGGGTTCGGACCAGGAGGCGCGACAGCGTGCGGAGGGCGATCTGGTGCACGCCATCGGCGATGCCCTCGACGCCGTGCAGAACCTCAGTGAAGACCGCGTCATCCGCCAGTTCCTGGTACTGATCCAGGCGATCGTGCGCTGCAATGTGTACCAGCTCGACGAACAGGGGCAGCCCCGGGCCTGGTTCAGCTTCAAGCTGCGCACCACCGCCATTCCCGAGGCGCCGGAGCCGCGACCGCTGTTCGAGATTTTCGTGTATTCGCCTCAAGTCGAGGGTGTGCATCTGCGCGCCGCCAAGGTGGCCCGCGGTGGCCTGCGCTGGTCG
>JBJHBY010000190.1:0-6967 GCA_050485745.1 Gammaproteobacteria bacterium | reverse complement strand
GGGTAGAGGGATTTGAACCCCCGACATCCTGCTCCCAAAGCAGGCGCGCTACCAGACTGCGCTATACCCCGGTGAAACACTCGGGCCAGATTGAAAGCAGTCCCGTTCAAGGTGCGCGAATGATACCGACCCGCTCCGGTAACGTCAACGCAAAACAGGCCGGGCACAACGGCCTTTGCGCCCGCCTCCCGGCATGAGAAAATCGCGCCTTTGGTGCACTTTGATGCCCATTCGCAATCCACGTTTGCACCCTATTCCAACACCACAGGAGCACGCATGAGCGCACTGGTTCTGGATGGCAAGGCCCTGGCGGCACGTACTGAGCAGGAGCTGAGCGAGCGCGTTGCGCGGCTGAAGCAGGGCTCCGGCGGCAAGACGCCCATTCTCGCCACCATTCTGGTCGGCGACGACCCTGCCTCCGCCACCTACGTGCGCATGAAGGGCAATGCCTGCGCCCGTATCGGCATGGCGTCACAGGCCATCGAACTGCCGGCCAGCACCAGCACGGAGGAACTGCTGGCACGCATCGACGAACTCAACCGCAACCCCGACGTGCACGGCATCCTGCTGCAGCATCCGGTGCCGGCCCAGATCGACGAACGCGCCTGCTTCGATGCCATCGCCCTGGAAAAGGACGTGGACGGTGTGACCTGCCTGGGCTTCGGACGCATGAGTATGGGTGAGTCTGCCTGGGGCTGCGCCACGCCCCAGGGCATCATGCGCCTGCTGCAACACTACGATATTCCGATTAGCGGGCGCCACGCCGTGGTGGTCGGACGCAGCCCGATTCTGGGCAAGCCCATGGCGATGATGCTGCTGGGTGCGGACGCCACTGTCACCATTTGCCACTCCCGCACCCGCGACCTCGAGGCCCACGTTCGCCAGGCGGATATTCTCGTCGGTGCGGTGGGCAAACCGGAGTTTATCAAGGGCGGCTGGATCAAGGACGGCGCTGTCGTGGTCGACGCCGGCTATCATCCCGGCGGCGTCGGGGACATCGAGCTCAGCGCGGTCATCGGGCGCGCCCATGCCTACACCCCGGTGCCGGGCGGGGTCGGGCCGATGACCATCAACACATTGATCCAGCAGACCGTGCTCTCCGGCGAGCGCAGCCTGCTTGGCAAGGGCTAACCGGGGCTGCTTGCCCCGGTCTATACGCTGCGCATGGCGCCACCATCGATAACCAGGGTGGCGCCAGTGATGTAACTCGCCGCCGGCGACAGCAGAAAGGCCGCCGCGCGGCCGAACTCCTCCGGCTGACCCAGCCGCGCCATCGGAATGGCGGCACGCATCTGCGTCTTCTGCTCTTCGATTGAGACGCCCCGCTGCCTGGCCTGGGCCCCGGCCAGGGCCTCGATGCGGTCGGTCGCAATCAGGCCTGGCACCAGGCTGTTCACGCGAATCTGGTCCACGGCCAGGGTTCGGGACAGGCTCTTGACCAGGCTGGCGACACCGGAGCGCATCACATTGGACAACAACAGCTGGTCGATGGGCTCGCGCACCGATGACGAACTCATTGCCAGGATGGCGCCACCACCGCGCTCGCGCATCGACGGCAACACGGCCCTGACCAGGCGCACCGCGCTCATCAGGGTCAGCTCGAAGCCGGCCTGCCAGGCGGCGTCGTCGAAGTCTTCAAAACCGCCCGGGGGTGGTCCTCCGGCATTGATCACCAGACCATCGATGCCGCCGTGTATCGCCAGCACCTGTTCGCGCCAGGCGAGAATCTGCGCCGGATCACGCACGTCACAGAGATGGTGTGAAACCCGCGCCGGCGCCCCCTCGAAGGACGCCGCCGCACGCTCCACGGCGGCCGCGTCACTGCTTGAAAGCGCTACCGTCGCGCCCTCGGCATACAGCGCCCGCGCCACCGCAAGGCCGAGACCACGACTGGCCCCCGCCACCATGAACACCTTGCCTTCAAGCAGCAGATCCATGTTCTTCTCCAGCATTGCAACGAGTGTGCATTGTAACCGCCCATGTGTTGCGGGGTCCGGCTTCCGGTTATGCTAGAGCAATGATTACCCAATCCCTCAAGAGTTTGCTGGGGCGCCTGCGCCTGCCTCAGGAGCCGGGCGTGACCAACGGCGACCTGCGTTTCGAGCATCTGGACTGGTTGCAGCGACGCCACGCCTTTATCGATGTCCGCGCCGCACGCATTGACCAGCAGTTCCAGAGCCTGTTGCTGCAGATCGACAGCGTCCTTGGCGAATTGATCTTCGATGATTTTTACCCGGTCGAAGGCAGTGAGCAGCTGCGCAATGGTGACCTGCTCGAGGTTACCAGCCGCAATGGTGACCGGCCTCTGCATTTTGTCTCCCGGCTGTTGGGCCGGGAGCTGCGTGGGGACGGTCCCGTTTACCGCCTGGAGCTGCCCGCCAGTATTTCCACCACAGGCACGCGCCAGGCCTATCGCGTCTACGTGGATGGCGAACCCGGCCTGAGCATGGAGATCAACCTCGAATCCGGGCAACCCCTGGCCTGTCGCCCGGTCAATCTGTCCGTCGAAGGTGTCAAACTGGATATCGACGGCGATGTCACCCGGCTGCTGGAGCAACACAGCCACTATGGAGACTGTACGATTCAGCTACCGGACGGCACCCTGATCGAGTGCCAGCTCGACCTGCGCAACTTCCGGCTGATGCATGCACCCGTGCCGCATACCCTGGCCGGTGGCACACTGCAGATTGCCCACGCACCGCACCGGGTCAAACTCGGACAGTATCTGGCCGCCGTACAGCGGCGTCAGCGACGCCGCGAGCTGCGCCTGGGCAGCTGAATGCCGCAGCCCCGAGGGATTCAAGTTCGGCACCAGGTCCACCCGGCGCAGGTGCCGGCGGCACGGCTTCCTGCGGAGCCCGGACACTGACGCAAAAGGCACCCACGATCAGGGCCGCAAAGGTCACGGCCAGAAACAGGCGGTCGCGTTGCTGCATCGTTAACAACCCGGCATGCAAAGGGGCATAATCCCTCACAGGGCTCGCAGAGCAGCGAGCGGCGGGACCCGCACCACCCGGTGACAGGCCAGGTAACCGACGCCACCAATCAGCAAGCCGCCAAACAGGGGGCCAGCCAGCCACACCCAGGGATGCGGAACGTACTGCATCTCCAGCTGCGCGGTCTGGAAATAGTACACCGACAACTCGGCACCCGCTGCAGCGATGGCGCCGGCAAGCACGCCCAGGCTGCTGAATTCCAGCCACAGGCTGCCCATCACCAGTCGACTGCGCGCCCC
This sequence comes from Gammaproteobacteria bacterium, assembly GCA_050485745.1. GTDB lineage: Bacteria > Pseudomonadota > Gammaproteobacteria > Pseudomonadales > CAMLJR01 > JBJHBY01. Next base: position 3,732 of record JBJHBY010000190.1, on the reverse strand, counting down.
CAGGGCACGCAGCACCGCGGTTTCCTGCAGGCGCTCATCGAGGCTGGCGCGGACACTGGCAATCAGCACCAGCAGACTGCAGATCAGGATCAGCCCCAGCACCAGTTCAATGGCGGCACTGACCTGGCCAATGATGCTGCGCACCTGGTTGATGATGGCGTCCATCTCCAGCACAGTGATAGTGGGAAAGCTGCGCAGGAATTCGTTGAGAAACAGCTTTTGCTCCGCGGGCAGGTAGAAGCTGGTGATGAACGTGGCCGGATAGTCGCGCAGTAACTCCGGCGGCATCATCATGAAGAAGTTGGGGCGCATCGTGTCCCAGTCCAGCTCGCGGATGCTGCTGACCCGGGTCACCAGTGTGTCGCCACCAATCTGGAAGGTCAGCTCGTCGTCCATGCCGACGTCAAGGCGATAGGCCAGTTCGGATTCGATCGACACCACCGGCTCGCGGCTGTCCGCTGCCCACCAGCGACCGGCAGTGAGCACGTTGTCCTCCGGCAGCCGCGCGGCCCAGCTCAGGTTGAGTTCGCGGTCCACGGCCATGCGCCGCCCCTCCTCCTTGGTCACCGCCTGGTTTACCGGTACACCATTGATCTCCACTAGGCGCCCGCGCACCATGGGGTAGAGTCCGGCACTGTCGATGCCCCGCTCGGCGAGCAGCGCATCCACCGGCTCGACCTGTTCCGGCGCGACGTTCAGCAGGAAGTGATTGGGCGTACCCTCGGGAAGCTGCGTCTGCCACTCTTCCACAAGAGAGGTACGCACCAGCAACAGCACCAGCAGCAACATGATCGCCAGGGAGAACACCACCAGCTGCAGGGCGTTCTGACGGCTGTGGCGGCGCAGCGAAGCCGCCGCCAGGCGCCAGCGGTTGTTGGCCTGCATCCCTACCGCGCCACCGCGCAGCAGCAGCCAGGCAAGGCCGCCGATCACGGTCACAGCCAGTGCCGCACCGGCCAGAACCGCGAGGGTCAGCAGCAAGCTGGCGCTATACCACCACATCAGGCCAGCGATGCTCACCAGGCCCAGCAGCAGGTGCAGGCCCTGACGCGCGTCGACACCGATATCACGGCGCAGTACACGCAGGGGCGGTACCTGCATCAGGCGCAGTACCGGCGGCAGAGCAAAGGCCAGCAGACACACCAGCGCGGTCACCGCACCGATGGCAAAGGGGCGTGGCCCGATCGCGGCAACCTCGGGCAGGTAACCCGCCAGTACCGAGACCAGAAAAAACTGGATCAGGTAACCCAGGCCGGCCCCCACCAGCGTCGCCAGAAGGCCGGTGAGCAACAGCCCGCCGATGTAGATCGCCGCCACCTGGCGGCTGCCGGCGCCGACGGTCTTCATCATTGCCACATAGTCGAAGTGGCGTTCACTGTAGCGCCGTGCCGCCAGGGCGATGGCAATGCCGGCCAGAGCCACCCCGAGTGCGCCCGCCAACAGCAGGAAGCGCTCGGCACGATCCAGCGCCTGGGCGATGCGGGGTTCGGCGTCACCGAGTTGAAGCCAGCGTTGTCCTGAGCCAAAGCGCGGCTGCAGCCATTCATGAAAACCATCGAGCAGAGCATCCGGCCCGGCAAACAGGTAGCGGTACTCGACCCGGGAGCCGGGCTGAACCACGCCGGTGGCGGGTAGATCATCGAGGTTGATCAGTGCGCGCGGACCGAAGCCGTAGAAGGTCGCGCCACGATCAGGCTCGGAGACGATAATCCGGGACACAGTAAACAGCGCATCGCCGATCTGCAGTTGCTCGCCCATTGCCAGGTCCAGCAGGGGTAGCAGACGCGAATCCAGCCATACCTCGCCGCGCCGCGGCACGCCGTCCCACGGGTAGGCCATGCCGAAGGGCTCGTCGGCCACCTGCACCTGGCCGCGCAGTGGGTAGCCATCGGACACCGCCTTCACCGCAGCCAGCTCCATGGCGTCGCCGGCCAGCAGCATGGATTGGAAGTTGATCACTTTCGCGCGGGACAGACCGGCGCGGTCCGCCTGCTCCAGCCAGCTCGAGGGCACCGGTGCTGAGGTCTGCAGGACACGATCCGCGGCCAGAAAGTGCCGGCTCTCGGATACGATGCTGCGATTCAGGCGATCGGTAAAGGCTGCGATACCCACCACGATCGCTACGGCAATCACCAGGGCCGCACTGAGCACACCCAGTTCACCGCCGCGCCAGTCGCGCCACATCAAGCGCCCCATCAGCATCATCAGCCCACCGCCCGTTCAACGGCCCGCGGCGATGGCTCCGCCGAATCGGCGATCAGCTCGCCGGCCTCCAGCTGCAGCTGGCGCGCACAACGCTCTGCCAGGCGCTGCTCATGGGTGACCAGCACCAGGGTGGTGCCCGCTTCCCGATTAAGACTGAACAGCAGCTCGATGATGCGCTCCCCCGTAGCGCTGTCCAGATTACCGGTGGGCTCATCGGCAAACAGCACCCGGGGCTCCGCGGCAAACGCCCGTGCGATGGCCACCCGCTGCTGCTCTCCCCCGGAGAGCTGGCGTGGGTAGTGCCGGGCGCGGGCACCGAGGCCGACCCGGTCGAGGTACTGCCGCGCTGCCTCCCTGGGATTGTCGCGGCCGGCCAGTTCCAGGGGCAACATGACGTTCTCCAGGGCGGTAAGGCTGGGCAACAGCTGGAAGGACTGGAACACAAAGCCCACGACCTTCGCGCGCACGGCGGCGCGCTGGTCCTCGGTCATGGCGGTGAGTTCGCGCCCATCCAGCCAGACCTCGCCGGCACTGGGGGTATCGAGCCCCGCCAGCAGACCCAGCAGGGTGGACTTGCCCGAACCCGAGGCCCCGGTCACGGCGACGCTGTCCCCTGCCTTGATTTCGATATCGATCCCTTTCAAGATGTCGAGCGTACCCTCGGCACTGGGTACGGTCTTGCGCAGGTTTTTCGCCTGAATCATCGGGGTTTCCAAGGTTGAGTCCAAGGTTGAGGTGGTCGCGTTGAAGTTGTCGTTGTCCAGCGGTGCATCCCCTGCCCCGGATCGTGAGCAGTTCCGCCAGGGCTGTCTTCATGGCTTACGCTGGCTGTTCTGTGCCTGGATTATCGCATGCCTGCCCGCTTTTGGCCTCGCACCCGCCGAACGCACCCTGCTGGTGCTGGGTGACAGCCTCAGCGCGGCCTACGGCATGCCCCATGATCAGGGCTGGGTGGCACTGCTGGAACAGCGCCTGGCGCAGGACGAGGCCCCGGTGCGAGTGGTCAACGCCAGCATCAGCGGAGAGACGACCGTCGGCGGGCTCGCCCGCCTGCCCCGCTTGCTGGAGCAGCACCAGCCCGACGTGGTGCTGGTGGAGCTGGGCGGCAATGACGGCCTGCGCGGATTTCCCATCCGCCAGCTGCGCGACAACCTGCTGCGCATGGCGGAGATGGCCAGGGAAAGCGGCGCCACGGTGGTGATCGCCGGCATGCACATTCCACCCAACTATGGCCGCAGTTACACCGAACAGTTCCATCAGAGTTTCATCGACACCGCGGCCGCCACGGATGCCCTGCTGGTGCCCTTTTTGCTGGACAACGTCGCCACCCGCGCGGAGCTGATGCAGGAAGATGGCATCCATCCCACCGCGGAGGCACAGCCGGTGATCCTCGACAACCTCTGGCCAACCCTGGCCGAGGCCCTGGGCCTCAACAGCCACCACGCCGCGCCGTAGGCTGGGTTACGCGGCTTTTGCCGCTAACCCAACCCACCCGCCGGCATCACACTGCACAGACCTGCCGTAGGC
>JBJHBY010000189.1:3282-6983 GCA_050485745.1 Gammaproteobacteria bacterium | reverse complement strand
CTGGTACCTCGCGCCCGCTCAGGGGATGCACCGCGCGCAGCCCGGTATCCATGCCCTTCTTGTCCATGGTGGCGAGGTCCGCCTCGGCCACGGAGCTGTGCCGGCACTCCTCGATGAAAGCCGCCAGGGCGGGGTTGTCCGCGGCGGCCTGCAGGGCGATCGGGTGCTCCGCCGCCAGGCTCACGTAGGTCACGCCCATCAGGGTGTCCGGGCGCGTGGTGTAGACCTCGAAGTGCTCGGCCGCACCGGGGACCGGTGTCGCCAGGTCAAAGCGCAGGGTGACGCCCTCGGAGCGCCCGATCCAGTTTCGCTGCATGGTCCGGACCTGCTCGGGCCAGCCCTCGAGCGGGTCCAGGTCGGCCAGCAGCTGCTCGGCGTAGTCGGTGATGCGAATAAACCATTGCGGGATTTCACGGCGCTCCACCAGGGCACCCGAGCGCCAGCCGCGACCGTCGATGACCTGCTCGTTGGCGAGCACGGTCTGGTCGACCGGATCCCAGTTCACCGCCGCGGTCTTGCGGTAGACCAGGCCTTTTTCATAGAGGCGGGTGAAGAACCACTGCTCCCAGCGGTAGTAGTCCGGGTTGCAAGTGGCGAACTCGCGCTGCCAGTCGTAGCCGAAGCCGAGCTGACACAGCTGCTCCTTCATGTGCGCGATGTTGCTGTAGGTCCATGCCGCCGGCGCGGTGCGATTCTGCACGGCGGCGTTCTCGGCCGGCAGGCCGAATGCGTCCCAGCCCATCGGTTGCAGGACGTTGCGCCCGCGCATGCGCTGGTAGCGCGAGACCACGTCGGTGATGGTGTAGTTGCGCACGTGGCCCATGTGCAGCTTGCCACTGGGGTAGGGGAACATGGCGAGGCAGTAGAACTTCTCGCGGCCGGGCTCCTCGCGGGCGGCGAAGACGTTGCCCTGCTGCCACCGCTGCTGCGCCTCCTGCTCGATCCGGTGGGGATGATAGTGCTCGTCCATGGTGGTCTGCGGCGCTGTGTCTGACATGGTCGTCCTGGTGGGTCCCGGGGCTCGGTAAGAGTGCCGCTGCATGGCGGCTCAGGCGCGGCATTGTAGCAATGATTGCGCGGGCAGAAGAACTGCCGGCGTGGCTCAGTGCTGTCGCTGTCGCCGCGCCAGCAGCAGCCAGATCGCGGCCAGCAGTACCAGGGGCTGGTGGCCGATCAGGATGTAGGGTGTGATGCCCTGTCGCGGTGTGACTGTTCCGCTGAGCACCTCCTGGGTGAACTGGGGCAGGCTGGCCTGGATGCGACCACGGTGATCAATCAGGGCCGTGACGCCGCTGCCCGTGGCACGGATCATCGGTCGCGCCGACTCCAGGGCACGGAAACGCGCGATTTCCAGATGCTGCAGGGGGCCGATGGAGCGTCCGAACCAGGCGTCGTTGGACAGGGTGATGAGGATGTCCGCCGCTGGCATCCACTGGCTCACCTGCTGCGGATAGACAACCTCATAGCAAATCGAGGGCCCCAGGGTGACGCCGTTGATTCGCAGGGCCTGCTGTTGTGCCGGGCCGGGGCTGAAGCTCGACATGGGCAGATCGAAGAAGGCGATCAGCCCTCGCAGCCAGTGCTCCAGGGGAACGAATTCGCCGAAGGGGACGAGGTGCTGCTTGTGGAAGATCCCTGAGCCGACGCCGAGAGCGATCACACTGTTGTGATAATGGCTCTCTCCGGCACGGTAGGGCGTGCCCACAATCAGCGTGGCCCCCCGCTCCCGGGCCCGCTCCGCCTGCTGGTCGAGAAAGCCCTGCGCGCCCTGGTAAAAACCGGGAATCGCCGCCTCCGGCCAGACCACCAGGTCGTGTCCTGCCCAGAGCGGCTTGCTCAGGGATTCATACAGGCGCAGGGTGGGCCAGTACTGCTCCGGATCCCATTTCACCGACTGCGGGATGTTGGCCTGGACCAGGGCGACGCGCAGAGGGTCTCCGGCCGGCCGGCCCCAGTCCACCAGGGTCAGCCCGGCGCCGGCCAGCCAGAGTATGGCCACGGTCACCAGCGCTCCGCGCGGCGCCCGCCGCCGTGACAGCCAGTGGCTGAGCGTGGCGCCACTGAAGGCGACCAGAAAGCCGACGCCGAAGACGCCGATCCACGGTGCCCAGCCGGCCAGCGGCGAGTGCAGGTGGGCGTAACCGAGATAGAGCCAGGGAAAGCCGGTGAGCAGCCAGCTGCGTACCCACTCCGCCAACAGCCACAGCGCCGCGAAGCCGAGGGTCTGGCCGGCGAGGGAGTCTCTCACCCAGCGCACATAGCACCAGGCGGTTATGGCCGGCAGTAACGCGAGGCCGAGACAGAACAGCAGGGTGAGCAGCGCGGCCAGGGGCACCGGCGCGGCGCCGTAGATGTGGATGCTGACGTAGACCCAGGACACGCCGCTGCCGAACAGCCCCACTCCGTACCACCAGCCCTGGCGCAGGCCCTGACTCGCTGAGGCGGTTCCGAGCAGCCAGTGCAGCAGTGCGCAGGACAGGATGCCGAGCGGCCACAGGCCGAAGGGCGCCAGGGACAGGGTGACCAGCCCTCCCGCCACCAGGGCGAGACTGTCGCCACGCCAGCCGCGAATTGCTTGCGCTGCCTGCATGCGCGATCAGTGCTCCGCTGCCCGGGTCATCCGCAACAGATGGATCTGGCGGTTGTCGGCGTTGAGGACCTTGAACTGGTAGCCGTCGATGGTCGCGACCTCGTTGCGTCGGGGCAGATAGCCGAACTGCTGCAGGATGATGCCGCCAATGGTATCGAATTCCTCGTCACTGAAACGGGCCTGGAAACGCTCGTTGAAATCCTCGATCGGGGTCAGGGCCTTGATGATGTAATCGTCGTCGGTGACCTTGCGAATGAAGGCATCCTCCTCGACGTCGTGTTCGTCCTCGATGTCGCCGACGATTTCTTCCAGCACATCCTCGATGGTGACCAGCCCGGAGACGCCGCCGTACTCATCGATGACGATGGCCATGTGGTTGCGGTTTTCGCGGAACTCCCGCAGCAGCACGTTGACACGCTTGCTCTCGGGAACGAACGTCGCCGGGCGCAGCAGCTTGACCAGGTCGAACTGGTCGCCATCGGGTTGCAGGATCTGGGGCAGCAGATCCTTGGCCAGCAGCACCCCCAGTACTTCGTCCATGGCCTCGCCGATTACCGGGTAGCGAGAGTGGCCAGCCTCGATGATGCGCGGCAGGATTCTGGACAGGGGCTGGTCGGCGCGGATCACCTCCATCTGCGGGCGTGGCACCATGATCTCACGCACCTGCATGGCGCTGACCTGCAGCGCGCCCTCGATGATGTTGCGGACATCCGCGTCGATGATCTCGTTTTCCTGGGCGACCTCCATGACTTCCATGAGATCCTCCCGGGTCCGGGGTTCGGACGAAAACACCTGGGCAATCTTTTCGATCCAGGACTTGTCTCCCGGATCGTGACTAGGGCCTGTCATCAATCCCCCCGGGCGTCGCGGTGGAGGCTGTTTGGATGCAGGGCAAGGAAGGAGGCGCGTGGCGTACTGGACGTACGCGAGCAACGACTGACGTGGCACTGCATCCAAACAGCCCCACCCCTTCGGGTTGCGCCGGTTTGGCGGCCATGCTGCGTTGCTCGTTGGTCATTTGGGCCCACCAAACTTCCTCCTCGCGGAGTGGCTGTCCCCCAAAACCGCAGCAACGCGAAGCCAGGGGGGAAAGATGGAAGGCCCAAGATCC
>JBJHBY010000189.1:0-3272 GCA_050485745.1 Gammaproteobacteria bacterium | reverse complement strand
CCACACCACCCCCCCCCCCCCCGTGGGGGTGGCGCGGGTTGGGCGCCCATCGTGGTGTGCGCTTGGGTCTTGTGCCCCCCCCACACTCCCCCCCCCGTCGGCGCCCCGCCCCAACCCCGCCACCCCCGCGACGCCAGGGGGGAATGATGGCAGGCCCTAGATCGATCGTCGCTCATGACTTTGGGTTCTGTCCTCCGGTGGGGCGACTTCATAGGGGTCGGGGTAGTCAAGGCTGGCGAGAATGCGGATTTCCTCCGCCTCCATGTGTTCCGCCTCGTCGTCTTCGATGTGGTCGTGTCCGCGCAGGTGCAGGATGCCATGCACCACCAGGTGTGCCCAGTGGGCCCGTGCCGGTTTGCCCTGGTCCGCCGCTTCGCGCGCCACCAGGGGTGCACAGATCACCAGGTCACCGAGCAGGGGCAGGTCGAGCTCATCGGGCAGTTCGGCCGGGAACGACAGCACGTTGGTGGGCTTGTCCTGGCCGCGATAGCGCCGGTTGAGCGCCTGCATTTCCGCCTCGTCCACCAGGCGCACGGTCAGTTCCACAGTGTTGCCGTGGTCGGCCAGCGCCGCCAGCGCCCAGCGCCGGAAGTCGTCTGCCACGGGCAGACCCGCGGTATCCGCACAGGCTGTCTGCAGGTCGAGGTCGAGAGCGTTCATCGCCGCGGTTTGTCCTGCACGTCGGCGGTATCGTCGAAAGCGGCATAGGCCTCGACGATGGCCTGCACCAGGGGGTGGCGTACCACATCCCGGGACTCGAACCAGGTAAAACTGATGTGCTTGACGTTCTCCAGAACCCGCAGGGCGTGAATCAGGCCGGAGTGGTTGCCGCGGGGCAGGTCGATCTGGGTGGCATCCCCGGTGATCACCGCGGTGGAGCCGAAGCCGATACGGGTGAGGAACATCTTCATCTGTTCGCGCGTGGTGTTCTGGCTCTCGTCGAGGATGATGAACGCCTCGTTGAGGGTGCGCCCGCGCATATAGGCCAGGGGGGCGATCTCGATGACGTTGCGCTCGATCAGCTTGTGCACCGTCTCGAAGCCGAGCATGTCATAGAGCGCATCGTAGAGCGGGCGCAGGTAGGGGTCGATCTTCTGCGCGAGATCGCCGGGCAGGAAGCCCAGCTTTTCACCGGCTTCCACCGCCGGGCGCACCAGCAGGATGCGCCGCACCCGGTCCGCCAGCAGGGCCTCGACGGCGCAGGCCACCGCAAGATAGGTCTTGCCGGTACCGGCCGGGCCGACACCGAAATTCAGATCGTGCTCGCGGATGCGCTTGACGTAGGCCTGCTGATTCAGGCCGCGCGGTTTGACCTGGAGCTTGCGCGTATGGATCTCGGCGCCGCTCGGGGCATCTGTGTCGGGGGCGTCGGTTTCCGGCTTGGAGGTTTGCAAGTGTAGGTGCACCAGTTCGGGAGTGAGATGGGTTCCGCGGCGCGACTCCCCGAACAGGTCGAGCAGGATCTGCCGCCCTGTGGCCACGGGCCCGGGACGGCCGTCGAGCTGGAAGACATTGCCGCGGGAGTTGATGCGCAGACCGAGGCGCTGTTCGATCAGGCGCAGGTGCTCGTCGAATGGGCCACAGACATTGGCCAGCTGGCGATGGTCCGCCGGTTCCAGGGTGAGAACCGCTTGGGTCGAGGATGATGTATTCAAGCGTCGGGGTCTGGCCGCATCGCGGCTGGAAACATGGAGGCCTAGGATAACGCCATTGGGGTTTCGGGAAAACCATGCCCGCTGCCCGCGACGGGCATCAGCCCGGGCCGACGCTGTCGAGCAGCTCGCCGCGCAGCGAGTTGGGCAGTGCTTCGCGAATCACGACGTTGCAAAACTCTCCGGCAAGTGATTGATTATTCGATTGAAAATTCACGACCCGGTTGTTCTCTGTGCGCCCGGAGAGCTGCCCGGGGTCGCGCTTCGAGGGGCCGCTGACCAGAATGCGCTCGACGCCGCCCACCATGTGCCGGCTGATCGCCATGGCCTGCTGGTTGATGCGTTGCTGCAGCAGGGCCAGGCGCTGTTTCTTCAGCGCCTCGGGGGTGTCGTCGGGCAGTGTTGCTGCAGGGGTGCCGGGGCGCGCACTGTAAACGAAGCTGAAGGAATGGTCGAAGCCCACCCGTGCGATCAGGTCCATGGTGTCCTCGAAATCGCGCTCTGTCTCCCCGGGGAAGCCGACGATGAAATCCGAGGACAGGCTGATGCCGGGGCGCACCGCGCGCAGGCGCTCGACCTTATCGACGTACTCCGCCGCCGTGTGGCCGCGTTTCATCGCGGCCAGAATGCGGTCCGAGCCGCTCTGCACCGGCAGGTGCAGATGACTGACCAGTGCCGGAATTTCGGCGTAGGCCTCAATCAGCGCATCGCTGAATTCGACCGGATGGGACGTGGTGTAGCGGATGCGCTCGATGCCAGGCACCGCCGCCACCCAGGTCAGCAGCTCGGCGAAGTCGATGGCCTCTCCCAGATGGTTGCGCCCGCGGTAGGCATTGACGTTCTGGCCCAGCAGGTTGACTTCGCGCACGCCCTGCCCGGCGAGGTGGGCGACCTCGGCGATGACATCGTCGAGGGGGCGGCTGACTTCTTCTCCGCGGGTATAGGGCACCACGCAGAAGGTGCAGTATTTTGAGCAGCCTTCCATGACCGAAACAAAGGCGCTGGGGCCATCGGTGCTGGGCTCGGGCAGGCGGTCGAATTTCTCGATCTCGGGGAAGGTGACATCGACCAGGACCGGCCCCTGGGGGCGCTTTTGTTCCAGCATGTCGGGCACGCGGTGCAGGGTCTGGGGGCCGAAGATGAGGTCGACATAGGGCGCGCGCTCACCGATGGCGGCCCCCTCCTGGCTGGCCACACAGCCGCCAACGCCGATCACCAGGTCGGGCTTGCGCGCTTTCAGTTGCTTCCAGCGCCCCAGTTGGTGGAAAACTTTTTCCTGGGCCTTTTCGCGGATGGAGCAGGTGTTGAGCAGCAGAACGTCCGCTTCTTCCGGGTCATCGGTGGTCTCGAGGCCATGGGAGGTCCCCAGCAGGTCGCGAATACGCGCGGAGTCGTATTCGTTCATCTGGCAGCCGTGGGTCTTGATGTACAGCTTGCGGGGTTTGTCGCTCATGGCGTCTCGGCTGGGGTGGCCCGGGTGATTAATCAGACATTATATCGCCGCGGTCGGCCGTACCCAAGGGCAGGCCCCGAGGATCTCCCGGGGCCGGGTGTCGGGGCCGTGGCAGGGGCCATGCCGGCCCTGTCGAGCGCCCGGCGGCGCTGCCGCCGGGTCCCCTG
>JBJHBY010000188.1:0-7034 GCA_050485745.1 Gammaproteobacteria bacterium | reverse complement strand
TGCAGCGCGCAAAGCATGCCATTGCGGATATGATCCCCTCACCCCACCCGGCTCAGCTCCACAGCAATCCCCGACAGGTGTGACATCCCCGACAGCGCCTCGATGTTGTCCGGCCCGTCGCCGGCCAGGTAGTTGGAGTTCACCCCCGGGTGCTGCTGCGCGTGGCGCAGGCCGTCGGCGTTGCGGTGCCCCCAGCACTGGGGGATGGCGACGGTCTTCGGCATCATCTCGTCGCTGATCTTGACCGGTACCTCGATCACCCCGTAGCGGGAGCTGACCCGCAACCTGTCGCCGCTGCGCAACTGCAGTGCGTCGGCGTCCTGCGGATGGATCCAGGCGAAGTTGCTGGCGTCCTTGACCAGCCGGGGTACGTTGGCGGAGGCACTGTTCATGCGCTTGATCTCGCGCTTGCCGATCAGCTTGAAGTGGTCGCGCTGGGCCAGTTCCTCCTGGTAGAGCGCCTCGGCCCGCTCACGGAAGGTGGCCACATAGGCCGCCGGGGCGAGGTTGACCTTGCCGTCGTCGGTGAGCACCCGGGGCGTGCCCAGGAAGTTATCGCCGCTGTTCTCCGGCAGCAGGATGCCGTGGGGGTGTTTCTTCACGAAGTCCCGGGCACCGGGCAGCTTCGCCTGGCGCAGCATGCCGCTGATCATTTTCTCCGGCGTCAGCGCCAGGCGCCGCAGCCAGCGCCGGGGAGCGTAGGCCAGGCGTGTGTTGAGCTTCAGCAGGGCCGCCAGCCAGCGCTTGCCGAACATGGTGGCACCGGCGGCCTCCGCCAGGCGGCTGTAGATCCACCACTCGTGGCGCACCCCCTCGGGTTCCGCCACCACCGCGTCGCTGTAGGTCATATAGGGCACCGGCGTGCAGGCCATGAAGCTCTGCAGGGCGTAGGGAATCTCGGCGCGCTCCAGCCAGGTGGGGGCGGGCAGGATGTAGTGGGCCAGGTTGCCGACTTCGTTGCGGAACAGGTCGATGCACACCAGCAGTTCCAGTTGCCCGAAGGCGCGGTCCAGTCGCCCGTCCGGGTTGCTGCAGGCCAGCAGCGGGTTGCTGGCCTCGACGATCATGCCCTTGACGCGGCCCTGCTCGATGTCCGGTGCCAGCATGCCGGAGGGCTGCAGCCCCACCACGCTGGGCAGGCCATCGTCGCGGTCGTGGCGCAGGGTCACGTCGCCGGCTTTTTTCACCTCGCCGGCCATGTCGACGATGCCCTGGCCCATCAGCATGCCGCCGCGGCGGTCGAGGTTGCCGGAGAGGGCGTTGATGCACTCCAGCAGCCAGAAGCACAGGGTGCCGCTGCGGCCCTGGTTGACGCCGGTGGCCATGTACAGGCCGGCGCCCCGGGCCTGCCGGTGGCTGCGCACCAGGTCGCGCAGCACGTCCGCATCAATGCCGGTGACCGCGGCCTGTTTCTCCGGTGTCCAGTCCGCCACCACCTCGCGCAGGGTGTCGAAGCCCTTCATAAAGCGCTCCACCCGCGCCGTATCGACGCCGCCGTTACGGATCAGCTCGTTGCAGAAGGCGGCGAGAAAGTACAGATCGGTGTCGGGGCGGATGAAGAGGTGCTCGCCGGCCTGGGCCGTCTCGATACGGCGCGGGTTGATGAACACCACGCGTCCGCCGCGTTTGGTAATGGCTTTCAGTCGCTGCACGGACTGCGGCAGGTGATACAGGGTATTGCCGGAGACCGCCGGGTTCGCGCCCAGCACCATCAGGAATTCGGTGCGGTCCACGTCGGGGTAGGGCAGCTGGAACGGTGAGCCGTACATATCCTCGCAGACGCGGAATTTGTTGGTGGTGTCGCAGGTGCCGGTGCCATACATGCGGCGCGAGCCCAGTGCCTTGTACAGGGCGTTGCGGAACATCGGCGCCAGCACGTTGGCCCCCCCAGCGGAACCCACCAGATGGGCGAAGGCATCGGGCCCGTCGCGCTCGACGATGCTGCGGATGCGCGCGCCGATCTCATCGATAGCCTGATCCCAGCCGATCGCCTCCCAACGATCATCCACCCGCTTCAGGGGCCGGGTGATGCGGTCCGGGCTGTTCTGCACCTGGTCGAAGTGAATGCCCTTGACGCAGGAGTAACCCTTGCTGACCACATGCTGCTTGTCCGGGCGGATTGCCACCACCCGGTTGTCCTCGACGTCGACTTCCAGGCCGCAGGTGGCCTCGCAGGTCCGGCAGAAGGTGTAGCGGGTCTCGCGCATGGGGCCTCCGGAAGGTCTTCGCCGCAGGGTCGTTACGCGTCACTATAAGCCCTTGCCCCGGCCATGGACAGGCTGCGCCCCGGGTCTGGGTTGTGACGTGCTCAGAGGGGAGGCGGCCCGCTGTCGGTCGAGAGCATATCCTCACAGGCGCGCGGCATTTCCAGCCGCTGTTCCGGATCCTCCAGGGCCTGGGCCCGGACTCGTGGCGCCTCGGCCTGCACTTCACCGAAGATCGAGGCAAAGGCGACATCGGCGGCGTCGCGACCGGTACCGATACGCACAAAGCCCATGGGAAGGCAGGTGCCTGAGGGGTCGAAGATGTACCAGCGTCCGCCCAGATAGACCTCTACGTAGGCATGGAAATCCGGGTCGCCCAGGGATGGGTCGGCTCCGTAGTCCGTGCCGGTGGCCATGCGTGCGGGCATACCCAGGGCGCGGCACAGGGCGATCATGAGGTGGGCAAAATCCCTGCAGATACCGACTTGCCCGATCAGGGTTTCGATGGCGGAGGTGCTGGTGTCGGAAACATTCCAGGTGAAGCTGACATGTCGCCGTACCCAGTCGAGTATGGCCTGCACCCGGGAGTAGCCGGGGGGCAGCGCGCCGAACTCGTTTGTCGCCAGTCGCACCAGCCGGTCTGACTGGCAGTAGCGACTGGGGTAGAGGTAGGGCAGTACACCGGCAGGCAGCTGGCTCACCGGAATTTCACTGAGTTGTTCCGGTTGGGCCAGGTGGTGGTCGATCGTCACCCGGGCGCAGTAATGCAGCCGCAGCGGCCCCGGAGCGGCGTGCAGGCGCAGGTAGCGAATTCGGGTCAGGGGGTCGGTGTCAATCCGGCTGGGCACGACGGGGTCGAGTTGCAGTGACTCCTCAAGGATGTACTGTTGGGGAGTCCCGGCGGCATGAACATTGAAGACGAAGTCGGCTCCCGCGGTGCCGACTTTGTAATCTAGCTGCAGGTCCAGCTCGATACCGATCATGGTGTCGCCCTGGTGCCGGCGTGCGCAGGCACTGGCAGTGTGGATGGGCATCCTATCACAGGGGCAGCCCCGCCCGCGGAGGTGGGTGCGGTGACGTGCGGTGCATCGTGCTGTAGAGTCTTTCCGATCCGGCGACGACTCCTCCGGCGAGGTACAGATATGTCCTTCTACGAAAACCGCATCCTGCCCCATGTCATCAACTGCGCCTGTGGCAATGCGGTGATCATGGAGCAACGCCGCAAGGTGGTCCCCATGGCGCGGGGCCGGGTGCTGGAGGTGGGCATGGGCTCGGGCCTGAACATCCCGCTCTATGATCCCCGGCAGGTCGAGATGGTGTGGGGCCTGGAGCCTTCGGAGGGCATGCGGCGCAAGGCGCGGAAGAACCTGGCGAAGGCGCCGTTTCCGGTGGAGTGGCTGGCCCTGCCCGGGGAGGCGATCCCCCTGGAGGACGACAGCGTGGATACCGTGTTGCTGACCTTCACCCTGTGCACCATCCCGGACTGGCGCCGGGCCCTGGAGCAGATGCGTCGGGTGCTGAAGCCAGATGGGCAATTGTTGTTCTGCGAGCACGGTCGCGCCCCGGACCCGGGGGTGCAGCGTTGGCAGGATCGCATCAACCCCCTGTGGAAGAAGCTTTGCGGCGGTTGCAACGTCAACCGCCCCATCGACCAGTACCTGCGGGATACCGGCTTTCGCATCGAGTCCCTGCAGACCCATTACATGCCGCGCACCCCGCGTATCGCCGGTTTCAACTACCAGGGTGTGGCGACCCGGGCATGACCCCGGCCGGCCCGCAGAGGTTAATAGATTACCGTTTGATTATTGATGGGCCCCGCACCCTTGCGGCGGCCCGCACCTGGAGTAGACTCCCGCGAGTGCGTTCAGGCGTGCAGTGGTCGCCCGGGTGCATCGACAAGCCATAGCCGTATAACGATAAGAGGGTGAAGGGCATGGATCGACGCGAGTTCGTGAAAACCGCGGGCCTGCTCGGTGGCGTGGCCACCGGCCTGGGTGCACTGGGTACCAGCCCCCTTGCGCAGGCGGCCGACAGCGGCGTGGCCAGCCGGCGGGCGATGCAGGCCCTGCTGGAGACCATTAATCAGGTGCAGATGGAGTACCTGGGGCCGGCCTGGAACATCGAGCGGCCCGAGGACATCGCCGAGGGCCAGCGCTTCATCCTGCACGTGCTGGAAACCGGCCTGCACTTCTGGCTGGAGGCGGATCCGGAGCGCCCGGTTTTTCAGCGCTACGTGACCCCCGGCCGCAAGCTGCTGGGGGACAACCCCGACGCGCTCTATTACTTCGCACCCATTCGCGGTGACCGCCGCTACCGCATCCGCGGCAACCTGGCCTCGGCCACGTTCACCTCGTTCACCATCGAGGGGGGCTCCGCGGAGGGGCGCGCCGCCAGTCGCTCGATCTCGGCGATCGACGACACCGAGCTGCAGGCCGATGCCGAGGGCAACTTCGAGATCCTCGTCAGCCCCGAGCGCCCCGAGCGCGGCAACTGGCTGAAGTCCGACGCCAGCGCCGGCCAGATCACCACCCGCCACTACTATGAATCCCGCAACTGTGTGGCGGCGGACCCGAACCTGCACATTCCCCTGAGTGTCGAGCCACTGGACGCACCGGCGCTGGCACCCGCGGACGGCGACGAGGGCATCGCCCGGCGCATTCACGCCGTCGCCAACTTTGTGCGCGGCATGACCCTGGAGCAGCCCAAGCCCCATGAACTGCCACCGCTGCCCTGGGTGTCGACCCGCCCCAATCATTTCAACGCACCGGGCCAATGGCTGAGCGAGGCCACCGGCTATGGCAATGTGCATGCCCACTACGCCATGGCGCCGTTTGTGCTGATGCCCGACGAGGCGCTGGTGATCGAGGGGCGCTTCCCGACCTGCCGCTTCGCCAACCTGAACCTGTGGACGCGCTTCATGCAGACCTTCGACTACCGTCGCCGCCCGGTGTCGCTGAATCGTTCCCAGACCCTGCTCGAGCCGGATGGCAGCTTCCGCATGATCGTGGCGCACCGCGATCCGGGCCTGCCCAACTGGCTGGATACCGAGGGCCGTGTCAGCGGCCTGATGTACTGGCGCTACCTGCTGGTCAGCGGTGATGTGCCTACACCACAGGCCCGGGTGGTGAAGTTCGCCAGCCTGGGTCGCTGAGTCCTTGTCCGGGAGTCCTGATCCGATGATCCATGTTCCGCGCATGCACTGGCCGATCCGCGCCATCAACGGCCTCGGCCGGGCCGCCCGCGGCCTTGGCCTGTCCCGCTCCAGCCTGGAGCCGGAGCGGCTGATTGCCGAGGCGCAACGCAGCACCCGCCTGGAGGACTTCGGCCCCGGGCCTTTCCGTGAGGAACTGGCCATCCTGGCCCGCTCCCTGGAAGACGAGGCCCACCTCAATACCGTGGGCCGGGCAATCGCACGCCGCTCCCTGCTGGATGGCCTGGAGGTGCAGTTGCGCCTGCAGGACTGGTTCAAGCGCCACCCGGAGATTGCCGCGCAGGAAATCCGCGAGCCGGTGATCATCATCGGCATGCCCCGCACCGGCACCACCATCCTGCACGAGCTGATGGCACTGGATCGCAACAACCGGGTGCCGATGACCTGGGAGGCGGCTCAACCCTTCCCGCCGCCCGAGGCCGATACCTATGATAGCGACCCGCGCATCGCGGCCCAGGATCGGCGCCTGAAGTTCTCCCACTACCTGATGCCGGGGGTGGAAAACATGCATCGCATGGGCGCGGCCCTGCCCCAGGAGTGCGTGGCGATCACGGCCTATGCCTTTACCAGCATGCAGTTCAGCACCATCTATCGCCTGCCGACCTACGCACACTGGCTGCAGCACTGTGATCTGGGCCCGTCCTACCGCTTTCACCGGCGCATGCTGCAGTACCTGCAATGGCGTTACGCCCGACCGCACTGGGTATTGAAGTCCCCCGCACATCTGTGGGGGCTGGAGGCCTTGCTGGCGGAATACCCGGATGCGCGCCTGATCCAGACCCATCGCGACCCGCTGAAAATCGTCTCTTCACTGGCCAGTATGATTCCCACCCTGCGCGCCGCGGGCAGTGACGACATCGATGTCGGCGAGGTCGCCAGGGAGTGGGCCGACAGCTGCGTCTTCGCCCTGAATGCCTCCCTGCGCTCGCGACAGTCGGGGGTGATCGACCCCTCCCGCGTGGTCGATATCCAGTTCGGCGAGTTCATGAGCTCCCAGGCGGGTGCGGTGGAGAAGGCCTACAGGGCCCTGGGGCTGGATTTCTCGCCGCAGCTGGCCGGCGCCATCGATGCCTATATCCGTGCCAACCCGGCGGACAAGCACGGTGGCCACAAGCATCGCTTCGACGACACCGGCCTGGACGTAGCCGCCGAGCGTGCCCGGGTGCGGGAATACCAGGATTACTTCGGCGTCGCTTCGGAGTTCTGAGCCGGCCGGGCAGGGTTGCTGCCACGGCCTGCCGGTTTCAGGCCTCTTTCAGGCCTCGCTTTTCGCCCTGACGCTGCTGATGGTGCGCTCGGGCTCGTCCCAGGCCTCCTGCGCGCGGGGCAGGTAGAAGCGCTCGTACCACTTGCGCAGCTTGTTGATGGGGCCGTCGCCGTCACACAGAATCGGGTCACTGCGGTAGCGCTTGGTCTCCCAGATCTCCACATCGGAGCCAAAGGCGGCGATGGCGGAGAGGGGGTAGAACTCGTTGAACTCCTCCGGCAGCGGCTCCCCGGTCAGGCTGGCGACGATCACACCGGAGGTCAGCTCGACCTCCTCGTCATTGATCGGGGTGTGGTAGTTAAGCCACCAGCTGGCGTAGGACATCACGGGGCTCTTCGACGTGGTGTAGTAG
>JBJHBY010000187.1:3414-7067 GCA_050485745.1 Gammaproteobacteria bacterium | reverse complement strand
TCAGCGGGGTGCGCAACTCGTGGGAGACATTGGCCACGAAGTCCTTGCGCATCTGCTCCAGACGCCGGGTCTGGGTGATATCGCGCACGAACACCAGGCGTGAACGTCGTCCGAAGAAGCTGATGTGCAGCTGCAAGGTCCGGCGACGATCCACCGGGCTCGGCAGATCCAGGGCGCGGTCATAGGTCTCTGCCTCGAAATAGGCGATGAAGGCCGGATCGCGTACCAGGTTGACGAGAGGAAAACCGCTATCCTGTGGATAGTGCAGGCCGAGCATATCGGTCGCCGCCGGATTGCACCACTCGATATCGCCGGCGGCGTCGACCATGACGGCACCATAGGGCAGCGAGGTCAGGGATTCCCGCAGGTAGACGATCAGGGCCTGCAGACGCTCGCGCTCTTCGCGGTCACGGCGCTGGCGGTGATACAGCGCGTCCATGATGTCGCCCCACAAGCCGGGAGCTTCAGGCGGAGTGTCGGCGGGGCGTTTCAGCAACCACTGTTGCAGGCGGCGCAGATCGTAGAGCAGCCGCAGGGCATAGCCAAGGGCCACCGCGGCGACGGCCCAGCCCGGAATCTCCAGCAGCCAGCCCAGCAGCAGGGCCAGCAACAGCCAGAGCCCCAGGCGGCGCAGCTCGATCGTCCAGTGTTGCTGATACATGGAGCGATGCTACCTCAGCCCGGAGCGCCCGGGAACATGAACAAACGGCCGCATGCCGGCATGGTTCGCCGCCACAAGGGTCAGAGCGCGACTCCGGTGGTGGAGAAGCGATAGCCCGTGCCCCGCACCGTCTGGATCAGGCCGCCATAGTCCACCGCATCAGTTTGCAGGGCTTTGCGCAGGCGGCGAATATGCACATCAACCGTACGCTCCTCGACGTAGACGTTGCCGCCCCAGACGTGATCCAGTAACTGCCCGCGGGTGTAGGCCCGCTCCTGGTGGGTCATGAAGAACTTGAGCAGGCGAAACTCGGTGGGGCCCATAACCACCGGTTGATCTGCAATGAACACGCGATGACTGGCCGGGTCCAGGCGCAGGCCACGCACGTCGATACTCTCCTCGTCATCCAGGCTGCCACTGCGGCGCAGCACGGCCTTGATACGGGCCACCAGCTCACGGGGCGCAAAGGGCTTGGTGATGTAGTCGTCGGCACCGACGTCGAGACCCTGGATCTTGTTGTCTTCCCCAGCCCTGGCGGTGAGCATGATCACCGGGGTATCCCGGGTCAGGTCCTCGCGGCGCAGGCGGCGCAGCACCTCGATGCCGCTGCTGCCGGGCAGCATCCAGTCGAGCAGGATCAGGTCCGGGCGATGGTCGACCACAGCGGCATGGGCCTGCTGCGCGTTCTCCGCCTCCAGGCAGTCGAACTCGGCCATTTCCAGGGCCACCCGGATCATCTCGCGGATGGGGCTTTCATCGTCAACGATGAGAATGGTCTTGGTCTGCATCGATCGCTCGCGTCCCGGTAGACTTCGCGCGCATTAGACCCAACCAGTATGACATTAATATGACAGAACAGAGACACCACGATGACGGGCGTCAGTCAAACACCACCGTTTTGTTGCCATGGACGATGACCCGATCCTCGAGATGGTTGCGCAGGGCCCGGGACAACACCGCCTTCTCCACATCCTTGCCCAGACGTACCAGGTCGTCGACCTGGTGCCGGTGCCCAACACGAATCACGTCCTGCTCGATGATCGGACCCTCGTCCAGTTGTTCCGTGACGTAGTGGCTGGTGGCCCCAATCAGCTTGACGCCGCGATCGTAGGCCTTCTGGTAGGGGTTGGCGCCGATAAACGAGGGCAGGAAGCTATGATGGATGTTGATCATGCGCCCCTCGTATTCGCGGCACATCTCGGGGGGGATGATCTGCATGTAGCGCGCCAGCACCACGGTATCCGCATCCTGCTCCGCCACCAGCGCCCTGACCTGCTGCAGGGCCTCGGCCTTCGCCACCGGGTCTCCCTTCGGCACCGGTGCGTGAATAAAGGGGATCTCGTGCCATTCCACCATGGCACGCAGGTTTTCGTGGTTGGAGATGACACAGGGAATCTCGCAGAACAACTCCCCTGCATGCCAGCGGTGCAGGATATCCGCCAGGCAATGGCTGGCGTGGCTGGCCAGCAACACCACGCGCCGGCGCTCGGTGGAATCGCGGATCGACCAGTCCATGCCGAAATCATCCGCGATGGGGGTAAAGGCCGAACGGAACTCGCGCAGGCTGATCGACAGGGAGTCGGCGCGGATTTCGTTGCGCATGAAGAAGCGCCCGGTGTCCGGGTCGGCATGGTGATTGGCCTCGGTGAGCCAGCCCCGGTACTCGGAGACGAACTGGCTGACCCGGGCGACGATGCCGACGCGGTCGGGGCAGCTGATCACCAGGCGGTATGTGTGCTCCATCGTTCGAATGTCCTGCGGCCACTGATCACAGCGGCCAATGGTACACGACCCGAAGCCCCTGTGGCTGCGGGGTGCGGCCTGCGCGTATAATGGACATCCAGTTCCCGGTACCGCCCCCATGCAAGCCGCACCGAAGCACACGCCCCGCAGCGACCCCCCGCACCTGTTCAGTTATCGCAAGTACTGGGCGGAGTGCCTGACCCCCGCTCCCTTCCTGCCGATGAGCCGCGAGGAAATGGACCAGCTGGGCTGGGACGCCTGCGACGTCATTCTCGTCACCGGGGATGCCTACGTCGACCATCCCAGCTTCGGCATGGCGGTGATTGGCCGGGTACTGGAGGCCCAGGGTTATCGCGTCGGCATCATCGCCCAGCCCGACTGGCAGTCCGCCGAGCCATTCCGGGCGCTGGGCCGCCCCACTCTGTGCTTCGGGGTCGCCGCCGGCAACATGGATTCGATGATCAACCGCTATACAGCCGATCTGAAGCTGCGCCACGACGACGCCTACACCCCGGGCAATGTCGGTGGCCGCCGCCCGGACCGGGCCGTGACCGTCTACGCCCAGCGCGCGCGGGAAGCCTTCAGGGATGTGCCGATCCTGATCGGTTCCATCGAGGCCAGCCTGCGCCGTATCGCACACTACGATTACTGGAGCGACACGGTGCGCCGCTCCGTCCTGGTGGACAGCAAGGCCGACATGCTGTTCTACGGCAACGCCGAGCGCGCCATCGTCGAAGTGGTGCATCGTCTCGCCGAGGGCCAGGACATCGCCGATATTCGCGATGTTCGCGGCACCGCCTTCATGCGCCGCGGGATTCCCGCCGGCTGGACCGTCATCGACTCATCGGACCTGGATACCCCGGGCCCCGTGGAGGCCCGACAGAACCCCTACCAGGAGATGCCCGAGGCCTCGCCCTGCGCGAACAATGCCCCGCCTGCGGACGCCGCTGAAACGCAGGTGGTGCGCATTCTCGACCCCCTGGCGGCACGCAAGGCGCGGCCCGACCCGGCGCGCAGTGTGGTCAGGCTGCCGGCCTTCGAGGCCGTCAAGGGCGATCCGGTACTGTACGCCCACGCCGCCCGTGTACTGCACCTGGAGACCAACCCGGGCAACGCCCGTGCTCTGGTGCAGGCCCACGGCGACCGCGATGTATGGTTGAATCCGCCCCCGGTTCCGCTGCAGACCGACGAGCTGGACACGGTGTTCGAGCTGCCCTACCAGCGTGTACCCCACCCGACCTATGGCGAC
>JBJHBY010000187.1:0-3404 GCA_050485745.1 Gammaproteobacteria bacterium | reverse complement strand
ATGAAGGGCGCATCATCCAGAGCCGCTCGCAGGATTCCATCGTGCGCGAGGTCGAGCGCATCCGCGACCAAACCCCCGGCTTCACCGGCGTGATCTCGGACCTGGGCGGCCCCACCGCCAACATGTGGCGCCTGGCCTGCCGCAGCAAGACCATCGAACGCAGCTGCCGCAAGTTGTCCTGCGTCTACCCCGGTATCTGCAGCAATCTGGATACGGACCAGATGCCGCTGGTGCATTTGTACCGCTCGGTGCGGGAGCTGCCAGGGATCAAGAAGGTGCTGATCGCCTCGGGCCTGCGCTACGATCTCGCGGTGGAAACCCCGGAGTACGTGCGCGAACTGGTCACGCACCACGTTGGCGGCTACCTGAAAATCGCCCCGGAACACACCGAGGCAGGCCCGCTGTCAAAAATGATGAAGCCCGGGATCGGCACCTACGACCGTTTCAAGGCACTGTTCGAGCGCTTCTCGAAGGAGGCGGGCAAGGAACAGTACCTGATCCCGTATTTCATTGCCGCGCACCCCGGCACCACCGACGAGGATATGATGAACCTCGCCCTGTGGCTGAAGAAGAACGGCTTCCGCGCCGACCAGGTACAGACGTTCTACCCCTCGCCGATGGCCAACGCCACCGCCATGTACTATTCAGGCCGAGACCCGCTGCACCGGATCGGGCGCGACAGCAAGCCGGTGTTCAGTGCCCGCGGACTGCGTGCACGGCGCCTGCACAAGGCTTTCCTGCGCTATCACGACCCGGACAACTGGCCACTGCTGCGGGACGCCCTGAAACGCATGGGCCGCGCGGACCTGATCGGCTACGGCAAGCGCCACCTGATCCCGCCCCGGCAGCCCGCGGGCCACGCCAGTGCTCACGGCCGCCGACCAGGCAAGCCCCTGCTGACCCAGCATACCGGCCTGCCGCCCCGGGGTGAGGTCCCTTCGCCTCGCGGTGCAGCCAGGAAGCGCCGCTCAGGTATGGCGAAAACCCGGCGGCGGTGAGGGGGAGGGAGACGCCGAAAAACGTACGATTCGGGTATATCCCCCATCGCGACTGGGTATGGAGCCGTAGGCCGGGTTAGCGGCTGCGCCGCGTAACCCAGCGTTGTCACCCTCGCCTGAATCTGCGCGCCATGGCTATTTGCGAAGCACCCCTCGTACCTCGTGAGCGAGTCTGGTGGACATCGCGCCTTGGGTGGGGACGCTGGGTTACGCGCTTCGCGCTAACCCAGCCTACTGCACGACGTCGTCAGTTCCGCGGGAAATTCACCGAAGGTGAGAACGCTGGGTTACGCGCATTCGCGCTAACCCAGCCTACGCAAGCGCACTGTGTCCCAGGGCGAGACCTGGGGCGGATGGCGCAGAACCCAACAACGGTGGATGCCGGCGGAGTGTTCGAAATCCGGATCCAGGGATGCACGGGTCACATCCTCGATCTGGAACGCCGCCAGTGCCGCTTCGTCAAGCTGAAAGCGCCGGTAGTTGGTGGAGAAGATCAGCCGCCCACCAGGCTTCAGCACAGCCATCGTCGCCTCGATCAGGGCCGCGTGGTCACGCTGGGTGTCCAGCACCCCGTCCATGCGCCTGGAGTTGGAAAACGTGGGCGGGTCGAGCAAAATCAGATCATAGCGTTCGCGGGTGTCCCGGCCCGCCTGTTGCAGCCACTCGCGAACATCGGCGCGCACCAGGCGGTGGCGACGCGGGTCCAGTCCATTGGCGGCGAGATTGCGCTCTGCCCAGTCCAGATAGGTGCGTGACAGATCCACACTGGTGGATTCACGGGCACCACCAAGTCCGGCATGCACCGTGGCCGTCGCGGTGTAGCAGAACAGGTTGAGAAAACGCGCGCCGGCGGCCCACTCACCGATCCAGCGTCGCACCGGGCGATGATCGAGAAACAGCCCGGTATCGAGATAGTCCTGCAGGTTCACCAGCAATGTGGCCACCCCCTCCCGCACCGGCAGCCACTGCTCGCTGCGCGCCTGGCGCTGATATTGCTCGCTGCCACGCTGGCGACGACGCTGCTTCAGCACGACCTGGGCCGGCGCGATCGCCAGCGCCACAGGTATTGCCGCCATGACCTCGTCCAGACGCCGCGCAGCAGCGGCCGCATCGACTTTCGAGGGCGCTGCATACTCCGCGACATGCACCCGGTCACCGTAGCAGTCCACAACCACCGCATACTCGGGCATGTCGGCGTCATAAAGGCGATAACAGCTGACTCCCTCGCGTTGCAGCCAGGCCTTGAGACGCTTGTGGTTCTTGCGCAGTCGATTGGCAAACATCTGCGCGCCCGGGCTCAGCGGCTCGACAGGTACCTCGGCGGCGGTGCCCGCGCCCAGGGGCGGCCTGCGGGTATTGACGAAGGACTCGGGGCGCACATCGAACAACAGCAGCTGTGCCGGCAGGGTGCCGTTGAGCAAGCGATAGCGTTTGTGGCTGCGCAAACCCATGGTCTTGCCCAGCTCAGGGTTCCCCGTGAACACCGCCGCCTGCCAGCCGACAAACTCGCTGCGCAGGCGCTCCCCCAGCAGGCGATAGAGGTCGGGCAGGGTGGCATCATCACCCAGGCGCTCGCCATAGGGTGGATTGGTGATCAGCAACCCCAGGGGCAGGACATCATGGGTGGGCCGCACCAGGCGCTCCAGGGGTTTGGC
The DNA here is from genome assembly GCA_050485745.1 of Gammaproteobacteria bacterium. Lineage (GTDB taxonomy): Bacteria > Pseudomonadota > Gammaproteobacteria > Pseudomonadales > CAMLJR01 > JBJHBY01. The sequence goes on along the minus strand of JBJHBY010000187.1, from coordinate 751 downwards.
CATGACCCGAACCCGGCCCTCCAGGCCAGCGCGGGCGATGTTGGCCTCCGCCACGCGCACCGCCGACGGCTGTGCATCATAGCCGCGGATTTCCGGCCACTGCCGCGCCAGGGCCGCATCGCGCTGGGCCAGGGCACGCTGCCGCTGCTGTGCCCACAGGGCTGCGTCGTGGTGGCGCCAGTGCTCGAAGCTCCAGACGCCGCGCGCGCAGCCTGGAGCAATGCCCATGGCCATCATCGCCCCCTCAATAAGCAGGGTGCCGGAGCCACACATCGGGTCAATCAGCGCCGCACCGCGCGCGGCCAGGGCGGGCCAGCCGGCGCGCAGCAGCAGGGCCGCGGCCAGATTTTCCTTCAGCGGCGCGGCACCGCCCTCGAGGCGATAGCCACGCCGGTGCAGACTGTCCCCGACCAGATCGATGGCCACCTCCGCGTGCTGCTTGCCGAGCCGCACCCGGGCCCGCCATGCCGGGGCCTGCAGGTCCACCGATGGCCGCTGCCCGTCCTGCCTGCGGAAATGGTCGACGATCGCATCCTTGGTGCGCTGGGCACCGAACTGGCTATTGCGAAAAGCCGCGCCGGTACCGGAGAAATCCACCGCAAAGCTGGCGTCGACCGGAAAGTGGCTCGACCAGGGCAGCGCCGTGACCGCCTCATAGAAGGCATCCGCACTGTGTACCGGCGCCTCCCCCAGGGGCAACAGCAAGCGGTTGGCAAGTCGCGAGCCCAGGGCGCAGGCATAAAGGGTGGGC
>JBJHBY010000186.1:0-7121 GCA_050485745.1 Gammaproteobacteria bacterium | reverse complement strand
CAGTACGAGCGCCCGGACCTGCCCATGTTCATTTACGAGGCGCTGCTGTTTCCGGAGCCGTACACCCGCTACACGCCAGCGGTGGCCAGGCCCCCGGAGGGTGCCGAGGTGCGCGACGACTGGTACTACCTGTGGGGGCTGGCACGGCGCCTGGGGCTGACGCTGCAGTACTGGGGCGAGGCGCTGCCGATGGACACCGCACCCGACACCGATGACCTGCTGCGCATCGCCGCACACCACGCGCCCATGCCCTATGACGAGATCAAGCGACACCCCCACGGCGTGGTCCTGAACGACCCACCCGAGCGGGTGCAACCCGGGGACCCGGATTCACCCCACCGCTTCAGCACCCTGCCGGAGGACGTGGCGGCGGAACTGCGCACGGTACTGGCGGATGGCGAGCGCCAGTCCGCCTTTGCCTACCGCCTGGCGGCCCGGCGCGAGCGCGACGCGCTGAACTCCGCCTGCAAGGACCTGCCCGCAATCAGAAAACGCCTGCCCTACAACCCGGTGTACATGAACCCCGAGGATCTGCACGCCGAGGGCATCCACGCCGGCGACCGGGTGCGCATCGAGTCCGAGCACGGCAGTGTGGAAACCTTCGCGGAAGCGGACCCGTACCTGCGTCGAGGCGTGGTCTCCGTACCCCACGGCTTTGGCAGCCTGCCGGGCGAGTCGAGCGATGTGCGCCGCCACGGTGTGTCCACCAACCTGCTGATCAGCTGCAGCGAGCACCGCCAGAGTATCAACGCCATGCCGCGCATGAGCGGCATCCCCGTCAACCTGTACAAATGCGGCCAAGCGCCAAGGGAGCCCGATCATGCCCACCCGTGAACAGATCGATCACGCCATCAATGAGCATTTCGATGCCTGGAACGCCGGCGACCAGACACGCTGGTCCGCCAATTTTGCCGACGATATCGTGTTCGAGGATCCTTACGGCGGCCCCGTCAAGCAGGGCCGGCAGGCGGTACGCGACAGCTGGGAGAACTCCTTCAAGGACGGCGACACCTGGAAGCTGGAGCCGGTACTGAAGCAGGTCTGCCTCGACCAGGCCGCCCTGGTGGTGCGCTCTACCGGCTCCGTCAAGGGACGCCCCGTCACCCTTGAAGGCATCGAGATCTACACCATCAACGATGCCGGCAAGGTCTGCCATATCCGTACCTATTTCAACCCGCCGGAAGGCTTTGCACTCGACCCGTACTTCATGCAGGCGCACCGCTGAGGGTGGGATGACCGCAGGGTCACTGACGCGGCACCGGGCTTGCCCGGCGCCCGTCCCCACCAAACACCCGCCTGCCTGCCACCAGTAACAGAACCAGCACACCGACATACAGCGCCGCCATCAGCGTAAAACCCAGGGTGTAGTCACCGCGGATATCGAAGAGCCGCCCGACCAACGGCGCGGCGGTAAAGGTAAAGGGCAGGGCCAGCGTGCTGAGCAGGCCGAGCATGGTGCCGAAGCGCGCCGCACCGTAAACCCGGTTGAGCAGGGCACTCAACGCGGGGTGCGCCCCGCCGGCACACAGCCCGACAACCATGGCGCAGGCGGCGAGACCGACCAGTTGGTTCTGCATCAGCAGCAGCGGCCAGGCCGTCGCCTGCAAGGCCACGTTCACCATGATGGCGCCCAGCGGCGACAGGCGGTCACTCAGCCAGCCGAAGAACAGTGCCCCGCACATGGAGGCGATACCATTCACCGACAGCAGCAGGGAGGCCAGTGGCAGGCTGATACCCAGGCCCAGGGCGTGCTGAACGATATGGGTGACGAGCACGATACCGCCAGACAGGGCGATGCCCCCCACCGGCACCAGCAGCCACAGGCGCCGGTCGGCCAGCAGGTCCGCCAAGCCAGTGTTGGTCGAACCGTTGTTGGTCGAGCCAGAGGGCGACGGCTCCACCGCTGCAACCGCCAGCGAAGCATCGGCTGGTTTGTCGCGTATGAGCCACAACACCGGCAACATCAGCAGATAGGCGTAGCTGAAAGCCCGCAGTAACTCCCGCCAGCCCGACTCCGCCAGAATCACGCCGAAAAGCGGCGGGCCCGCCGCCACCAGTAACGGCAAGCTGACAAAACCGATGGCCTTGCCGGTGTTCACCGGAAACCAGTTCGCCGCCAGCTTGCTCGCCGGCAGCACGCCCATGGCGGTAATGCCCACGCCCACGATCAGCCCGAAACTGAGCAGGTACAGCCACAAGGCGTGGGCGTGGGAGGCCAGCTGGAACCCCGCAGCCGCGGCAATCGCGCCCAGCATCATGGTGCCGCGAATCGACCAGCGGTCCAGCAGCTGACCCAGCAATGGCGCCAGCAACCCCATGGACAGCATCACCAGCGCAATACCGAAGGACACGGCGGAGCGCCCCGCACCAAACTCATCGGCAATATCACCGATCAGCAACCCGAAGGAGCCGAAGGGGATGCCAATGGCCATGTTCTGTGCCAGAAAGGCGAGGCACAACACCTGCCAGGGTCGATTCATCGGTTGACTCTCGGGCGATGGGAGCACTGCAGTCTAGACGCAACGCTCAGCCACCGACACACACTGGCAGGTAATGACGCCGTCATTGCCGGTCAAGGTCAACCCTGGTTCAACATGTCGATGCAGGCGCCGCATGCAAACCCACGGTTGCGCTTGTGGCCGGTACGCGCGTCAGCGCAGATCAAATTGCGCCAGCTCCGGAGCCTGCATCGCATCGGCAAAGTCCTGGTAGGTCCAGGGCCAGGTGGCGGGCACACCCTCGGCATCCAGATACCAGCTGCTGCAGCCGGAACCAAAGATGGTGGTCTTCGCCGCCGCGATGCGCCGCTGGTCGTAGTCCATCATGGCTTCCGGCCTGACACTGATCTCCCGGTTTTCGCCGCGGCGCAGACGATCGAGCAGCTGCTCGATGTAGCCCCACTGGCGCTCGGCAATGTCGATCAGGGAAAAGTTGCCGACCGGGCCGGTCGGGCCATTGAGCATGAACAGATTGGGAAAGTCCGGCATGGTCACGGCCAGGTAGGCGCTGGGGCGCTTCTCCCAGATGTCGTTGAGGCGCACACCGTCGCGCCCGACCACATTCATCGGGCGCATGAACATGTCCGCCTTGAAGCCGGTGGCCAGGGCGATGACATCCAGTTCGTGCAACTGGCCGTCGCAGGTGCGGATGCCTGTCTCTTCGATACACTCGATGCCCTCGGTCACCAGCTCCGAATTCGGGTGCTGGATGGCCTCGTAGTAATCCGGCGAGAAAATCAGCCGCTTGCAGGCGGCGCGATAGTTCGGGCGCAGTTTTTCCTTCAGCACCGGATCGCGCACGCTCTTTTCGAGGTTCTCCAGAACGACGGCTTCGATCTGCGCCATCTCCGGTGAATCCACCTTGACGATGGCATCGGTGAAGCGCTTGACGCTGGCCAGGTACTCGGGCTCGTTCTGCATGTAGCGCAGCAGTTCAGGATCATTGCGGAAGGCCTGTTTCTGCTCTTCGCTGAAAAAGCCGTTCTCCACCGGCATGATCCACTGCGCGGTGCGCTGGAAGTGCTGAAGTTTCGCGGCGCGCCCGGCCAGGGCGGAGATGATCTGCACCCCGGTGGAGCCGTTGCCCACCACACCGATGCGGCGCCCGTCCAGCGGCACACTGTGGTCCCAGCGCGCGGTGTGGAAGAGGGCGCCCTGAAAGCGATCCATGCCGGGGATATCGGGCATGCGCGGGTGGTGCAGCACGCCGGTGGCAGCGATGACAACCGGCGCTTGATCACGGGTGCCCCCGCGGGTCTCGATCGACCACACGCCATCGGCAAACTCGCAGCGTACGATTTCTTCGTTGAAACGCATGAAGTCCCGGATACCGTACTTGTCGACGGTGCGCTCGAAGTAATCCTGGATCTCGTCTCCCGGCGGCAGATGGCGACTCCAGTCCGGGTTGGGCTCGAACGAATACGTGTAGGCATGCGAGGGCACGTCGCAGGTCAGGCCTGGATAGGTGTTTTCCCGCCAGGTGCCTCCGATGCGGTCGGCCTTTTCGTAGATCACGAAGTTGCGGTAGCCGGCCTCCTTCAGCTTGATGCCGGCGAGGATGCCGGCCATACCGGCGCCGATGATGATGATGCGGATATCGCTTGCTTGCTGTTGCCCGGTCATGGATGCCCCCTGAAGCATGGCTGGCCGAATGGTCCATGCGTTCAATCTAGCCCTGTTTCAACAATGCCGCATCGTCAATCGGGACTAGGCGGCTTGCGCTACAGAAATACGGGCAAGGCGGGCTGGCGGGGCACGGGGAGGTGCCGGGGCATGTTGTATCATGGCCGCACGCTGCATCGGCCCCGCAACCGGCGTCCCGCAACCATGGCCAACACGCTGAATCTGCTGACCGAGAGTCTTTACGCGAGCATTCTCGACAATCCACCGTGGGTGGACTTTCTCAAGCTGATGGAGCAGCAGCTGCCGTGCCATTTCGGCACCATGGTGCTGCGCAAGCCCCGGGAAGGGGACCAGGGCCTGATCGTCTCCACGCAAGAGAACAGCGCCGCTATCGTCGCCCTGCAGCAACAGGCCTGGCGCGACTCGCCATTCCTGAGGCTGCCCGCCGGCCGGGTGTGCCTGCTCAACCGCATGATGACGCCGGAAACCCTGCGAACCACGCACCGCACCTACTACGACTACATGATGCAGTACGGCCACATCGACGACCTGATCGGCGTCGACCTGGAAGACCCGGGGACGGGCATGATCCTTGGCTTCAGGGGCGCACGGCGCAGCGATGAAGCGCGTTTCGGTGATCGGGAGGCACGCATGCTGCGGGCCCTGCTTCCTCACCTGGCCACTGCAACGCGGCTCTACGCCCGCATTGCGTATCAGCAGTTCCAGCTGGCCGTATCGGACATCGCGGCAAACCGGCTGGCCGTCGGCTCCCTGGTGCTGAGCGAATCGGGAGACGTGATTACCGCCAATGCAACCGCCGAGGGAATACTGCGGGAAGAAGACGGCTTTCGCGTCGAGCGGGGTGTCCTGCACTGCACGAACGCCGCGGACGATCACAGGCTACACACCCTGTTCCGGCAGATTCGCGCCGGCGACACCGACTACCGGGATCTGACCTGGCGAACCTCGCGCCGCTCCAGCGACGGCCACTGGAGCATCCTTGTGCGGCCGTCCGCGGCGTCGGTCGGCATTGGCGAGGATGTTGCCGCCACCGTCCTCGTTCTGATCCGGGACGCGGCGCAGTCGCCGGATGTCTCGGTGGATGTGCTGATGGCGTTGTTCGGCTTCACCCGGGCCGAGGCCCAGGTGGCGGAGTTACTGGTCAAGGGCGCCAGCCTGGACGAGGCTGCGGAGATGCTGAGTCGCTCGCGCCACACACTGCGCGCGCAGCTGTCCTCGATCTTCGACAAAACCGGCATCCACCGGCAGCCGCAACTGGTGGGCCACATCCTGCACACACTCAATACGGCGTGGGTGTAGGCACTGCGGCGCGACGCTCGAACAGGATCTGGCGGGTTCTGGCGCCATGGGAGAGGCGCAGGGCCGTCACCTCGCCCGCATTACCCAGGACCAGCTCAGCCTCGCTGAAGCCACGCTCCCCCGGTGTCGGGCCGACGGCAAAGAACACCTGTGGCGTCAGGCAGACCAGCCACAGGGTGGGCTGGCGCGGGTGTGTGGCGAGCAGCCGGCCCTCCTCAAACACCAGCCGGTAGTGACTGTGCAACTCGGCACTGACATAAGTACCCTGCAGAGCCTCGAGGAAATCTTCATCGCCGCACTGCGCGGGAACCAGCTGCTCCGGGCCACTGCCGCTATCCAGTTTCACCGCCGGGGCGGCCACCGGAATGCCGGCCACCGGGTTGCCGGCCACCGAATCGTCGGACGCCAGCTCGACGGTCTCGTCCTCATACAGCTCGATCTCAAGCTGTGACCATTGCCGGGTGCGAAAACGCCGGGGCGAAAGCGCCTGCGCCACTTCCAGCGGGCGGCCGAGTACATTGACCCCCAGGCCACCGTTACGCGGCAGCAGGCCAATGCCGCTCACCGGGGGCAACCGCGCCCCCGGGCGTATCTGGGGTGCGGCGTAGAGGCCGCGCACCGCATCGATCAGGGCCGTGTCGATATCCGCTGAATCCTCCGCCGCGGCCTGCCAGGGCTCCAGCGTCACGCCCTGGGCGGCCAGGATCACCTCGGCGGCAAAGAGCGCGATATCACGGGCCGGTCGCCACTCGCCGTTGAGCATCGCCACCACACTCAGGCCATGCTCGGGAAACACATAGGCCGCGGCCCGGTATTCGGCCACGGCGCCGTCATGGCCCACGTAGTCCAGGCCGCGATACTGGCCCAGCAGCAGACCGGCGGCATAGAGGTGAGCCCGGTCATGCCGGGTGGGCGAGCCGTCCCCGAGCACTCCCGGGGTCGTCATGGCCTGCCACAGCGCGGGCTCGCTCCCTTGCAGATCCAGCAGGGCGTCGAGCCAGCGGGCCAGATCCCGCGGCGTGGCGGCCAAGCCCCCGGAACCCGCGGAGGCGAGGTTCATGGGTGCCGGACGCCATCGCGGCAGGCGCGACGACCCTTGCGTAGCGTCCTGCGGCTGGCCTTGATGACGGGCTTGATGATAGGAGCGGGCCAGGCGCGCAATGGGGGTGTCGGGTCTGTCCAGCAGTTGCAGCCCATCGAGGTCCAGTGGCGCGAACAGATGCTCCCGGCTCCAGTCGGGCAGGGTGTCGCCGGTCACCGCACGCACAATCGCCGCCAGCACCGTATACCCGGAATTGGTGTAGGAATATTCGCTGCCCGGTTCATGGTTCAGCTCGCGCTGGTCCAGCACCACACGCAGCAACAGAGCGTCATCCATCGGTGCGCCACGGGGCAATCCGGCCATCGACAGCAGGTCGAGGTTGTCGCGCAGGCCGTTGCTATGGTGCAGCAGCTGACGCACGGTGATGGGCCCGGTCGCGGACGGAAAGTCGGGAAAGTCCGGCAGATAGCTGCGCACCGGCTCGTCCAGCACGATATGCCCTTCCTGCACCAGGCGCAGCACGCTCAGGGCCGTGACCTGCTTGGCGATGGATCCGGCATGGAAGCGGGTGCCCGCGGTCACGGAGACCGCGTGTTCGAGATCCGCCAGCCCGACATAGCCTTCGTAGACGGGCTGCC
>JBJHBY010000185.1:0-7195 GCA_050485745.1 Gammaproteobacteria bacterium | reverse complement strand
ACCTGGCATCGGGGGACATGCTGGCGCGCCTGCAGGAGCTGGAAGCTGGCCTGCAGCACGTTCAGGCGGGCGCACGGGGGCGGCTCAGCCTGGGTATGGTCACCACCGCCAATTATGTGTTGCCAAGGCTGCTCGGCGCCTTCGCAAGGCGTTTTCCCGGCATCGAACTCGCCCTCAACGTCGGCAACCGCGGCCAGATTCTGGAGCGCTTCCGGCGCCAGGCGGACGACCTCTATGTGTTCAGCCACCCACCGGAGCTGGCGGAGGTCGAGAGCATCCCCATCGTGCGCAACCCGCTGGTGCTGATCGCGCCCCCCGAGCACCCCGCTGCCGGTGGCGCCGAGTTGCCCTTTGCACAACTCGCCGGGGAGCGCTTCCTGCTGCGCGAGCCCGGTTCCGGCACCGGCTGGGCATTCCGCAGCTGGCTGGATCGCAACGGCCTGCAACTGCCCGACACTATGCAGGTGGCCAGCAACGAGGGTATCTACCTCAGCGTGGCCGGCGGCATGGGCCTGGCAGTGATCAGCGAACACGTGATTCGCAGTCGTCACGAACCGGTGGCGGTGTTATCCGTGGCGGAATTTCCCCTGGCCGGGCACTGGTACCTGGTGCGGCATCGCCAGCGCCGCATCAGCCCGGTGGCGCAGGTGTTTCTGGACGACCTGCGGGTGCACCTTTCGGAGCAGGAGCCGGATTATGCCGTCGGGGAGTTGCAGGCGTTCCGGCAGGATATCTGAGAGAGGCGGCCCCGGTGGAATCTTTGAAAGAGTAATAAGCAAATAAATAATTAGTCTTTTTCATTTTAAAAGCGTGCCAATAGACTCTGCGCCATGGTCAATCAGGAAACGTGATCATGAGTGATATCCAGCAATCGGAGGAAGCCCTGAAGGATCTGCTGCTACTGGTCCGCGAGCGGTTCGGTGCCATTGAATTCGGCACCCTGCAGCTGGTGTTCCACAACGGCAGGCTCGTTCAGGTCGAAGAGACCCGGCGCACGCGCTTCGACAGGCCATCCTGAGAAGCCACCTTTGCAAGCCGTCGGGCCCATTCAAGCCCAACCTTTTCATCAAACACCACGCTGACCGGACCACCGGAGGCGTTGAGCTTATCGAGTTCAGCGATTTTCGGAGACTGTGTCATGCGTTTACTCAATACCCACAAGCTGTTTTCATCCCTGCGCCGCACCCTTCTGGCGGCGGGCCTGGTGCTGGGGGGCAGTGCTGCCGCCCTGGCGCAAAATGTCACCCTGCTCAACGTATCCTATGATCCAACCCGTGAGCTGTATCGCGAATACAACGCGGCTTTTGCCGAGTACTGGAAAGAAAAAACCGGCCAGACTGTCACGGTGCGCCAGTCCCATGGCGGCTCCGGCAGCCAGGCGCGGGCGGTCATCGACGGGCTGGATGCCGATGTGGTGACCCTGGCCCTGGCCGCGGATATTGACGCCATCGTCGAGAACGCAGGCAGTATTCCCGCTGACTGGCAGGGCAAGCTGCCCCACAACAACGCGCCCTACCAGTCGACGCTGGCGTTCCTGGTGCGCAAGGGCAACCCCAGGAACATCCATACCTGGGCCGATCTGGCACGGGCGGATGTCTCGGTGATCACCCCGAACCCCAAGACGTCCGGCGTGGCGCGCTGGAACTACCTGGCCATGTGGGGTTACGCCCTGCGTCAGGAGCTGGGCGCCGACTTTGTGCAGCAATTGAATGACCCGGCCAGGGCGGCCGAAGTCGAGGCGGCACAGAAAAAAGCAGCGGAATTTGTCGCCGCTGTGTATCGCAACGTGCCGGTACTGGATCGCGCCGCGCGCGGGGCCACCAATACCTTCATCCAGCGTCGCATCGGTGATGTGCTGATCAACTGGGAAAACGAAATTCTCCTCGGCGCCCGCGAAATCGACGAGGCCGGGCTGGAGCTGGTTGTACCACCTGTATCGATCCTGGCCGAGCCGGTGGTGGCGGTGGTGGAGCGCAATGCGGCGCGCAAAGGCGTCACCGATGTGGCCCAGGCCTACCTGGAGTATCTGTACTCGGATGTGGGTCAGGACATCATCGGCCGCAACTACTATCGCCCGGCCAACCCGGTGTTCCTGGAGAAATATATCGAGCAATTCCCGCGCCTCGAACTGTTCACCATCGACGAAGTCTTCGGCGGCTGGCGCAAGGCCAATGCCGACCACTTTGCCGACGGCGCCAGCTTTGATCGTATCTACCAGCCCGGCGCTCGCCGCTGAACCCGAAGGGCAGCCGCTGTATCAGGGCTGCCCGTCCCTGTCCGGGAGACGAATATGAATACCTTGACACAGTCCGGGCGATGGCCGCGCTGGCGCGAGCCATCGGTCATTCCGGGTTTTGGCCTGACCATGGGTTACACCATGCTGTACCTGAGCCTGTTGGTTCTGATTCCCTTCATTGCCCTGTTTGCCAAGGCGATGGAGCTGTCCTGGGCCGAGTTCTGGGCGGTAGCGACCGACCCGCGTTCCGTCGCCAGCTACAAGGTCAGCTTTGGCACCGCGCTGGTGGCGGCGCTGGTCAACCTGGTGTTCGGCCTGCTCACCGCCTGGGTGCTGGTGCGCTACGAGTTCACCGGGCGCAAGGTGCTGGATGCCCTGGTTGACCTGCCGTTTGCACTGCCCACGGCGGTTGCGGGTATTGCCCTGACCACGCTCTACGCGACCACCGGCCCCATCGGCCAGTATTTCGAGCCCTTTGGTATCCGCATCGCCTATACCCAGCTCGGCATCATTGTGGCACTGATCTTTATCGGGCTGCCGTTCGTGGTGCGCACGGTGCAGCCCGTTCTGGAGGACCTGGAAGCCGAGCTTGAGGAGGCCGCGGCAACGCTCGGGGCCAGCCGCTGGCAGACGTTCAGGCGCGTGCTGTTGCCGGCCTTGCTGCCGGCGCTGTTGACGGGCTTCGCCATGGCCTTTGCCCGTGCCCTGGGAGAGTTCGGTTCGGTGGTGTTCATCGCGGGCAATCTGCCATTCCAGACGGAGATCACTCCGTTACTGATCATCATCAAGCTGGAACAGTACGACTTCGCGGGTGCTGCAGCGCTGGGTGTGGTGATGCTGGTTGTGTCATTCGCCCTGTTGCTGGTGATCAATGCGCTGCAGATCTGGAGCGGCAGTCGCGCAAGGGGAGGGCACTGATCATGAGCCGAAAAACGAAAAATATCGCACTGCGCGAACCGTCCTGGGTGCGCTGGTCTCTCACGGGTCTGGCCCTGGCGTTCATGCTGTTGTTTCTGGTTGTGCCCCTGATCAGTGTGTTCTACGAGGCATTCCGGCAGGGTTTTGCCGTCTACGTGGCGTCGATCACCGAGGCTGATGCCCGCGCTGCGATTCGGCTGACACTGATCACTGTCGCCATTGCCGTGCCGCTGAACGTGATCTTCGGGCTGGCAGCAGCCTGGGCGATCACCAAGTTTCGATTCAGGGGCAAGCAGGTGCTGATTACCCTGATCGATCTGCCGTTCGCGGTATCACCGGTGATCGCCGGCCTGATCTATGTGTTGCTCTACGGTGCGCATGGCTGGCTCGGGCCGTGGCTGCTGGAGAACGATATCCGCATCATCTTTGCGGTACCGGGAATCGTTCTGGCGACTACCTTTGTGACGTTTCCATTCGTGGCCCGGGAGTTGATTCCGCATATGTTGACCCAGGGCACCGACAATGAAGAGGCGGCTCTGACGCTGGGAGCGAATGGCTGGCAGACCTTCTTTCGCGTCACCCTGCCCGCCATCAAGTGGTCGCTGTTGTATGGCGTGATCCTGTGTAACGCACGTGCAATGGGCGAGTTTGGCGCAGTCAGTGTGGTGTCCGGTCATATCCGTGGCGAGACCAACACCATGCCGTTGCATATTGAAATTCTCTACAACGACTACCAGATGGCGGCAGCCTTTGCCGTCGCCTCCCTGCTGGCCGGCCTGGCCCTGGTGACTCTGGTGGCAAAAACAGTGGTCGAGTGGCGCGCCGAGCGGGAGCAGAGCGCCGCCGAGCGGCAGGCAGCCGCACAACTTGAGGAGGTTCTCGCATGAGTATCAAGGTCACCGGCATCCAGAAGCGCTTCGGCGGCTTCCATGCACTCAACGACGTGTCCCTGGACATCGGGGCAGGCGAACTGGTCGCCCTGCTCGGGCCCAGCGGCTGCGGCAAGACCACCCTGTTGCGCATCATGGCGGGTCTGGAGCAGCCGGATGCCGGGCGTGTTTTCTTCCATGGTGAGGACACCACCGATATTCCGGTGCGGCAGCGCGGCGTTGGCTTTGTGTTCCAGCATTACGCGCTGTTCCGTCACATGAGCGTGCTTGATAACGTCGCCTTCGGCTTGACTGTGCGTCCCCGTTCTCGCCGGCCTTCAGGTCAGGAGATCCGGGAGCGCGCCAACGAACTGCTGCGCCTCGTACAGTTGGATAACCTGTCGCTGCGCTACCCGACCCAGCTGTCGGGCGGGCAGCGGCAGAGGGTGGCCCTGGCGCGGGCCCTGGCGGTGGAGCCACGCGTGTTGCTGCTGGATGAACCCTTTGGTGCCCTGGATGCCAAGGTGCGCAAGGATCTGCGGCGCTGGCTGCGGCGGTTGCATGATGAGCTGCACATCACCACGGTGTTTGTGACTCACGATCAGGAAGAGGCCATGGAAGTTGCTGACCGCATCGTGGTCATGGATCGCGGCACGGTGGCCCAGGTGGGCACCGTGGATTCGCTCTACGAGCAGCCTGCTTCGCCCTTTGTGTTCGAATTTCTGGGCAATGCCAATGTTCTGCCTGTGGAGGTCCACGGCCACGATGTGGTGCTGCCCGGAGCGCGGGAACCCCTGGTCACGGATGCGATTCATCGCGATGGTCGCGCCGCGCTGTATGTGCGGCCGGCGGATCTGCGTATTGCGGCGCCCGGCCAGGCCGGTGTGGAGGTCACCGTGGACGAAATCCAGCGTACGGGCCCGCTGGTGCGTATCGAGGCGCACACGATCGCAGGCGACCTGCCAGTCCAGGTGGAGATCCCCCACCTGCATCACGACACCCGTGAGTTCAAGGTGGGCCGGCGGCTGAAACTGCGCCTGCTGCAGTTCAGCCTCTACGATCAGCCCGCGCCACAGCTGCCCGAAACCGGCCATGATGCCATTGGTGTAGCGGCGAGCCGACGCAGAGCCTGATCTTTCCCGCTTTGCAGACGATCTATTTCATTGCCAGATAAAAAAAGGGGTTCCGGTGTCAGCCGGAACCCCTTTTTTTCGAGGCTGATCAGAAGCGATAAATTGCTCCCAGTGACACCGCCCCGGGGTCGTCGCCCTGTGCCACCGAAGGATTGGCCGAGCGGCCCTGGGCGTAGGGGCTGAGGCGTGCGCCGTTGTCGTTATCCACCCGCGCGTAGTTGAGGTAGAACTGCAGGTTCCGATCCAGTTGATAGTCCACACCGACGGCGAAAAGATCCGAGCCGCTGTTGTCCGCATCGGCATCCAGCCTGTAGAACTGGCCCTTGAGCGCCACGCTTTGCGTGAGCCTGTAGCGCAAACCCAAACCGTAGGCCTTGTCATCCGGATCGGTGGCCTCCTGGTAGAAGCCGGTGATGCGCAGATCACCAATATCCCAGGCCGCCGCGATGCGGGTAGCCTTGCGCTCGAAGTCATCGAATCCGCCACTGACGGCAGCGAAATTCTGCTGCTCATGGGCTATCGCCAGATAGAGTTTTTCGGTGCGATAGGTCAACGATGCGCTCCAGGCGTCGTTGTCGGATGTGGCATTGCCACTGTCGGCCTGGCTTGTGGCGTACTGGACGTCGCCGGTGATGCCACCAAAGTCCGGGGTGCGGTAGTGAATGCTGTTGCGAAAGCGCTCATCGAAGCCGATATTGCGGCTGATGCTGCTGCTCACTGTGGTGGCGGGATCACCGGGATTGGCACCGGGAGATACGGTCAGGTTCTGGCCAACGGTGCCGCTGACCCGGTTGCGGCTGATATTGCGGATATCCCCCACCTGGTTGCCAAACAGGTCGACCCGGTTGCGCAGAGTCTTGAGCGGCGTGTCGAACTTTCCGGCGCGCAGCAGGCCCCAGTCCCCGGTGAGCCCGATGAAGGTATCGCGATCGACCAGGTCGCCGCCCTGCCCGTCGAAGGGGATGGTGGTTTCCGCTTGCCAGGTAACCGCGATGGCGGGATGGGCCTGGTACCTGCCCCGCACCCCGATCAGGCTGCTGTTGCTGGAAACATTGAAAGCGCTGTCGTCCCCGGTATCCAGGTGATCGACGGACACGTTGATGACGCCATAGAGGGTGGCGGCAGGTTCGGCGAGGATGGAGCCGGTGCCTGCGGCAAGGGATACAGCCAGTGCCAGCGCAGCAGTGCGCGGCAATACTCGGGTGTGCATGATGTCTCTCCAAAAAGGTCAGGTCATAGGCTCACCTCCGGTTGTCCGGTCAGTTGTTGTGGTGCGTCTGCACGACACGAGAGAAGCATAGTGATGCTTCCACGGAAGGAAAAAGAATAAATAATTCTTTGCTTATGCAGGGCTGAGGGTGTGTCCCCGGCTCAGCCTCCCGCGAACAGATACGTCATGCCCTGCGCTGCGAGTCCGATCAGTGCGCAGGCACCGAGTACCTTGACGATACCCACCTGGAAGCGCCACAGCGCGATGAACGCGGCCACGGCGATAACGGCGGCGAGGGCCTCGAAACCGCCGGCGAAGGGCGCCTCGCCGCTGCCCTCCGGCCACAGCACGTGCCAGGCGAAGAACAGGGCGAGGTTGGCGATGACCCCGACCACGGCCGCGGTGATACCGGTCAGTGGCGCGGTGAAACGCAACTGGCCATGGGTGCTCTCCACCAATGGCGCGCCCAGCAGGATGAACAGGAACGAGGGCAGGAAGGTGAAGAACGTGGCCACGCTGGCGGCGAGCAGGCCGGACAGGAACAGCGCGTCCGGCCCCAGCACGGACTGGCTCCAGCCAGCGAGGAAACCGACAAAGGCAACGATCATGATCAATGGCCCCGGCGTGCTTTCCCCGAGGGCGAGGCCGTCGATCATCTGGGTGCCGCTGAGCCAGCCGTATTGCTCCACCGCGCCCTGGTACGCATACGGCAGCACCGCATAGGCGCCGCCGAAAGTGAGCAGCGCGGCCTTGGTGAAAAAGCTGCCTAGGGCCTGCAGTGTCGGGTCTTCCAGCAGCCACAGCGCACCCGCCCAGAGCAGCAGGCCGA
>JBJHBY010000184.1:6448-7206 GCA_050485745.1 Gammaproteobacteria bacterium | reverse complement strand
CCACCGTATCGATCGCCGGCAGATCGCGGCACTGGTATTCACGATACTGGCCGAGCCAGCGGTCTACCTGCCGCTGCAGATAGTTTTTCGGGTTGGACAGATCCACCAGGACGCTATTGCGCCAGTCAAAGGCGTGCAGTTCCACCAGTGCATCGATCAGTTCCTCGCCGATCGAGACCTGCTGTGCCGGCGAGTCAAGATACGGGCCGGGCAGCCTGCGGCGAATGACTTCGCCCTCGATAAACTCCATGATGTAAAACGGCGCTCCGGCGATGCCAGGGTCTTCACAGGCAGCCAGCACTACGGGTACGCGCACGCCACTGTGCTGCATCGCCGAAATGATTCTGTACTCGCGAATCACTTCGTGGGCCGTACTGGACACGGCATGTGCCGGTGCCCTGCGCATCACCAGATGCTGCCCGTTGCGCCGGACATCAAACAGTTCGCAGGAGCCACCACCCTTCATCCGCGTCAGCACCGCCTCGCCACGATCTCCAAGCTGCTCATCCAGCCAGGCGCGAAAACGGGCAATGTCGAAGTCAATATCATCGCTCATGGCATTACCCATTGATATCCAGCAGGTGGCCGAAGCGCCTGAGCGCTTCCTCGCGACGGGTAGGAATATGTTCGGATGGCCAACCCTCGACCGCGGCGTAGTTCTTCAGGGTCTGCCTGGCAATCGTGACCTTGTGCACTTCATTCGCGCCGTCCACGAGAGGCGCCATACGGGCCGAGCGATACATCATCTCCAGCGGCAT
>JBJHBY010000184.1:0-6438 GCA_050485745.1 Gammaproteobacteria bacterium | reverse complement strand
GTGAACCATGTACCTGCAGGGCGCGATCAACCACGTTGTAGAGCACCCTGGCGTTGTAGACCTTGGCCATGGCGATCTCGGTGCGGGCGCCATGATGCCCCTTCTGGTCCATGAGCCAGGCCGCCTTCAGCGTCAGCAGTCTGGCCGTCTCGAGATCGATGCGGGATTCGGCGATGTAGTCCTGCACCATCTGATGCTTCGCATAGGACTTGCCAAAGGACGCACGTGACAGGGTGCGCTCACAGAGCATGTCGAAGGCACGGTCGGCCTCCCCCAGCCAGCGCGTGGCATGGTGGATACGCCCCGGCCCCAGCCGCACCTGGGAGAGAACGAAACCACCGCCCACGTCACCGATCAGATTGGCCCTGGGCACGCGCACATTGTCGAGGATGATCTCGGCATGGTTGCCGTGTGCACCGTATTCGCAATGCGGGTGATGCATGGTGGGAATATCACGAAAGATGTCCATTCCCGGAGCACCCTTCTCCACCACGATCATGGAGCAGCGTTGATGTACCGGCGCATCCGGATCGGTGACACACATGAAGATGATGAAGTCGGCACGGGACGCATTGGTAATCATCCATTTGCGGCCGTTGATGACCCATTCATCGCCCTCCAGTACCGCCGTGGTCTGGATCTGGGTCGGGTCGGTACCCGCCACCCAGGGTTCCGTGATCGCAAACGAGCTGCGGATCTCACCGCGCAGATTCGGCCACAGCCACTTCTCCTTTTGCTCCTCCGTACCCCCTTCGGCCAGCAGCTCGGCATTGCCCGAGTCCGGGGCCATGTTGCCGAACACTTCCTGGGCAAAGGGGCAGCGTCCGGTAATCATGTTCATCAGCGCCAGTGGCAGCTGGCCCATGCCCTGCCCGCCCAGGGCTTTTTCCAGATGACAGGCCCAGAGCCCCTGATCCTTCACCTTCTGCTTCAAAGGTGCGAGAACCTGTTGTTCCCATACGCTCTCGCCAAAATCCTTCTGTATCGGTTCGAGGGGAATCAGTTCATTGGCGACGAAGTCCTCGACCCAGTCCAGCTTGTCCTGAAAATCGGGGTCGGTACGGAAGTCCCAAGCCATGTTCGCTACCTGTTCAGCCGATGGGGGCACCACAGAGACACGGTGCCAGCGGCGTAAAGTAACACTGTTATTAATCGATCATCAATAACGGTGATCCATGACTAACCCGGCAATGAATATTGTCGGGTTAGTGCGGCACAGGGGGTGCCCTAATCCATCACCAGAACAATCTTGCCCTGAACATCCGCCTGTTCGATACGGCGATGGGCTTCCGCGGCCTGCTCCAGCGGCAGGCGATCAGCCACGGCCGGTTTGAGCTTGCCGGACCGAAGCATGCCGAACAGGGTCTGCACGTCCTCCTTGAACTCCGCGGGCAGCTGTTGCCGACGACGGTGGATGTTGTAGAAGGTGGACACGCGACCATCCGGGCGCAGCTTCCACAGGGCCATCAGACAGGCAAAGCCCCAGAGCAGGCTGGGAATGGACTCCTTGCCCTGCCCCATTTCCAGTGCACCGAAGCCAACCAGGATGCCACCGCGCCGCAACAGCGGATAGGAACGGCGCCAGCTGCGCCCACCGAGGGTGTCAAAGACGGCATCCAGGCCCTCGGGTGCCAGCCGCCGCACCTGCCCCGCGACATCACCCGCGCGGTAGTCGACGTGCTCCGCCCCGTAGCTCTCCACCAGGGCCTTCTTGCCCGTGGACGCCGTGCCGATCACCCGCAGACCCAGCTCTCGCCCCAGCTCCAGCAGGGCCGTGCCCACCGCGCCACCCGCTGCATGCACCAGCACCACCTGCCCGGGCTGAAAGCGCCTGATGCGGGTCAACATCTGCCAGGCTGTAGTATAGGAAAGCAGCATGCAGACTGCCTCGGCGGGGTCCAGCCCGGGGGGTGCGGGCACCACGCGATCCGCGTCCACGCAGAGGTATTCGGTGTAGCCGCCGATGACGGGCATGTCGGCGACGGGGTCGCCCACCGCGAGCTCGGTGACCCCCGGGCCCAGTTTGTCGACCACACCGAACCAGTCGTAACCCAGGGTGAACGGCGGCTTGTCCTTGACATCGACGTACTGGCCGGCCCGGATGATGGTATCGGTAAAGCCGGTACCCGCGGCCTGCACGCGGACGCGGACCTGTCCGGGACCCGGCTCGGGCAGGGCGGGCTCCGTCACCACCGACAGCTGGTCGGTGCCTCCAAACGCCGTCAGGACCACGTGTCGATACGTCATGCTTGCCTCCTCGCCCGGCGGGATGGAATCGGCCCCGCGTCACCGCGAGGTGACTATACACTCATACCGCGAAACTGAACCACCCGTCAGCGATTGAGCCCGGATCCAATTCAGCCGTGTTCGGCGCGGATACCCCGTTTGTCGCGGTAGAAGGCCTGGATCTGGTAAAGGTCGTCCTCGAGATCGCCGCAGGGATAGAACAGCGGGCCAAAGCCCAGCTGCCGGCGCCCGGCATCGAGAAAGCCGAGCAGGATGGGCACATCCGCACCATGGGCAATGTGATAGAAGCCAGTCTTCCAGCGCTCCACCCGGGAGCGGGTGCCCTCGGGTGGGATCAGCACGACCAGTTCGCCGCTGTTGCGATAGGCCTCGATCATCTGCGCGACCGTGTTGTTGGCACGGCTGCGGTCGACTGGCAGGCCACCGAGCCAGCGCATCAGGCCACCGAAGGGTGCCGGGAACAGGCTGTTCTTGCCCATCCAGCGCACCTCCATGCGCAGCACCAGAATGGCCATCAGCATCAGCGGGAAATCCCAGTTGCTGGTATGTGGCGCACCGATCAGGACGTAGCGATTATGTGCCGGCGCGACACCCATCACACGCCAGCCGATCAGTCTCAGTACCACACGTGAGACCAGGCGCAGAGCGGGAGTGATCACCGGGGTACTGAACACGGTGCGTGCCATGTTTCAGTCCCCGAACTGCGGCGGCTTGCCGGATTGCCGCGCCAGCAGTGCAGCCTGCAGATCATCGGCAGACAACAGCCCGGCATTCCAGGTGGCGACGTAGTCCAGCCCCTCGGCAACCGTGTGATCCCGGGCATGCAGCAGCACACGCTTGGTGCCACGCACCGCCAGCGGCGACTTGGTGGCGATGGTGGCGGCCAGCTCCCGGACGTGCTGCAACAGGGCGGCGGAATCCGCAAACAGGGCATTGACCAGCCCACACGCCTGCGCCTCACGCGCCGAAAGATCACGACCCGTGTAGGCCAGTTCATGGACCAGGCCGCGTGGCATCAGCAGGGGCAGGCGTTGCAGGCTGCCGACGTCCGCGGTCATACCAAGATTGATCTCGCGGATGGAGAAGCGGGCATCGTGGCTCGCATAGCGCATGTCGCAGCAGGCGATCATCGCCATGCCACCACCCAGGCAAGCGCCGTGAATCGCCGCCAGTACGGGTTTGCGGCATTCCTCGATCACCGTCAGGGCACGCTGAAAACCGAGAATCACCCCACGCAGGGACTCGGCGCGCCGCGCCGCATCGGCGCCAGGTTGCGTGGCCACATCCGCGAATACGGAGAGGTCCATGCCGGCGCAGAAATGACGCCCGGCGCCGGCCAGGACAACGCAGCGCACCGCTGTCGCCCCATCCAGCCAGCGAAAGCACTGCTCCAGCTCCTGCCACAACTGTGCGCTCATCGCGTTGGCACTGTCGGGGCGATTCAGGGTGACTTCGGCGACGCCGTCTTCCAGCGTCAGCAACAGGGTCTCGAAGACCGGCGGGGTTGCGGCTACATTCATGACACGCCCTCCCAGTCGGACACAAAGGCATCCAGGGGACGCCGTGGCAGCGGCTTGGCCGCACCGGCCCGGGTGCCCATGTAGAGGAAGCCGACGACGCGTTCATCGTCGTCCAGGCCCAACCCCGCGGCAACATGGCGGTCCTCGGCGTGAACGCCGGTGCGCCAGATGCCGGCGAAACCCTGGGCCTCGGCAGCCAGCAACAGGCCATGCGCGGCACAGCCTGCGGACACCAGCTGCTCCCAGGCGGGCACCTTGGGATGTTCCACCTGGCGCACCACCACCACCACCAGCAAGGGCGCACGCAAGGGCTGCTCAAGGTATTTCTGTCGTTGCTCTGCGGACAGCGCCTCGCCACGAGCGAGTGCCGCCTCGATAAACAGCTGACCAAGGCGCTGGCGCGCCTCGCCGCGTACCACAAGAAAGCGCCAGGGAGTCAGCCAGGCATGATCCGGCGCCCGTACGGCGGCAAGGAACATCTGTTCCAGTTGCGCCGCATCCGGGGCCGGAGCCTCGAGCTTCGGTGCGGAGTTACGCTGCTGCAGCAGGTTCAGGGCGGTCACATCGTCCTCCTCGCCCCCAACACGGCTCAGGGCGACGTCATCCAGCGAATGATCGATACCACGCGAATATAGAACCACTCCCGCAGACTCACCCACCAGGTCGGTGCGTTGCGCAGCCGGTGGTCTTCATTGGCGCGATCGATCAGGTAAAGCCGGACCACACGGCTGTCCTCGGCGTCCAGCACATCATCGAAGCGTGGCATGCCGGCACGCTCCATCATGCCATCCAGCACCACGGCATCGAAGTTTTCGTACCACATCGGGTGCAAATGACGCAGGTCCGGAATGGAGCCATCACTCACGGCATTGGTACCGTGGCAACGACTGCAGTACTGCTGGTACAGGGCGTGACCCCGATCCAGCTCCGCACGGGTCGCGGCCTCGCGGGGTGGTGGCTCTGGATACTCAACCGCCGGCAGGGGCGGCAGCTGCGCCGCACCGCCAAGGCGAAACGCCATCACCCGGCCATTGACCGCGGGGCGCGGATCGGGACCATAGCCCGCGGTCATCGACAGGGCACCCCCCCGGCCCACGGTGACGGCGACATACTGCTCGCCATCCACGGCGTAGGTCACCGGCCCGGCCATGATGCCATTCTGGGCCGGGAAGGACCACAGACGCTCGCCGTTGTCGGCACGATAGGCATGGAAGTAACTGTTCGCCGTGCCCTGGAAGACCAGGTTGCCCGCCGTCGCCAGGGTGCCGCCGTTATGCATCAGCGGGTAGTCCACCCGCCATGCCTCTCGCTGGGCGACCGGGTCCCAGGCCAGCAGGAAAGCCCGCGGCAGATGGCGCATGATCGCCAGACCAAACAGCTGTGAGGTACGGGGCCCCTCCAGGCGATAACCGATGTTCCAGTGACGCTCCAGCATTTTGAATTCGTCAGCGGGAATCTCCTCGAACTCCATGCCGAAATCCAGCGCGGGGATGTACATCAGCCCGGTCTCGGGGCTCCAGGACATCGGGTGCCAGTTGTGCCCACCCATCGGCGTCGGGTAGACCATGGCCTTCTCGCCGATATAGCGCTGCCCGGGATTTTCCACCGGGCGCCCGGTGCTCATGTCGTAGTGGCTGGCCCAGGTGACCGTGACATAGGGCTCGGCGGACAACAGCTCACCCGTGACGCGATCGATCAGGTAGAAGAACCCCGCCTTGGGCGCTTGCATGATGACCTTGCGCTGCTCGCCCTGCCACTCGATATCCACCAGGCTCATCTGCTGGGTCGAGGTATAGTCCCAGCTCTCTCCCGGCACCTGCTGGTAATGCCAGACGTATTCACCGGTATCCGGATTGAGCGCGACAATCGAGGTCAGGAAGAGATTGTCACCGCCGCCAGGGCTGCGGATGTTCTGGTTGTGCGGGGCGCCGTTGCCAACGCCAATGTAGAGTAGATTCAGCTCGGGATCGAAGGCCATGGCGTCCCACACGGTGCCACCACCACCCATCTTCCACCACTCACCCTTCCAGGTCTCCGCCGCGCGGGCCATGGCCTCGTTCTCGAAGCCATCGGCGGGATTGCCTGGTACCGTATAGAAGCGCCAGGCCTTCTCACCGGTGGCGGCGTCGTAGGCGGTAACATAACCACGCACACCATACTCGGAACCACCATTGCCTATGACGACCTTGCCATTCACCACGCGGGGGGCACCGGTAATGCTGTAGTTCTGCGCCGGATCCGTGGTCTGCACCTGCCATACCGGCTCGCCGCTGTGCACGTCGAGGGCAATCAGGCGGCCATCGAGGCTGCCGACGAACACCTTGTCGCCCCATACAGCAACACCGCGATTGATGGCGCCGCAACAGAGGCGGATGCTGGTTTCCCGGGGCACCTGCGGATCGAACTGCCACAGCGGTTCACCGGTACGCGCATCAAGAGCGTGCACCACACTCCAGGCTGCGCTGACGAACATGCGCCCATCCACCACCAGCGGCGTGCCCTGCATACCCTGGTTGGTATCGGTCTCGAAGAACCAGGCGAGGCCAAGCCCGGCGACGTCCTGCAGCCCGGTCAGGGGCAGCGCCGTGCTGGCCGAGGCCGGGGCGAAGGTGGCAACGACGAGGGCGGCCCGCAGTTTCTGCTCGGCCAGTTCCTGGCGGATCGCCTTCGC
>JBJHBY010000183.1:0-7251 GCA_050485745.1 Gammaproteobacteria bacterium | reverse complement strand
GCACCAGCAGGCGCTCGCCGGTATCCAGGCTCAGTACCAGGCGGTCGAACTGCCGACGCAGGGTGACGTGTTCGGGGTCGATGCCCGCAGCCAGCTCGATCCGGTCCGAACCACCGGAGTCGTAGATGTTGTTATTGCTGCCCATACCCCGACCAAAGACGTAGATATCATTGGAATTCTGGCCACTCGAATACATGTCATCCCGGCCGCTGCCGGGTACGAACACATTGTTGCCGGTGCCACCGCGCAGGGTGTTGTGGCCGCTGACACCCACCAGGGTGTTGTTACCACCGACGCCATACAGACTGTCGTTACCGGCACCACCGATGATGATATCGTCGCTGTCGAAGCCGTAGATCACATCACGCCCATCCGTGCCCCGCACCGCCTCCACCCGCATCCGGTCGATGTCCCACTCGGTGCCGTCGGCAAAGCGGATCAGCTCCACCGCCCGGCCCGGGCGCAGCGCACCGCTGTGTTCATCGAACATCGCATGCACCAGCAGGCGCTCGCCGGTATCCAGGGTCAGTACCAGGCGGTCGAACTGCCGACGCAGGGTGACGTGTTCCGGGTCGATGCCCGCAGCCAGCTCGATCCGGTCCGAACCACCGGAGTCGTAGATGTTGTTATTGCTGCCCATACCCCGACCAAAGACGTAGATATCATTGGAATTCTGGCCACTCGAATACATGTCATCCCGGCCGCTGCCGGGTACGAACACATTGTCACCAGTGCCACCACGCAGGGTGTTATTGCCAGCGATACCCATCAGAACATTGTTGCCGCCCATCCCATGGATGCTGTCGTTGCCGAGGCTGCCACGAATCAGGTTGGAGGACTCACTGCCATGGATCACTCCCGCACCGAAGACCATGTCCAGGTTGGTGAGGCCATCCGCGGCATCCCCCAAGCCGAAGCCCGTGCTCATGAAACCGAGCAACTGCGCCTGTCCGGCCCAACCCCGTGGCTCCAGGTATGGCTGCATATGCCGCTGGAATTCCAGCAGCTCCTGCAGGGCGGCGCCCGGGCTGGCTTCGTGCAGCGTATTGAAGTGCAGGGACAGCGCCGAAAAATCCAGCTCGCCGTTGTCATCAGCAGCGATCAGTTCCATCAGCCCGGCGTAGTGGGTTTGTACCAGTAGCGAGGCATGCACGGATGCGCGCAATTCCGCATAGGCGTCCTTCAGAATCGCGGCAGCATTGGCACGGGGGTTGGCAGATCCATCCTGAAGATACGGCTGCCCCATGAAGGCCTCGAGCGCCGCCAGATCACGGCCATCGATGCTGCTTCCACGACCGTTGGCTGCAACGCCCGAGACCCCGGCCCAGGCGTGAATGATGTGATCCACCAACGCATCGCGCTGGGCCGTCGTGGTCGCGGCGATGAAACCGTCGACCAGCGACTGCAACTGCCCGGCGTCGTCGCGCACCATCGCCTGATGCAGGCTGTGCACATAACCGAAGCCCTGAACATCCGGCAACAACGCAATGGCCTCGGGCACATCCAGTTGAACAGCGCTGCGGGACAACAACGGGTCGATGGCAAACCAGACATCCGTGGCCTCACCCACGCGGCCATCGTTCCAGAGGAAGCTGCCCATCTGGCGATGGGCATTGCCGTGCTCATCGACAAAATCCGATTCGACGTAAGCAAGATGAATGGCACTGATGCCGAGTTCGTCCAGGGTCAGCAGCTCGCCTTCATCGCTGCGGCCATCCTGGTTCGCATCGCGCCAGATACGCAGCTCTGACCAGATCGCATCCGCGGCGTCGATCAACCCGTCGCCGTTGTCGTCATACTGCGCCAGGGCGGCAAAGCCATTCACCGCGGCCAGACCATTGACCTGGATGGTATTGTTGCCGAACAGTTCACCGCCGTTATCGATATGGCCGTTGCCATTGAGGTCCAGCACCAGCAGCCCGTCATTGGCTCCGACCCAGCCGGTCAACTCGGCAAAACCGTTGCCGTTGTGATCGAAGCGCACGCCCTCCGACCAGCCGGTGGTGGAGATACCGTTGCCATCGAGGTCGAGAATGATCGGGCAACCCTGGTTTTCGCGGACCACCCCCGCCGCCTCGTAGGCTTCCGCCATGCTGCGCGCCAGGGCCAGCGGCATGCCCGGGAATATGGTATTGAAACCGAGCGCCGCTTCGAGCAAGCGGGTGGCGAAGGATTCGGATTGGGTGGGGTTAAGGAGAATATCCAGCAGGCTTTCAATGCCCGCCTCGATACTGCCGCCGATGGATTCGAAGAAGCCGGCGATGACGTCGGAGGATGCCGCGACAACACCTCTCAGATCATCCAGCATCTCGACGATGGCATCGTGGAAGGAGGTATCTCCTGGATCCTGGCGTGCGGCGATAACGGCCAGGGCTGAGGTGGCGACAACTGTTCCGGCGATTAATACCAACCCGACGGGAGTGGCGGCAGCCCCGATAGTAGCTATGGATACGGCGGTTGAAATGAAACCAAGAATCGTCGTATTTGTTACTCGTCCATGATCTCTCACATCAGATATAGCGTTATCCAGATTGGAAGCAAATGACGCCACCAGGGCTGGCGGACCAAATCTCAGGGCTTTCTTGTGATACCCATCGATAACACTCAGGGCCGACCCTACACCGACCATTGATTCCAGATACCTTTCTCGACTGAGACCAACCCCGACATTTATCGCGTCTCCACCAATCCTGAAGCTGTTAATAACAGATCCCAACTCTCTCAAATTTACCGCTGCCATGATCAACCTCCATGTTGAACAAAGAATAAATTTTAGTCCTTTGAGAACCTATCGTTCATGTAGATATAAGACATAAGAAAGAGAACAAGAAAAGATGAATAGATAAGAATGAATATAGAAGTGTCTTGAAAACTCACTCTTTCCATGTACCGCTCCCATGTGTACTCTATAAGGTATTCCTCCTCGTACTCAACTTCGAAAACAAAGTAACCCGAATTTTTTGGGCAGAATTTTCTTGGAGCTCTTTTTTCTACTCTGACAATCACTTTCTTGTCTTTGATATCCCTGAAAACTTGTCCGTAATATCTGAAGTCCAGCCTGACCTCGCTACCATCCAGACTCTCAAAAACCATCGAATGTCCGCAAACACCAGGCCTCCCAATATGCGGAACGCTCCTGACAAACCCTTCCATATCAATTAATTGATCAGGCGAGAAAGGAAGCTCATCAAGCCTTGGAGAGAACACCACGGCTGTACAGAATCCATATAACACCAGAATGTATATGAGGATAAATTTTATCCCCCGATACTTCGCCCGACGAATCAGCAACTCCTGCTGATCGATATAGAAATCATAGAACCGCAGCAAAACATTCCTTCTTCGCCTTAGCCCATCATTCCCTTGTTCCACCATCCCTACCGCTCCCTCCCCGCTTCCTGGAGTGCCGCCACCACAGGCGCCAGGAAGAACTCGATCAATCGACGCCGACCTGTGGCGATTTCCGCCGAGGCGATCATCCCCGGCGAAAAGCGTACTTCTACCCCGTCGACCAGCATCCAGTCCCTCTCCAGATGGATACGGGCCAGGTACCTCGGGCCGGCGACCTCGTCGACCACCGCATCCCGCGACAACAGGGTGACCCTGCCCGGCACCGTGCCGTAGCGGGTGAACTGGAAGGTCTGGACCTTGAGGGACGCCGCCTGACCCTCGCGCACAAAGCCGATATCCCGGTTCGGCACCCAGGCCTCGACCACCAGCTCGTCGTCCTCCGGCACGATCTCCAGCAGGGTCCCCCCCGCCTGCACCACCGTTCCCGGGGTGTGCACCCGCAATGCGTGCACCACCCCGGCGGAGGGCGCGCGGATGCGCTGCTGGCGCTCGATCTCCCGGGCCTTGACCCATTCCTGCCGCAGGGCACCCACCTCGACATCCAGGCGCACCAGCTCCAGGGTGGCGTCCATCAGGGCTTCAGCCAGCCACTGTTCGCGACGCTGGCGCAGCTCCTCGAGCTCGGCACGCAACTGTGCCGTACGATGCCGCTCCGCCAGCAACTGCCCGTCGGCGTCAATACGCTCCTGTTCCAGCTCCAGCCACTGCATGCGCGGCGCCAGGCCGCGTTGATGCAGGGTCGCCAGTGCCGCGGCACGCTCCTCGAGCAGGGGCAGCAGGCCCTGCAGGCGGGCAACGCTGGCCAGTGCGTGGTACAGCGCCTGCTCGCGCGCCTGGCGCTGCTCCGTGAACACTGCATCCATCGATTGCAGCGCGGCGATGCGCGATGCCAGTGCGGGCTCGGGGTTGTCCAGCGCGGCGTTGCGCACCGCTCCGGCACCGCCCGCCACACCGGCGTCCAGCATGACCCGCAGCACAGCGCTGACGCCGCGCAGATGCGCCTGCTCCGACTTCAGCCCCTGCAACTGCAGGGCCAGGCGCTGCACATCCGCCGCGCTCACCGTGGTATCGAGGCTGAGCAGAACCTGGCCCGACTGCACATGCTGCCCCTCGGCCACATGAATATCCGTGACCACACCTGCGATGGCTGGCTGCACCGGACGCACCCGGCCACTGGGCAGGATCACACCGTCGGCCACGACGATCACGTCCACCCGGCCCAGGCTCGCCCAGGTCACCGCCAGCAGAAACAACGACACGATGCTCCAGAGAATGGCGCGACCAAGGGGATGCGCCGGCGTCGATTCCAGCTCCATCGCCGCAGGCATAAAGGCCCGGTTCAGCGCCTGTGCGCGCGCGTCCGCCGGATTGTGGCCGAGCTGGCGGATCATGGCGCCGGGCTCGCTGCAGCAGGTCGCGGTGAAGCCGACTGCAGTGCGTGCAGATGCGCGTAAATACCCCCGCTCTGCAGCAGCGCCTGGTGACTGCCCTGCTCTACCACGCGACCGGCATCCATGACCACGATGCGATCCGCATTGCGCACCGTGGACAGGCGATGGGCGATGACCAGCACGGTCCGACCCTGGCTGATCCGGCCCATGTTGCGCTGCAGCACATGCTCGGACTCATAATCCAGGGCACTGGTGGCCTCGTCGAAGATCAGGATGCGGGGGTCAGCCAGCAGGGCCCTGGCGATGGCGATGCGCTGGCGCTGGCCACCGGAGAGCAGGCCAGCCTGCTCGCCCACCGCGGAATCGTAGCCCTCGGGCAGGGTCAGGATGAAGTCGTGGGCACCGGCCATCTGCGCCACTTCAATCACACGCTCCAGGGACGCACCCGGGTCGGCCAGGGCGATGTTGTCCCGCACCGAGGCGTTGAACAGAAAGCTGTCCTGCAGCACCACACCCACCTGGCGCCGCAGCCAGGCAGGATCGACCATCGCAAGGTCGATGCCATCCATCAGAACCCGCCCCGCGTCGGGTACGTACAGGCGCTGCACCAGGCGAGTCAGGGTGCTTTTACCGGAGCCGGAGCGGCCAACGATGCCGACCACCTCCCCCGCAGGAATCTCCAGGCTGACGTCACAGAGCACCGGGGGACGCTCGGGCTGGTAGCGAAAACTCACGTGCTCGAAGCGAATGTCACCACGCACACCCCCGGGGCTGCTGCGACCGGGATCATGCCCCCGCTCCCGGGGCGCATTCAGCACATCGCCGAGGCGCTCCAGGGAAATCCCCGCCTGCTGGAAGTCCTGCCACAGCTGCACCAGGCGCAGGATGGGCCCGCTGATGCGACCCGCGATCATATTGAACGCCACCAGCATGCCGATGGTCATTGCGCCCCCCATCACCAGACCCGCGCCGATCCACAACAGCAGCACCGTCACCACCTTGCTGATCAGGGCGGCGACCTGGGAGGCGATATTGCCCAGGTGGCTGGCACGAAAGGACGCCCCCACATAGGCGGCCATCTGGTCCTCCCAGCGCCGCTGCGTCCGCGGCTCCACCGCCATGCTCTTGAGGGTGTCCATACCGGTGATCGATTCAACGATGAAGGCCTGGTTCTCGGCGCCGAGGCGGAATTTCTCCGCCGTGCGCGCACGCAGCAGTGGCGTCACCGCCAGCGACAGCAGCACGTAGCAGGGAATCGAGGCCAGCACCACCAGGGCCAGGGTCGTGCTGTAGAAAAACAGCACCGCCAGGAACACCAGGGTGAACAGCAGATCGATCACCAGGGTGACGGAAGAACCGGTGAGGAACTCGCGAATGGTATCCAGCTCGCGCACCCGTGCCACGGTGTCGCCGACGCGACGTGCCTTGAAGTAGCTGACCGGCAGGTGCAGCAGGTGATCGAACAGCCGCGCCGACAGCACCACGTCGATGCGGCTGCCGGTATGCGAGAACACATAGTTGCGCAGCAGGCTCAGCAGCACCTCGAACAGCGACACCGCCAGCAAACCGATGGCCAGCACATGCAGGGTCGAGCGCCCCTGGTGAACCAGGACCTTGTCGATCATCACCTGAAAGAACAGCGGCGTAATCAGGGCGAACAACTGGATGAACAGGGAGGCCACCAGCACGTCCACCAGCAGGGCGCGGTGGCGCGCAATCACCGGCAAAAACCAGCGCAACCCGAAACGGGCGGAGGACACCGCCAGCAGGCCACGCCGCGCCAGCAGGATGACATCGCCACTCAATTGCGTGGCCGCGACATCGGCGGAGACCTGCTGCGGCCGCCCCAGGCGCAGGTCATGCAACAGCAGTTGCGCCGCATCGGCGCGCGCCAGCACCAGATAGTGCCCGTCCCGGTGCCGGGCCACAGCGGGCAGCGGCAGGCGGGCCAGTTCGTCGCAGGGCGAGTGGATGATCCGGGCGCGCAAGCCGAGCTCACGGGCCGCACGCAGCAGGTCAGCCGGTTCAAAGCCGCGATGGCCACGGCCACTGCGATGGCGAACCTGGGAGGGGTCGGCAGCAAGCCCGTGAAAGCGGGCGACGAGGCAAAGGGCTTCAGGGCCAAGACAGGCCCCCGGGGTAACATCCATGTGAACGATCCGTCGTATGCATCCGTGATACGACTTTCAACATAGCACCGCCCCACCCTGCCTGTCACCCCGCTGCGTACAGGGTTCCGGGCAGGGGGGCTTCGAGCTGGTTATAATGCGCCCCCCATCACAGGCCAGCCGCGACCATGCGCATCCTGCTCGCACCGATGGAGGGCGTCCTCGATCACACCCTGCGCGCCCTCCTCACCCGTGACGGCGACTTCGACCGCTGCGTCACCGAGTTCGTGCGCGTCACCGATACCCGGCTGCCGCGCCGGGTGTTCCTGCGCAGCTGCCCGGAACTGGATCACGGCTGTCGCACGCCCTCCGGCACCCCCGTGTATCTGCAACTGCTCGGC
>JBJHBY010000182.1:0-7253 GCA_050485745.1 Gammaproteobacteria bacterium | reverse complement strand
CAGGCTGCGTACCCTGCCCCCGGGGGTGGCGCCCGACCCGTTGGCCGCACAGCAGCTGACGCGGAATCTCGGTACCTGGCTGGCGTCCGGGCACAGTGACGGGCGCCACCCGGTGCGCGCCGCGCATCAGCCCCTGGTGGCGGTGTCCGAGTTGCGCACGATGCCCGGCATGAGCGCCGCCCTGTACCGGGAGCTGGCGCCCCTGCTGAGTGTGTGGCCCGCCTCGGGCGCGCGCCTCAACGTCAACACCCTGCCACCCCGCTTGCTGGCCACACTCAACCGCCACGGTGAAGCCGAGCCGCTGGATGCCGCCGCGGTGGCGCGCCTGCGCGCCCTGCAGCGTGCCGGTATCGATGCCGTCGATGCACTGGAGCAAGAGGCACTGAGTGGCTGGCAACTGGATGTTTCCGGGCTTGATACGCGCAGCGACTGGTTTCTGCTCGAGGTGGAGTTGCAACGGCCGCGGCAGCCGCCGCAACGGCTGCGCAGTGTCCTGCATCGCGGTGAGCAGGGCGTGGATGTTGTTGCGCGCCGTTTCGGCGCGGCCTGGGAGGAACTGTGGTAAGCCGCTGTGTGTGGATCAGGGTGCTGCCCACGGGCTATCGCTGGTGGGGTGCCGTGCCCGGCGCCGAGGGCTCGGCGCAGCAGCTGGCCGCGGCGCTGCACGCCGCAGCCGCCGGGGCGTTGCCCCGCATCCTGTTGTTGCCCGGTGACGCGGTGCTGCTGGCCAGCGTGCCGTTTGCCGCGGGGGAACGGCGCCTGCTGGCGCAGACTGTACCCTATGCCCTGGAGGAACAGCTGGCGGCGCCACTGGAGCAGTTGCATATCGTCCTGGGGCCGGTGCGCTCCGAACCCGGGGTTGGCGACGGGGGCGGCAGCGGTGACGGCGGCGGCGGTCACAGCATCGCGGTGGCGGTGGTGGATCGCCAGCGCCTGCAGGCCTGGCTGCAGCCGCTGCAGGAGGCCGGCTGCGCTCCGCAGCAGGCCCTGCCGGAAACCCTGGCCCTGCCCTGGCAGGAAGGGCAATGGACCTTGCAGCGCGGCGAGGCCTTCGACCTGCTGCGCACGGGGCCCTGCTCCGGTCTCGCCCTGGAGCCCGCGGCAATGGCCTGGGTGCTTGAGCATCTCGGCGGCACGGCAATGCCCGAGGTGGTGCAATGCCATGGCCCGCTGCCGGCCTGGCCGCAACCCTGGCAGGAGCGCCTGCACGCGGCGACGGCTGAAGCTGTTCAGGCCGTTGAAACCGCCGAGAGCGCTGAAGCAGGTCAGCCCTCCTGGCCGCCGCCGCTGAACCTGCTGCAGGGCGACTTCGCCCCGGCCCTGCCCTGGCGGCGCTGGTATCGCAGCTGGCGCTGGCCGGCCCTGGCTCTGATCCTGGCCGTGCTCCTGCAGTTCGGGGTGGCCCTGGTCGAGCAACAACAGTTGCGCCAGCAGCAAGAGGCCCTGCGCGAAGCCAGCGAACAATTGTTTCGCGAGGTTGTGCCTCACGGCGTGCTGGTCGACCCGGAGTTGCAGCTCCGGCGCCTGTTGCCGTCTTCCACTGCGGCGGCGGAGCCGCGCCTGATGCCCTTGCTGTTCGAACTGGTCGACGCCATGTCGGGGCGGGAGGGTGTATGGCTGGAGCAACTCGCGTTCAGCGGCGATGCCCTGGACATCGCGCTGCACGCTGCGCAAGCGGATGACGCTGAAAGCATCCTGCGGCAGCTGCGGACTCGCGGCCTTGAGGTGGATCTGGCCGACCCGGCCGCGGTGGGCGATGCTACAACGTTGCGCCTGATTGTACGTGGGAGGCCGGCCCGATGAATACACAGGTGACAGCGGCCATCGCCACGTTGCAACGCGGGTTCGAGCGTCGGCCGCGACGCGAACAGTGCGCTATCGCGGTGCTCGTCTTCTGTGTCCTGCTGGCGCTGCTGGCGGCCCTGTGGTGGCCCCTGAGCCAGTCACTCGAGCGCCTGCACTACGCCAATCGACTCGAAGCAGAGCGCCTGCAGCGCGTCGCGGCGCTGGTTGAACAACACCGGCAGCGACCATCGCCGCAGCATGCGCCGGCGTCGGCTCATCCGCAACAATGGCTGGCCGCGCTGGCGGCCGATCGCGATCTGGTTGTGCCGGATATTCTGCCGGCGGCGGATGGGCGCAGTGTCGAACTGCGGTCGGAGGACATCGGCCTTGATGCGGCACTGCGCTGGTTGTATGTGCTGGAGGTTGAGGCGGGCGCTTCCCTCATTGATGTCACTTTGCTGCCGGGCCCCGCGCCGGGACGGGTGCGGTTCGATATCCACCTGGCGCAGTGAGTCGAATAAATGTGGTGCTTATTTGCACAGTGGCGCGAAGCGGTCTAGTTTTATCACTCAAGGGACGAGGCAGTTTTTGGCTGTTGCCTGTATGGGTCGGATGACCAATCAGACAAATCGCTGGAGACGGCTATGCCCAGAATGCATCCACTTGCCGTGGCGACCGCCATGGCATCTTTACTGTTCTACCCCCACGTCGGTGTGCACGCGCAGCAGCAGCGCGCCGTGATCGAAGAGATCATGGTCACCGCACAGAAGCGCGAGGAATCCCTGCAGGACGCGCCGATCTCGATTGCGGCGCTGGGTTTCGAGCAATTGCAGATGCAGGGCATTCTCGGTCTTGCGGACCTCGAGTTCGGGGCCATTCCCAGCCTCAAGGTGCGCCCCTTCACCAATAACCCGTCCACGCTGGTGATGAGTATTCGCGGCATCGGCGAGGCGGACCCGGCCCAGGTCACCCGTGAACTTGCCGTCGGCGTGTACCTCGATGGCTTCTATCTGGGGCGCGCCCAGGGGCTTGGCTTCGACGTGGCGGATATCGAGCGCATCGAGGTGCTGCGGGGCCCCCAGGGCACGCTGTACGGCCGCAACGCCGTCGGCGGCGCCATCAACCTGGTGTCGAAGCGGCCTGACCTAGAAGCCTTCAACCTCGAACAGACCCTGGGCTTCGGCAACTATGGTGCGTTCAAATCGCTGACTCACCTGAACCTGCCGCTGACCGATCGCTTCGGCGCCAAGCTGTCCTACCTGCACGACGAGCGTGACGGTTGGGTCAGGAACAGCGGTGGTGATGACTTCAGCGCGCACGAGAACCGCGGCGCGCGCCTCGCCCTGCGCTTTGAACCCCTGGACACCCTGACCATCGACTATGCCTTTGACTGGTCCGATATCGAGGCCACCCAGGGCTATAACCAATACGCGCGTATTGAGGAAGTCGCCCCGGGCGTGCCCTGGATCGGCAATCAGTCGGTCGAGCCCAACCGGCGCAAGCGCGCCCGCTTCCCCCTGCCGCTGAAGCCCAGCGAGACCGAAGTACAGGGGCACAGCCTGACCCTGAACTGGGATATTCACCCCGATCACAGCCTGCGCTACCTGGGTTCCTACCGCAAGACTGACGAAACCACGTCGACCAACTATGGCGGCATGTTCCTGGTCGGCCTGGTGGTGGATGCGGAGATCGAGCAGAAGCAGCAATCCCATGAACTCCAGGCCATCGGTTCGTTGTTGGATGGCCAGGTGGATTACGTGGCGGGTGTGTATTACTTCAAGGAGGACGTGGACGAATTCAATCAAGGTTTTGGTTCGCTCGCGGTCCTCGACCAGAACGGTGATTTTTTCGGCCCGGTGCTGCCCTACAACCTGTTCCCCCTGGGTGGCGCGCTGTATCCGCTGGACGATGCCCGAGTGGTTGCCGGGGATGCCCGCTCCCGCGCCGTGTTCACCCAGCTGACCTGGCGTCCACCGGCCATGGAAGACCGGCTCTCCGCCACACTGGGCATGCGCTATACCCGCGACCGCAAGAATGCCACCCGAACGCTGTTCGACAGCGCCCCGGATGACAAGGACGTGAGTTTTCCAGCAGCAACTTCAGCCCCACCATCACCCTGGATTACGCCTGGAACGATGACATCAGCACCTACATCAAGTGGGCCAATGGTTATCGCGCCGGTGGTGTCAACCTGCGTTCCTCGACGTTCCGTGAATACGATGACGAGAAAATCGAAACCTGGGAACTGGGCTGGAAAATGATGCTGCTGGAGGATCGGCTGCGTATCAATGGCGCCGTGTTCCACTCGCGCTGGAAGGACGCTCAGATCGATTTCTCCGACCCCCTGGACATCACCATTGCGGAGACCATCAACACCAATCGCCGCCGCGTCGAGATCGAGGGCTTTGAGCTGGATGTCACCTGGGTGCCGATGCCGGGCCTGACCCTGAGTGCGGACTACCAGTACCTGGACTGGAAATTCCCGCTGCAGCTCAACCCGCTCAGCGATGAGCTGGAGCGCTTTGTACTGATCTACGCACCACGCCACAGCGCCGCGGTCAATGCGACCTACGTGATGGAGCCCACGCGCTTTGGCACCCTGTCCTTCAACCTCAATGCGGCCTATAACAGCAGCGCCTTCTTTACCCCCCAGAACTACGATCGCTGGAGCGGTTATACCCTGTGGAACGGCCGTATTCGCCTGGCGGATATTCCCTTCGCCGGTGGCGAGGAGCGCCTGGAGTTTTCCCTCTGGGGCAAGAACCTGACCGACAAGGAGTGGGTCACCCACAGTACCCAGTCGCAGCAGAGCCTGTCGGAGATGTACGGCATGCCCCGTACCTATGGCGTGGAGTTCGTGTATCGTTATCGCTGAGTGGCATGGCCGCGCCGCGTGCGCCCTTGCGGTGGCGCGGCGCGGAACAGCGGAGAGGTTCGATGCACGACTATGCGACAGAGTTGTTCCCGGGTGCGCGGCTGCACAGTGCTCTGGCAGAGGCCCGTCAGATCCACCCGGTGACCCCGGTGCGCTTCGCGGGCCAGCCGGCCCTGCTGATCACCGGTCACCAGGCGCTGGCGGAGGCATTTCGCGACAACGAACGCTTTCCACCGGCGGATGCCTATCGCATCACCATCGAGCCGGTGCAGGGCGTCACCTTCCAGACCATGGAAGACGAGCAGCACCGCCTCTACCGTCGCCTGGCCACGCCGGCCTTCCGCTCCCGCGCGGTCGACGCCATGGAAGAAGAAGGGCTGGCGGGTATTGCGCACGAATTGATCGACCGTCTTGACGGCCAGCGCGAGGCGGATCTCGCGGCGGCATTCACCCATCGCGTGGCCTTTCTGGTGATCAGCCGCATGCTGGGCATTCCGGCGCACCGCGAGGAGGTGTTCCGCGACTGGGCGGTGGGTTTTCTGGAATACCCGCGGGATCCGCAGCACTCGCGTCGCTGCGCGGAACTGATGACGCAGTACCTGCTGCCGATCATTGTCGAGCGGCGTCGCGAACCCCGTGACGACATCATTTCCGGGCTGGTGCTGGCGGACGCTGACGGTCATCGCCTGAGCGATGACGAGGTGCTCGCCCATATTCGCCTGCTCTTCAGCGCCGGCGCCTCCACCACCACGGATGCTCTGGGCAACCTCATCTACACCCTGCTCAGTGTGCCCGAGCGCTGGGAGCAACTCCTGGCCGAGCCTGTGCTGCGTGCCGGCGCCATCGAGGAATTACTGCGTCTGGAGACGCCCGTCGCCGTGCTGCCGCGCCTCTCGGCGCCACATCCGGTGGCGTTCTTCGGGGTTGATATTCCGCCGGCAACCTTCTGCCTGTTCGCGATGGCGGCGGCAAACCGTGATCCGGAGGTGTTCGATGCGCCGGATCGCTATGATCCGGAGCGGGACAGCAGCAGGAAACTGCTCAGTTTCGGCCCCGGGCCGCGGCTCTGCCCCGGCATGCATCTGGCGCGGCGGCAGCTGGCCGTGGCGCTGGATGTGCTGGCGCAACGCATGCCCGGGCTGCACCTGCGGGATGAGCCGGCGGCGAGGCCCCGTGGCGCCATTCTGCGGGGGCCGGCGACCCTGCCGGTAGGTTGGTGAAGATCGGGTATCGCGACCTCTGCGGCCGCGATACCCGGGCTGGCCTCAGCGTTTGACGATCACCGAGGAGCCGTGGCCGAACAGGCCCTGGTTGGCGGTGATACCCACCTTCGCGCCCTCGACCTGACGCTCGCCGGCCTGGCCGCGCAGCTGCCAGGTCAGTTCGCAGACTTGCGCCAGAGCCTGTGCCGGCACTGCCTCGCCGAAGCAGGCCAGACCACCGGAGGCATTCACCGGCAGGCGCCCGCCCAGGCGGGTCACGCCCTCGCGTACCAGTTTTGCCGCTTCACCTGGGGCGCAGAGCTGCAGGTCTTCGTACCAGTCCATCTCCAGCGCGGACGACAAATCGTAGACTTCCGCGAGGTCCACGTCCTCCGGCCCGATGCCGGCTTCTTCGTAGGCCTTGACCGGAATGGACGCGCGGTAGCGATGTGCTTCCACACCCGCCGCCGCGGCCGAATCCGTGGCGATGTCGGGCATCTCCACCACGCCGGTGGCAAAGCTCGGGGTGACGGTGGAGATGGCGGCGACCCGGGGCGCATCGCCCTTGCCGATACGCCGGGCGTAATCGAGGCTGGACACCACCAGTGCGGCGCCGCCATCCGAGGTGGCGCAGATCTGCAGCAGACGCAGCGGGTTGGCGACCATGGCGGAGTTCTTCACGTCCTCCATGGTGAACTTCTTTTTGTAGCGGGCGTTGGGGTTGGTGAAGCCGTGCTCGCTGTTCTTGATCTTGACCAGACCGAAGTCCTCTTCGGTGTCGCCGTACAGATCCATGCGCCGGCGCGCGTAGAGCGCGAAGTAGGTCGGGTTGGTGATGCCCATGTAGAAGCGCACCCAGTCCGGATCCTCGGGGCGATAGCCCTTGGCCGGAGCGAGAAAACCCTTGGGTGTGGTGTCCGCCCCCACCACCAGGGCCACATCGCACTGGCCGGAGAGAATTTTTGCCCGGGCTGCGGCCAGGGCCTGGGAACCCGTGGCGCAGGCGGCGTAGGAGGTGTTGACCTCCGCGCCTTGCCAGCCCAGGGCCTGGGCGAAGGTGGCGCCGGCCACATAGCCGGGGTAGCCGCAGCGCATGGTGGCGCCGCCGGAGACGTACTGCACGTCCTTCCAGGCGACACCGGCATCGGCCAGTGCGGCGCGGGCGGCGTGTACGCCGTATTCAACGAAATTGCGGCCCCATTTGCCCCAGGGGTGCATGCCTACGCCGAGAATGGCGATATCCTGACTCATCTCGTATTCCCCCTCAGGCCGTTACCGGCTTCCACTTCCAGATCAGTTTTTCGTATTCGTCGTCGCTGTACAGGGTTTCCAGTACCAGCTCCACCGGGGTGCCGACCTTGAGTTGCTCGACGCTGACACCGCTGATCACC
>JBJHBY010000181.1:0-7304 GCA_050485745.1 Gammaproteobacteria bacterium | reverse complement strand
CATAAAGGGTGGGCAGGTCGACCTCGATGGAGAGACCTCCCGGACGCTCCCGGCCGATGCGAGCGCCGAGGCTGGCAAGCTCTTCGGCGAGCAGGCCCTCCAGGCCACGGGGACAGGTTGCCAGCAATGAGTACACGGAAAGTCCTGATCTGAATCAAGGGGAAGGCGCTTCGGCGCAGGCGGGCATAAGGAATGCCGCCGATATAAGCATTGTCCTCTCGACGAACCGGTGCCAAATCTGTTTAGATCGGGGTGTGGCAGTGGAGCGGACGGTGGAAATTGTACCACCACCCCACCCCCGCGACGATGTCAGCAACTGGCTCCCGACGACACTTCGGGTCATTTCCGGCAACGGGACAGACGCCTGCAGAATGGCAGCTGGTCCGGTTGTCTGTGAGAGGTCGAGTGATGAAGAGACAGAAACGCGATATGAACGAACGCGCCTTCCAGCGGGGCTACAAGGCTGGCCTTGGAGGACGCCATCAGGATACCTGCCCCCACAGCCGTGACGATGTCCGCATGCAATGGCTCTCTGGCTGGCGCCAGGGCCGCAGCGACCACTGGGATGGCTACGACGCCCTCCATCTTCCCGTCCCCCCGGGTGACACCGTGGGACGCCTCAGCTAAACCCTGAAACAACCCGACGACAAACCGGCTCAGTCCCCGGTGGCGAGCCAGCGATAGAGGGTGCGGCGCCCGATGCCCAGCAGGGCCGCGGCGCGCCGCTTGTTGCCCCCCACCCGCTCCAGCACATAACGCACGTAACGCCCCTGCAACTCCTCCAGCGACGGCAGAAAATCCCCGGACAGCAGCTCGGCAGAGGCCGCTTCGTCCCTGGCCTCCACCGCTCCCCCTGAGCTGGCCACACCCTGCCATTGCTCCCGGGGTGACACCTGATGCAGGCGCGCCGGCAGATGACTGGCGCGAATCAGACGCTCACGACAGAAGGTGACGGCGCGCTCGACCACGTTCTGCAGCTCCCGTACATTGCCGGGAAACGGATAGCCCTGCAGCAGGGCCACGGCTTCGTCATCAAAGCCATCGACCCGCTGCTCCAGGGCCAGGGCGTAGTGACGCAGAAAGTGGTGTGCCAGCAGCAGCAGGTCATCACCGCGTTCACGCAGCGACGGAATCGACAGGGTGAACGTTTCCAGGCGAAAGAACAGGTCCTCGCGAAAGCTCCCTTCCGCCACCCGGGCAGCGAGATCACGGTGGGTCGCGGCCAGAATTCTGACATCGACCTGCTCTTCCTGCTCCTGACCCACGGGCCGCACGTGGCCATCCTGAAGAGCACGCAACAGTTTGGCCTGCAGGGTCATCGGCATCTCCGCGATCTCGTCCAGCAGCAGGGTGCCACCATCGGCCTCCTGAAACAGACCTCGACGGGCGCGACGGGCACCGGTGAAGGCTCCGGCCGCGTGGCCAAAGAACTCGGACTCGAGTAATTCCGCGGGAATACCGGCGCAGTTCACCACCAGAAAGGGCCGGCTCCGGCGC
The DNA here is from genome assembly GCA_050485745.1 of Gammaproteobacteria bacterium. Taxonomy (GTDB): domain Bacteria; phylum Pseudomonadota; class Gammaproteobacteria; order Pseudomonadales; family CAMLJR01; genus JBJHBY01. The sequence goes on along the minus strand of JBJHBY010000181.1, from coordinate 5,807 downwards.
TCGCTCTCCTCATGGATAGCCCGCGCCACAAGCTCCTTGCCACTGCCACTCTCGCCGGTGATCAGCACTGCACCACTGCCGCGAGCCACCACCCGCACCTGTTCGTAGACACGCTGCATGGCGTTACTGTTGCCGATCATGCCGTGAAAGCGCTCCTGGGCGGTCAGGCGCTGCAGGTCGGCACGCAGTCGTCTGGACTGGAGCACCCGACCCACGCTGAGCATAAGGTGGTCCAGGTCCAGCGGTTTGGTCAGGAAATCATCGGCCCCCGCCTTCAGTGCCGCCACGGCCTGGCGCACCGTACCGAATGCGGTAATGACAATGATCCCCGGGCCTTCCTGCTCTTTCCCGCGCTGCAACAGACTGGCGCCGTCACCATCCGGAAGACGCAGGTCCGTAATAATCAGCTGCGGCGGCTGCTTCGTCATGGAGGTTGCGGCATCGGCCAGGGTTTCGACATGGACCACCGCGAGCCCGTTGCTTTCGAGTTCTTCCGCGATCAGCGCACCCAGGGCGGGATCATCTTCCACCACCAGGACCCGGTCTCCGGGGTTCATACCATTCATTCCGAATCTCCAGCCAGGGGCAGGCGCAGCTCGATGCGCGCGCCGCCCAGGCGACTGTCGCCGATACTGATTTCACCGCCATGCTCGCGGACAACGGAGCGCGCGATCGCCATGCCCAGGCCGGTACCGCCCTCCTCGCCGCGCGAGGTAAAGAACGGCTCGAACACCTGGTGCCGAAGCTCAAGGGGGATACCGGGGCCGCCGTCCTCAACCGCAATCTGTACAAAGCCATCCCCCGCGTCACACCAGCTGATGGCCACCGGCCCCGCAGGACAGGCTTGGAACGCATTGCGCACGAGGTTGGCCAGGGCATGCTCAAGGCGCAGACCGTCGCCCTGCAGCAACAGGTCCGGCGGCCCGTCGAGACGCACTCGCCCCGAGCCCGCCTCGAGCGCCATGGCACGCTGCACCCAGTCGACCACCGGGCGAGTCTGCCGCGCAGCCCGGGAGGAACGACCAAAATCAAGCAGCTGCCGCACGATCGCCGCCATGCGCGCCACCTGTTCGCGAATCTGATCCAGCTCGCGGCTGGCGTCGGCATCCTCGATGCGCCGCGCCAACCGCTGTGCCCGACCATCGACGACGCTGAGGGGGGCACCCAACTCGTGAGCCACCCCGGAAGACAACTGCCCCAACTCCGCCATGCGGCGTGACTCCCGCAGTTGTCGGCGCAGACTCTGGCGCTCGCGTCGCTGCCGCAGGGCCCGCGCCTGTGCCTTGCGTATCGCGTCCAACATGCGGTTGAGTTCCTCGGCCAGGGTGCGCAGCTCACCAGGGCCAGTGGCCTCGGCGCGATGGCGGCGGTCGCCCTCCCGCACCCGCCGCATACTTGCCAGCAGCTGTCGGACATGCACACCAATGGCGCGTTCGTGGGCCACGTGCAGGGCGCCAACCACCAGCAGGGTGAGCGCACCGAACAACAGCCAGGCCCACTGCCGCAATTGCTGGAACTCGCGCTCGAAATCACTGTGCCGGCGCGTCACCTGGAGCAGGCCACTGGGCTGGCCGGCGCGGTCGAACAGGGGCACGAAAAAGGAGTACACATGACGGCCGCTGATGCGCTCATAGACCCCCTGATCGCGCCCCTCTTCGGTGGCGGTAATCCGGCTGAGACGCACCGCCTCGCCGCTGCCAGGCTCCACCGCACCCCGGGCCACCAGCAGTTCGCCATCGGCGTTGAACACATAGGCGCCGTAGACCTGCCCCATGCGAAACACTGATTCCAGGCTGCTGCCCAGGGCCGCAGTATCGCCCTGCTCCAGAGCACTGCTGACGGTGACTCGAATGGCGCGGGTGACCAGCTCGATGTCACGCTGCAGGCGACGCTCGGCAATGGACTCGACCGCGGCGAGCCCGGCGTAGACCAGGCCCGCCAGAATCAGCAGCAGGGGCAATGCCACACGCAGGAACAGTGTGGCCTTGATCCCGACTCGCGGGTGGCCCCCGGAAGCTTGTACGGAGCGGTCAAAAGGATACATGGGTCATATTGACACATATCCTGGCATGTAACGGCAAGCCCGCAAGCGGACGACCTAACAAAAAATCTATAAAAATCATAATATTAAAGATAAAATTAAAATTGGCACGGTTTCCGCAACAATCCCTGTGCCAAAACCGATGAAGGAGCTGAAACCATGCGTATGCCACTTGCAACCCTGCTCGCCGCCAGCCTGTTTGCCTCTGCGGGAGCCCTCGCCCAGGCACAGGGCGGCCAGCAACAAGGGCAGCCCCCACAGCAGCAACAGGGCTATCCGCAACAGGAGCAGCAGTACCAGGCCGCGCCGGCAGAGTTCAGCGACAGGGATCTCGAGAAATTCGCACAGGCCCGGGAGGGCGTGGAGAAGGTTCGCGCGGACTACTCCGAGAAGCTCGGCGGCGTGCAGGACCCCGACCAGGCCCAGCAACTGCAGGCCGAGGCCACCGACAAGATGGTCGAGCAAGTTGAGGACGCCGGCCTTGAGGTCACAACCTACAACGCCATTGCCGTAGCCATGCAGCAGGATCCGCAGCTGCGCCAGCGCATTGATGGCATGAACTGATCACCCTGGCAGGCAATACAGCGACCGCAATCGCTGCCGCAAAAAAAAGGGGGCTGGTCACATGACCAGCCCCCTTTTTTCAGCTTTTGTATTTGCTGCCATGCAGCTCACATCATCTCATTGCAGGCGGAAACGGATCGGCACCTGCACCTCAATGCGATCGCCAGGCAGCGCCGCAGGCACCCTGGGGAAACTGTCAGTGCGCATCACCGCATCCCGGGCGGCGTCATTCAGTACCGCATGGCGGGTGATGTCCATGTCCTCGATGCCGAGAATCTGGCCGCTGCGGTCCACAGTGACGCGCAGCTGCACCATGCCCTGAAGATTGCGGCGCAGGGCAATGCCCGGGTACTCCACATTGGCAAGGATCTTGCGCACCACCAGATTCTGGTAGAGCTGAACCAGCGCGTCCTCCTCTTCGGCGCTGAGACGGCGCTCAACCTGCAGGGGCTCGGCGTCGTCGAATACCTCGGGCACCGCGGCGGCCACGGTCATGCTGCCGGGGCGCTCGGTCAAGGGGGGCTCCACCGGATCCAGCCGCTGGGCGACACTTTCCACGGGCTCCAGCAACACCGGGCGCTCCACCGTCGCGGTGGCGGCAGCAGGGGGCTCGTCCGCTGCAGGTGCCTCGGCAACCTCCGGCTCGAGATCCTCAGGCTGCACCGGCGTGCGCGCGGCGCGGACCACGGTAGCGGACGACTCAGGCAAGGGCGCTGGCGTCGCGACAGTGGGGACAGCAGCAGTTGAGGCAGTCGCTGCCGCGACCGCCGCTGCGGGGCGCTCCGGCTCGGATGGAGCGCCACTGCGCCAGTAACTGACCAGCTCCTCGCGCTCCTCCGCCGGGGCGAGACCCCAGTAGCGGCTCACCAGCTCGGCATCGCGGCTCTGCCCCAGCAGCTGCTGCCGGAAATCCGACGAGGGCGGACGAGGCCCGATCCAGGTACGCAGCAATACTTCAGTAAAACCGGGCCGGGCGACGCTGAAGGCTTCCTCACCGTTGAGTTCCACCCTTGTGCTGCCGTCGCGCGCCCGGGTAATCACGAGCTCATCACCGTAGACCAGGTCATCCTGCAGCAGGTTGTTGAACTCGATCACCGCATCGCCATGGCGCTCCAGTTCGGCGGCGTCATTGTTGATGATCAGTGCCCGGCTCCACTGGCTGGAAAAGCGCATGGGCGACCAGCGATCAGCGGTCACCTTGATCACCATCTGTTTGGGCTGGTCGCTGGCGAGAATCACCTCGGCATCACTGCCCGGCCGCTCCAGGAACAGCGCCGCAAGATAAAATGACCGCCGCAGCTCAACGAAGTCCGAAACCCCGTTCAGAGACAGCGCGGCATCCGCCCGCGCCGTACCCAGGCACAACGCCAGCACACAGCCGACGACGCCTTTCCACATCATCGTCTTCATGGATGATCCACTCCCGATCATTCACTGTTATGTCACCTTATATAGTCGATAAACCGGGAGCTTGCCCCGGGCCACCCCATTAGCGTGACCCAGGTCACAGTTCAGGCCATGGCCAGAACCCTCGATTCAAGCCGCCAACACCTCCCCGAGCGCCTCGGTCAGTGCCTGGCTGCTGCCCAGGGTCAGCTCCAGCTGCCGTGCCCAGAGGCAGTAGCGGAACAGCGGATAGTCGCGATCCACGCCGATACCCCCATGCAGGTGCTGTGCCGCCTGACTGACCCGATGGCAGACATCGCCACACCAGATCTTGGCCACCAGCACCGCCTCGGCCGCGTCATCCCCCTCCCGCTCCAGTCGTGACAGGGCCTGCCAGGTGACCAGGCGCAAACATTCCAGGTCGATATAGGCATCCGCGGCGCGCTGACCCACGGCCTGGAAACTGGCGATGGGGCGCCCGAACTGCTGTCGCTCACTGGTGTAGCTGGCGGTCATGCGCAGCATGCGCTCGGCCACGCCGACCGCCATGGCGCAGATGGCGGCACGAACATGTTGCAGCTGCCAGTCAAGCAATGCGTCCGCCGTCGCACCCCGGGTAATGATGGCTTTCGCGTCCACCGGCACGGCATCCAGCAGCAGCCGGTATTGCGGCTCGCCAGCGGTCGATTGCTGGGCCTGCAGGGTCACCCCCGGAGCTCCCGGGTCCAGCAGCAGTACCAGCCGCTCACCGTCCGCCTCGGCCGCCAGCAGCACCCGCTGTGCCTGCTCGGCAAAGGGCACACAGTGCTTGACCCCGTCCAGGCGCCAGCCGTCGCCATCGCGGCTGGCCCGGGTCGAAGGCCGCAGCGGATCTTCATTGTCGGGCTCGATCATCGCCGCGGTCAGCAGGGTTTCGCCCCGCACCAGCCCCGGCAGAAAGGCCTCAGTCTGGATTGCGCTACCAAAACGCGCCAGGGGCAGTGCCGCAGCCACCAGGGCCGGCAACAGCGGTACCGGCGCGACGTGACGGCCGCCCATCTCCAGCAGCAGGCCCAGGCTCTCGAACCCCTGGTCCAGGCCGCCACAGGACTCGGGCAGGGAGACGCCGAGCAGTCCAGCCTCGCCCAGGGTGCGCCACAGTGCCGGATCCCAGGCCTCTCCCCGCCGCTCCAGTTCGCGCAGGCGCTCCGGTGCCGCCTGCTCGGCGAGAATGCGATCGGCCAGATCGGCCAGATCCCGTTGTTCTTCACGATAACTGAAATCCATGGTCATTCTCCCGGGATCGAGGCTCAGCGGCCGCGTGGCATGGACAGGCCGGCGGCGGCGATGATCTCGCGCTGTACCTCGTTGGTACCACCACCAAAGGTCAGAATCGAACCGCAGCGATAACGGTGCTCCAGCTTGCCGGCCAGGAGGGCACCGGGGGAGCCCGCGGCCAGGGTACCCGCCTGCCCCAGGACCTCGAGCAGGCGCCGGTAGATCTCGACGAACAGCTCGGTGCCGTAGACTTTGGCCGCCGACGCCTCGGCCATGCCGAGACTGCCGTGGGTCATGGCCCAGGCCTGGCGCCAGCAGATCAGCTTCAGCGCCTCCAGCCCGACCTTGACCCTGGCCAGGTTGTGGCGCACCCAGGGCTGGTCCAGTACCCGGCGCCCGCCAGCGCGGGTCTGCGCCGCCCAGTCCCGCACCTCCTCATAGAGGGAAGCCACCTGGCCGTGGGTCACCAGGGACAGGCGCTCGCGGTTGAGCTGGCCGGTGATCAGGGTCCAGCCCTGGTTGACCTCGCCCACCCGGTAGCGATCGTGCAGCCGCAGGT
>JBJHBY010000180.1:0-7305 GCA_050485745.1 Gammaproteobacteria bacterium | reverse complement strand
GCCGGTCGCGAGGCTCGTCGACTTCACGGAGCTGGCGGAGCACATGCCGCAGAGTCACCGCCGGGTGAGCGCGGAAGAGCGGCAACAAGCACTGCGCGAAAGGCACCGTGGCGCTAACCAGCGCATAAACCCCGCCGGCTTGTATGCCGGCGCCGCCCCGCTTAGCGGACCTTTCTGGCAAACGCCCGCAGGTCCTCCACGAACGCTGCCGGCTGCTCGAAGGCGGCGAAGTGGCCGCCGCGGGGCATCTCCGCAAAGTGCACCAGGTTGTACTTGCGCTCGGCCCGGACCCTGGGCGTCTGCAGCAGTTCGCGGGGGTAGCGGGCGAAGCCGGTGGGCACCTCCACCCGGCCCGGCCAGGGGTCGGCGGCCGAGATGCCCGCGCGCGCGGACTCGCAGTACAGGCGCGCGGCGGAGCCGGCGGTGTTGGTCAGCCAGTAGAACATCAGGTTGGTCAGCAGCTGATCGCGCGAGAGCGTACTGAACAGGTCGCCATCGTTGTCGGTCCAGGCGTGGAACTTCTCCAGAATCCAGCCCGCCAGGCCCACCGGGGAATCCTGCAGGGCGCAGGCCAGGGTGTCCGGCCGGGTGCCCTGGATGGCCATGTAGCCGGTGCCGTCGGCGATGTGCTCGGCGGCGCTGGAAAACGCCTGCATCTCCGCCTCGGTCACCCCGTCCCAGGCGGCCGGGTCGGCGAAGTCGTCCGGCATGGCGAACAACATGTTGAAGTGCACGCCGAGCAGGCGCTCGGGAAAGACCTCCCCCAGGCGCCGGGTGACCACCGCACCCCAGTCGCCGCCCTGGGCGATATAGCGCGCATAGCCCAGTTGCTGCATCAGGTCGGCGATCGCCTCCGCCACGCGGTGGATGTGCACGCCGCGATGTTGTGTCGGGCCGGAAAAGCCATAGCCCGGCATGGACGGGCACACCACATGAAAGGCATCCGCCGGGTCGCCGCCATGGGCGCGTGGGTCGGAGAGCGGGCCGATGACCTCCATGAATTCCACCGGGCTGCCGGGCCAGCCGTGGGTCAGCACCAGTGGCACCGCGTCCGGTTCCGGCGAGGGCGCGTGGAAGAAGTGGACCTGCTCCCCGGCTGCCGTGGCCAGGCCCTGTTGCCACTGGTTGAGTCGGGCCTCCTGCGCGCGCCAGTCGTAGCGCTCGCGCCAGTGCTCGATCAGGTCCCGGAGCAGAGCCTCGGGCACGCCGTAGCGGCCGTCGTCGTCCGGCAGTCGGGGCGTCCAGCGCGTCCGCGCCAGGCGTTGCTGCAGGTCTGTGAGGTCTTGCTCGGGCACATCGATGCGAAACGGGCGGATGCTCATGGCTTGTCCTGTTGCGTTGTATTTATCGGCAGACGTTACCACTACCCTCGCGGCCTTGTCCTCCGCGGCACGCATGCAAACAGGCATGCGAGGTTAATCAGCCCGGCATGAGCATGGGGTTTCTCTGAGGGTTGCCCATGATTCATTCACGGTTGCCGGAGCTCACTCCAGCGCCGCCGCCTCACCACGCCATTGGTCTCTTACCTGGCCAGCCGCGATACGTCGTTCAGTGCGGTGAGCATCTGCCCGGTGTTGCTGTCGGCCAGGTCCTTGTCGAGCACTGCGTGGGTCTCCCTCCAGATCGGCACGGCCCTGGCCAGTAATTCTCGCCCGGATGCCGTGAGCTTCAGCACCCGGCTGCGCCGGTCGTGGGGATGAGGCCGCACCGTCACCAGGCCACGGCGCTGCAGTGGCTTGAGCGCCGCGGTGAGCGATGTGCGGTCCATGGCGAGGAAATCCGCCAGCTCGCCGATCCGGGGCGAGTCCGGGCGGTTAAGGGCCATCATCAACGAGAACTGGCCGTTGGTGAGGTCCAGTGGCAGGAAGGCCTTGTCGAAGCGGCGCGCCAGTGCCCGCGCCGCGCGCTGGGTGTGCAGGCAAAGACAGTGGTCGCGGACGTGCAGCGTGGTTTCGAGTGTAACGTCGGGCGGAGGTGTTGACATGGGTCAATTGTGTTGATATCAACGTAATGTGTCAACGATTCACGCCGCCTCCGGGCACATCAGCAGGTCTCTGGGTACCAGCAGGGCCTCTGAGCACATCAGCAGGCTTTTGGGTATCAACAGGGAAGGAAGAGCAATGAGCAAGATCCGGGTTCTGGTCGGTACGAGAAAGGGAGCCTTTATCCTCAGCGCGGACGGCAAGCGCGACAGGTGGACGGTGTCCGGGCCGCACTTCGCCGGCTGGGAGGTCTACCACATGAAAGGGTCCCCGCTGGACCCCGATCGCATTTACGCATCACAGACGAGCAGCTGGTTCGGGCAGATCATCCAGCGCTCCAGCGATGGCGGCAATACCTGGGAGCAGCCCGGCCTCGAACCGGGGGACATCCCCGATTTCAGCGCACCGCCGGAGGACGGCGCCATGCCCCAGCCGGCGCCCAGCCGCTTCGTCTACGACACCTCGGCGGAAACCGGCAGCCCCCTGACCACTCACCAGTGGTATGACGGCAGCCAGCGCCCCTGGGAATTCACCCGGGTGTGGCACCTGGAGCCCTCGCCAACGGATCGGGACGTGGTCTACGCCGGCGTGGAGGATGCCGCACTGTTCCGCTCCGGCAACGGGGGCGAATCCTGGCAGGAACTCGCGGGCCTGCGCGGCCACGGCAGTGGCCCGAACTGGCAGCCGGGGGCCGGTGGCATGTGCCTGCACACCATCCTGCTCGACCCCACCAACCCGCAGCGCATCTACGTTGCGATCTCCGCCGCGGGCGCCTTCCGTACCGACGACGGCGGGCTGACCTGGCGGCCGATCAACCGGGGCCTGGTCTCTGACCACATCCCCGATCCCGAGGCCAATGTGGGCCACTGCGTGCACAATCTGGCCCTGCATCCCTCGAGCCCCGAGGTGCTGTTCATGCAAAAGCACTGGGACGTGATGCGCAGTGACGACGCCGGTGACCACTGGCGCGAAATCAGCGGCAATCTGCCCAGCGACTTCGGCTTTCCCATCGCGGTGCACGCCCACGAGCCCGAGACGGTCTATGTGGTGCCCATCAAGAGCGATTCCGAACACTACCCGCCCGACGGCAGGCTGCGTGTCTACCGCAGCCGCGGTGGTGGCGAGGAGTGGGAGGCGCTTACGGAGGGACTGCCCCAGGAAAACTGCTACGTGAACGTGCTGCGTGACGCCATGGCGGTGGACACGATGGACCCCTGTGGTATCTATTTCGGCACCACCGGCGGCCAGGTCTATGTGTCCGCAGACAGCGGTGACCGCTGGATGCCCATCGTTCGCGACCTGCCGGCGGTACTCTCGGTGGAGGTGCAGACACTGCCATGAACCACTCTGCAGACAGAGCCGCTGCGCCGATCCGGGTGATACTGCCGTATCAACTCATGACCCTGGCGAAAACCGGACGGGAAATCACCGTGCATGTCGGCGGTGTCGTCACCCAGCGCTCGATTCTCAACGCGCTGGAGGCCGCCCATCCGATGCTGCGCGGCACCATTCGCGATCACGCCGGCAAGCGCCGGCCAAAGGTTCGACTTTTCGCCTGCAACGAAGACGTTTCCCTGGATTCCCCCGACGCACCACTGCCGGAGGCCGTCGCCGCGGGCAAGGAGCCGCTGCTGATCATCGGGGCGATTTCCGGGGGATAGCCCGATGAGGCAGCGCCTTACCCCGCAAACGTCACCACCACCTTCGCTGCCCTGTCCTTGTCCCGCGCCACCTCGAAGGCCTGCATGAAGTCATCGAAGTCGAAGGTATGGCTGACCATCGGTGCCACATCGATGGCGTCGCGGGCGAGCAGGTCCAGTACGGTGCCGAACTCGTCGGGGTAGGCCAGCGAGGTGGAAAAGCGCAGCTCCTTGCCGAGAGCCGTCTGGAAGTCCACGGGGATGGGTTTGTGGTGCACCGCCACCACCACGATGTGGCCGTGCAGCGGCGCCATCCTGATCGCCTCGGGGATGACCATGGGCGCGCCGGACACATCGATAAAGGTGTCGGTCATCACCGTCGGCCAGCCGTGGATCGAGCCGGTGCCATGGCGCTCGCCCAGCACCCTGGCCACATCCACCTCGGCGGGGCTGTGGGCGGCGTTGGCGCCGAGCGCCATGGCGCGCTCCAGACGGCTGTCGGACATGTCGAACACGGTGATGTCACGCACGCCGCGCTGTTTCAGGAACAGCACCACACCCAGGCCGATGGGGCCGGCGCCGAATACGGCAACCTGGCTGTCCGGGCCGACCTGGGCGCGGTTGACCCCGTGCATCGCCACGGACAGCGGCTCGACCAGGGCAGCGCGCTCGAACGACAGCGAGTCGGGGATCGGGAACACATGCTCGCCCCGGGCCACGTCCTTGACCAGCAGGCACTCGGCAAAGCCACCGGCGCCGCCGGAGCCGATCATGTTCGCATCCGAGGTGGGGTTCACCACCACCCGCTGCCCGGGCTCCAGGTGGCGCACGTTCTGGCCGCGGGCGGCGATGGTGCCGGAGAGCTCATGGCCCAGGGCCATCGGCGTGTCCGAGGGGCCGGTCATGCCGCCCACCGCGGCGAAGGCGATGTCGGTGCCGCAGATGCCGCAGGCGCGCAGGCGGATCACCACGTCGTCCGGGCCCGGTTGTGGTTCCGGCAGGTCCTCGAAGCGCAGGTCGTTGGGGCCGTGCAGCATGATCGCTTTCATAAGGGCTCCTTAATTGGCGGGTTTCGGGCGATGATAGCGACCGTGGTCAGAGCGAACAACTCGGGTTTTTCCGCTGTGGGTACAGTGGCTTGGCCCGCGCGCTCCGGTGTGCTTGGTATGATCCGGAGCACGACAGACCATGCAGCCCAGTGGAGCGCCAGTAATGAGTGAAAACGACAACGTCTACCAGAACACCCGGGCCGGCAGCGCCCGCTACGGCGAGGATGGCTACACGGTGGTGCTGGTGGACACGCCGGCGCCGGGGGTCAAGCGCATCACCCTGAACCGTCCGGCCAAGCGCAACGCCCTCAACCACGCCCTGCGCGGCGAGCTGTTGCACGCGCTGCAGCAGGGGGATGCGGACGAGAGCGTGCGCGTGCAGATCATCCGTGGCGCCGGCACGTGTTTTTCCGCCGGTTACGACCTCGGCGGCGGTAACGAGGGCCTGGAGTATCCGTTCTATACGGCGGGTGGCGACGGCCAGTGGCCGCGCCACGTCACCGAGGGCTGGATGGGTATCTGGGATCTGGCCAAGCCGGTGATCGCTCAGGTTCACGGCTACTGCCTGGCGGGTGGCAGCGAGCTGGCCACCGGTTGCGACCTGGTGTACATGGCGGATGACGCGCAGATGGGCTACCCGGCGGTGCGCTTCGGCGTGCCGGACATGCACTTTCATCCCTGGCTGGTGGGCATGCGCAAAGGCATGGAGATGCTGCTCACCGGCGATGCCCTGGACGGCCGCCAGGCCGCGGCGCGGGGCTGGGCCACGGACAGCTTCCCCGCGGCGGAACTGGAAGAGCGGGTGCTGGCCATTGCCGGACGCATCGCCATGATGCCGCCGGACATCGTGCAGCTGAACAAGCGTGCCGTACACCGGCAGATGGACGTCATGGGCCTGCGTCAGGGCATCCGCGCCGGCACCGAGCTGTGCACCCTCGGCATCCACCAGCCCAGTTTCAAGGCCTTTCTCGACGATATCGGCAGCCATGGTCTGAAGGGCGCCCTGCAGAAGCGCGACGAACGCTTCGGGGACTACCGCACCACGCATCACCGGGAGGAATCCTGAGCGGGGCGTGAAGGCGTATCATATTGACGTGAATCAACGCATGGGTGGAAGCCGGCAAGTGGACGCCGGCAACAAGTGGACTCCGGCAAGAGGAATTCGCAGTCATGCAGGAACATAACGGCATCGGGCGTCGCCAGTTCGTGCGCGGCGTGGTATCGGGGGTGGCGCTGGGGGCATTTGCCGGTTCCGGCAGCTTGTTGGCAGGCGGCCGGGGGCATGCGGTGATGGAGCGCGAGTGGGATCTTGCGCGCCTGGAGCGCACGCCAAAGGAATGGCGCGAGCTGCTGCCCAACGAGGCCTGGCAGATCCTGTTTCGCGAGCGCACCGAACCGCCGTTCTCCAGCCCGCTGGACAAGACCTGGGACGAGGGTACCTACATCTGCGCGGCCTGCTACCTGCCCCTGTTCAGCTCTGAAACCAAATACGACAGTGGCACGGGTTGGCCCAGCTTCTACGCGCCTTTCGAGGGGCATGTCGGCACCAAGCGGGATTTCAAGCTGATTCTGCCACGCACCGAATACCACTGCATCCGCTGCGGCGGGCACCAGGGTCATGTGTTCAAGGACGGCCCGCCACCCACCGGCCAGCGCTGGTGCAACAACGGCCTTGCCCTGCGCTTCATCCCCGCCATTGACCGCCTGCCGGCGCTGCGGGGATGAGCATGACAGATTGGCTGCGTGCGGGCCTGCTGGCGCTGTGCGGCGTCATGGCCACTGCCGCGGTGGCGGAGGAGGGCGAGAACACCGTGGCGGTGTTTGCCGGGGGTTGCTTCTGGTGCATGCAGCCGCCCTTCGATGCCCTCGACGGTGTGCTGCGCACCGAGGTGGGCTACACCGGCGGCCGCGGCGCCAACCCGTCCTATGAGGACGTCACCCGGGGGGGCACCGGGCATGTCGAGGCGGTGCGGGTGCATTACGACCCGGCGCGGGTGAGTTACGAGGCGCTGCTCGATGTGTTCTGGCGCAATATCGATCCGCTCGACGACGGCGGGCAGTTCTGTGACCGCGGCGCGCATTACCGGGCGGCGATCTTTGCCCGGGACGACGGCCAGCGCGAAGCGGCGGAGCATTCGCGGCAGGCCCTGGTTGAATCCGGGCGCTTCGAGCGGCCCATTGTGACGGCGGTTCGTGGCGCCGCGCGCTTCTATCTCGCCGAGGCGTATCACCAGGACTATTACAAGAAGCGCCCCCTGCGCTATCGCTATTACCGCCACGGCTGCGGCCGCGACGCGCGCCTGCAGCAATTGTGGGGGAGCGATGGCTGAGCATGCCGGGGCCGCCAGCGGGCATTGAACAAACATACCGCCAGAGGTATATTGTATCGTCGGTAGCGGCTGTCCCAGGGAGCAGGGGTGAAAAGCAGCGATCTGATCAAGGAACTGGAGGCCGCCGGCTGGGCCCTGGAGCGGATTCGTGGCAGTCACCACGTTTTCAAGCACCCTGAGAGGCCGGGTGCGATCCCCATCCCGCACCCGAAAAAGCACTTGCCCGTCGGGACGGTTCGACAGATCAGGCGCAGTGCGGGATTGCTTTGACCCTTGAGGATGATGCCGATGCAGTTTCCCATAG
>JBJHBY010000179.1:0-7345 GCA_050485745.1 Gammaproteobacteria bacterium | reverse complement strand
CGGTCTGGCATCTGCTGGCCGCCAGCATCCTGTTGACGACACTGGTCGTGGCATTCTTTTACATGCGGGACAGTTCGCCGGTGGTGCGTCAGATCGCTTTGTTCCCGCCGGAGGAGGTGCCCGCAAGTGCGGAGCCGGCACCGGTTTCTTCTTCGTCTTCCGTTCCGCCCCGGGGTGAGGTGGCCGGTTCCGGTTCCGGTTCCGGTTCCGGTCCGGGGGCGGGGGCCGCAGCGACAGGGAGCGCACTTGCGGCTGACACAGCGCCCGCGCCGACGCAGGGTGCCGGCGCTGCTGCGGCAACTGCGCGCGACCCGGTCAGGCGCGACCCGGTCAGGGCAGAGGCGCCTGTTGCGCAGGCTCCCTCTGCACCATCCCGGGGCGTGGCGACGGCTCCCGTGCGCGAGCCTGGTGCATCCCCGTCCCGCAGCACCGACGAACAAGCCCTGCTGCAATGGCCCGCGGAGGCCTTTGTGGTGCAGTTGTTCGCCGCACGTGAGCGGGCGCGGGTGGCTGCCGCGGTAGCGGGTCTCGAGCCCCGCGCGCTGATTTTCGAGACTCGCCTGCAGGGTAGCCCCTGGTTCGTCGCGGTCTCGGGGCCTTACACGCAACGTGAGCAGGCCAGTGCCGCGATTCCACGACTGCCTGAAACCCTGCGTGAGGCGGGGCCCTGGGTGCGTCCGGTGGCGGATATCCAGCAGCAGATCCGCGCGCGCGACTAAGCCGTGTACTATGAGCCGTTGACTACTAGATGTGCCGGTTGGCGCACCTTTTGCTGCCATCCCTTCCGCTCGTTTCGGACAAAATTTGGCGAGCGTTCGCCTACCGTGTAAAATCGGTCTCCCTTTTTCCCGGGGTTTTCCCGGGACGGCTCAGAAGCCCTCGCTATCTTTCTGATTTTTAAAAGCTTTGTGGGATGGTTCTATGACGACAGGCCTGTACAGACCTGATGACGTGCGCGATAACTGCGGCTTCGGCCTCATTGCCCACATGCGTGGCGAGGCCAGTCATCGCCTGTTGCAGACGGCTATTGAATCCCTGACCTGCATGACCCACCGCGGCGGTATCGCCGCCGATGGCAAGACCGGGGATGGCTGCGGCCTGTTGCTCAAACTGCCCGACACCTTCCTGCGCGGGGTTGCCCGGGAATGTTTCAGCGTCGACCTGCCTCAGCAGTACGGTGTGGGCCAGATCTTCCTCTCCACCGACGCGGGGCGGGCTGCTGCCGCACGTGAGGCCGTTGAGGCCGCGCTTCGCGGTGAGGGTCTGGAGGTCATTGGCTGGCGCCCCGTGCCGATCGACCCCGCAGTCTGCGGGGAGATTGCGCTGGCGAGCCTGCCGGGTATCGAGCAGGTATTCGTCGCACCCGGCACGGTTGCGGCCGACGCCTTTGGCACCCGGCTGTTCATCGCCCGGCGCAGGGCCGAGAATGCCCTTGCCGCGGATCCGGATTTTTACGTCTGCAGCCTGTCGAACACCGTGCTGGCCTACAAGGGGCTGGTGATGCCGGCGGACCTGCCGCGCTTCTATGCCGACCTCGGCGACAGCCGCATGGAGACGGCGATCTGCGTGTTTCATCAGCGTTTTTCCACCAACACCCAGCCGCGCTGGCCCCTGGCCCAGCCTTTCCGCTATCTCGCCCATAACGGCGAGATCAATACCATTGATGGCAACCGCAACTGGTCCGAGGCGCGCACCGCCAAATTCCATACGCCGCGCCTGCCGGATATCGAGGGCATCTCGCCGCTGGTCAACCGCACCGGCTCCGACTCCTCCAGCATGGACAACATGCTTGACGTGCTGCTGTCCGGTGGTATGGACCTGTTCCGCGCCCTGCGCATGATCATGCCTCCGGCCTGGCAGAATATCGAGCACATGGATGCCGATCTGAAGGCGTTCTACGAATACAACTCCATGCACATGGAGCCCTGGGATGGCCCGGCCGGAGTGGTCCTGACCGATGGCCGCCACGCCGTGTGCCTGCTGGATCGCAATGGCCTGCGCCCGGCGCGCTGGGTCGTCACCCGTGATGACTTCATCACCCTCGCCTCCGAGATTGGCGTGTGGGGTTACAAGCCGGAGGACGTAGTCGCCAAGGGCCGGGTCGGACCCGGGCAGATCTTTGCGGTGGACACCGTCACCGGCGAGGTCATGCACACCGCCGACATTGACAGCCGGCTCAAGGGAGGCCAGCCCTACAAGCGCTGGCTCAAGGATAACGCCCTGCGCCTGGAGGCGACTCTGGAGCCGGAGTGCCAGCCGGAGCTGGTGACCGGTGAGGCGCTCAAGACCTGCCAGAAGATGTTCCAGGTCAGCTTCGAGGAGCGGGCCCAGGTGCTCAGCGCTCTTGCCGAGGGCGCTAACGAAGCGGTCGGCTCGATGGGGGACGACACACCCATGGCGGTGCTGTCTCGTGGCCAGCGCCCCCTCTACGACTACTTTCGCCAGAAGTTTGCCCAGGTGACCAATCCGCCGATCGACCCCCTGCGGGAAGCGATCGTGATGAGCCTGGAGACCTGCCTTGGCCGTGAAAAAAATGTGTTCGAGGAGACACCGGACCACGCTGACCGGGTCATCCTGACCAGTCCGGTGCTTTCGCCGGACAAGTTCTCGCGCCTGATGGCGCTGGACCGCCCCGGCTTCACCGTGCACCGCATCGACCTGAATTACGATCCCGCGCAGCAGGGCCTGGGGGATGCGGTTCGCGCGGTTGCCGATGCCGCCGAGCAGGCGGTCCGTGGTGGCGCAACCCTGCTGGTGCTGTCTGATCGCAGCCTGGAAAAGGGGCGCTTGCCGGTGCATTCGCTGTTGGCCACCGGCGCGGTGCATCACCGCCTGATCCGCTCCGGCCTGCGCTGCGACAGCAACATCATTGTAGAGTCGGGCAGCGCGCGGGATTCCCACCAGCTGGCCTGTCTGTTCGGTTTTGGCGCCACAGCCGTGTATCCGTACATGGCTTACAGCGTGCTGGATGACATGATCCGCAGTGGCGAGCTGCTGGGCGACCCGGTCAAGGCCCACACCAACTATCGCAAGGGCATCAACAAGGGTCTGCTCAAGATTTTGTCGAAGATGGGCATTTCCACCATCGCCTCCTATCGGGGCGCCCAGCTGTTCGAGGCGGTGGGCCTTGCCAGCGAGGTGACCTCCCTGTGTTTCCGCGGCGTCGCCAGTCGTATCGAGGGCGCCAGCTTCGAGGATCTGCAGCGCGACCAGGCCTTGCTGGCCCGGGACGCCTGGAGCCCGCGCAAGCCACTGTGGCAGGGTGGGCTGATCAAGTTCGTGCATGGGCAGGAGTACCACGCCTTCAATCCCGATGTGGTGATGACGCTGCAGTCGGCGGTGCAGTCCGGCGACTACGCCAAATGGCGCGACTACGCCGGCCTGGTCAACCGGCGCCCGGTGGCGACCCTGCGCGACCTGCTCGATTTGCGCGGCGATATCCAGCCGGTTCCCCTGGACGAGGTCGAGCCGGTCGAGGCAATCCTGCAGCGCTTTGATTCCGCTGGCATGTCGCTCGGCGCCCTCAGCCCGGAAGCTCACGAATCCCTGGCCGCGGCAATGAACCGCCTCGGCGCCCGCTCCAATTCCGGCGAGGGCGGGGAAGACCCCGCGCGCTACGGTACCGAGCGCTCCTCCAAGATCAAGCAGGTGGCCTCCGGCCGCTTCGGGGTGACGCCGCATTATCTGGTCAATGCCGAAGTCCTGCAGATCAAGATCGCCCAGGGCGCCAAGCCCGGCGAGGGTGGCCAGCTGCCCGGCGGCAAGGTCAACGAGTTGATCGCACGCCTGCGTTACTCGGTGCCGGGGGTGACGCTGATCTCGCCACCTCCGCATCATGACATCTATTCGATCGAGGATCTGGCGCAGCTGATCTTCGACCTCAAGCAGGTCAATCCCGAGGCGCTGGTTTCCGTCAAGCTGGTGTCGGAGCCCGGCGTGGGCACCATTGCTGCCGGGGTGGCCAAGGCCTATGCCGACCTGATCACCATTTCCGGCTACGACGGTGGCACCGCCGCCAGCCCGCTGACCTCGATCCGCTATGCCGGCAGTCCCTGGGAGCTGGGTTTGTCCGAGGTGCAGCAGGCCCTGCGTGCCAACGGCCTGCGCGGCAAGGTGCGGGTGCAGACCGACGGTGGCCTCAAGACCGGTCTCGACGTGGTCAAGGCCGCCATGCTGGGCGCGGAGAGCTTTGGTTTCGGTACCACCCCGATGATTGCCCTGGGCTGCAAGTTCCTGCGCATCTGCCACCTCAACAACTGTGCCACGGGTGTGGCCACCCAGGACGCGCGCCTGCGCGACGCGCATTTCATCGGCACCGAGGAAATGGTCGTCAACTTCTTCACCTTCATGGCAATGGAGACCCGGGAGTGGCTGGCGCGCCTGGGCGTGTGCTCCATCGCCGAGCTGATTGGTCGTACCGACCTGCTCGCGCTACGCGAAGGCGAGACGGAAAAGCAGCGCCATCTGGATCTCGCGCCGATCCTGTGGAAGGATCCGGCGGCCCAGGGGCAGCCGGAATACTGTCAGGCCGAGCGCAACCCGCCCTTTGATCGTGGCGAAAAGGCCGAGCGCATGCTCGCCACCAGTCGTGAGGCCATCGAGCACGGCCGCGGCGGCGAGTTCGCCTTCACGGTCACCAACTGCGATCGCTCGATTGGCGCGCGCCTGTCCGGCGAGATTGCACGCCGCCATGGCAACCAGGGTATGGAGCCGAATCCGGTGGTGCTGCGCCTGACCGGGACCGCCGGGCAGAGCTTTGGCGCCTGGAACGCCGGCGGTCTGCACATGTACCTGGAAGGCGATGCCAACGACTATGTCGGCAAGGGCATGGCCGGTGGCAAACTGGTGATCTACCCGCCGCGCAGCAGCAGCTTTGCCTCGCGCGACACCACGATTATCGGCAATACCTGCCTGTACGGCGCAACCGGTGGCCGCCTGTTTGCCGCGGGTCGTGCCGGCGAGCGCTTTGGTGTGCGCAATTCAGGCGCCTTCGCCGTGGTCGAGGGTGCGGGTGACCACTGCTGCGAATACATGACCGGCGGCAATATCACCGTACTCGGCCAGACCGGGGTCAATTTTGGTGCCGGCATGACCGGTGGTTTCGCCTACGTGCTGGATGAAAAGAACAACTTCGTCGATCGCTACAACAGCGAACTGGTGGAAATCTGCCGCGTCAACTCCGAGTCCCTCGAGGCCTATCGTCATCACCTGCGCGGCAATATCCGTGCCTTCGTACAGGAGACGGGCTCGGCCTGGGGCCAGCATCTGCTGGATCACTTCGATGATTTCATCGGCCGCTTCTGGATGGTCAAGCCCAAGGCCGCCAGCATTGATCGCCTGCTCGACAACATCAAGCAGCGCCCCGAGTGACAGAGGTAGAGTGACATGTCCAAGCGACTGAACAACAGCTTCCAGTTTCTCGATGTTGGCCGCGCTGACCCGGACAAGCGTCCGCTGCCGGTCCGGCTCAATCAGTTTGTCGAGATCTATGAGCCCTACCGCGAAGAACAGGTCAAGCACCAGGCGCATCGCTGTCTGGATTGCGGCAACCCGTATTGTGAATGGAAGTGCCCGGTGCACAACTTCATTCCCAACTGGCTGCAGCTGATTGCCGAGGGCAACCTGTTCGAGGCGGCGGAACTGTCGCACCAGACCAACACCCTGCCCGAGGTCTGTGGCCGGGTGTGCCCGCAGGACCGTCTCTGCGAGGGCGCCTGCACCCTGAATGACGGTTTTGGCGCGGTGACCATCGGCTCCGCCGAGAAGTACATCACCGATACCGCGCTGGCGATGGGCTGGCGCCCGGACCTGTCGCGCCGCGTCTGGACCGACAAGCGCGTCGCCGTGATCGGCGCCGGGCCGGCGGGCCTGGGTTGTGCCGATGTGCTGGTGCGCGCCGGGGTGAAGCCCGTGGTGTTTGATCGCTACCCGGAGATCGGCGGCTTGCTGACCTTCGGTATCCCCGAGTTCAAGCTCGAAAAATCCGTGATGCAGCGGCGGCGCCAGATCTTCGAGGACATGGGTATCGAGTTCCGTCTCGGTGTCGACGTCGGTCGGGATGTCACCGTGCAGCAATTGCTGGAGGAATACGACGCGGTATTCCTCGGCATGGGCACCTATACCTCCATGAAAGGCGGCTTTCCCGGGGAGGAGCTGCCGGGTGTCCACGAAGCGTTGCCCTACCTGATTTCCAACGTCAATCGCAATCAGGGTTGGGAGCAGGACCCGAAGGACTACGTCAGCGTGACCGGCAAGCGCGTGGTGGTTCTCGGTGGTGGTGATACCGCTATGGATTGCAATCGCACGGCGATCCGCCAGGGTGCGGCCAGTGTGACCTGTGCCTACCGCCGTGACGAGGAGAACATGCCGGGCTCTCGTCGCGAGGTGGTCAATTCCCGTGAGGAGGGCGTGGAGTTTCTGTTCAATCGTCAGCCTGTTGCCATTGTTGGCACTGATCGGGTCGAGGGCGTAAAGGTGGTCACCACCGAGTTGGGCGAACCCGACGAGAACGGCCGGCGCCGGCCACAGCCGATTCCCGGCAGCGAGGAAATCCTGCCGGCGGACATGGTGTTGATCGCCTTCGGCTTCCGCCCCAGCCCGCCGCAATGGCTGCAGGCCATCGGTGTTGAGCTCAACGACTGGGGTGGCGTGGTGGCGCCGGAGGAGCAGGCCTGCAAGTTCCAGACAACCAACCCCAAGGTCTTTGCCGGCGGCGACATGGTGCGCGGCTCTGACCTCGTGGTGACCGCGATCTGGGAAGGCCGCCAGGCGGCGGAAGGTATCCTGGATTATCTGGAGATTTAGGGGCGGCTACCGCCATCCTGTCTCGCGTCTCGCGTCACTTCATGCCTGCGCTCCAGGAGAGTTTTCTTTCATGCCCCACCCCCCGCTCAAAAACGATACCTTCCTCCGCGCCCTCGCGCGCCAGCCCGTCGACTACACCCCCGTCTGGATGATGCGCCAGGCCGGGCGCTACCTGCCCGAGTACCGGGCCAGCCGCGAACGTGCAGGCAGCTTCATGGATCTTTGCACCGCACCGGAGCTGGCCTGTGAGGTGACGCTGCAGCCGCTGGCGCGCTTTGATCTCGATGCCGCCATCCTGTTTTCGGACATTCTCACCATTCCCGATGCGATGGGCCTGGGGCTGTACTTCGAGACCGGCGAAGGGCCGCGTTTTCGCAAGACTGTGCGCACCGAGGCCGACATCGAGGCC
Source organism: Gammaproteobacteria bacterium (assembly GCA_050485745.1). Lineage (GTDB taxonomy): Bacteria > Pseudomonadota > Gammaproteobacteria > Pseudomonadales > CAMLJR01 > JBJHBY01. The sequence continues at coordinate 132 of JBJHBY010000179.1, read as the reverse complement.
TTGCCGGTGCCCGACCCGGAGAGCGACCTGGCCTATGTGGTCGATGCGGTCAGGTTGATTCGCAGTGAGCTCGCTGGCAGGGTGCCCCTGATCGGCTTTTCCGGCAGCCCCTGGACCATCGCCACCTACATG
>JBJHBY010000178.1:0-7368 GCA_050485745.1 Gammaproteobacteria bacterium | reverse complement strand
CGCCTCGCCAGTGTACGCCAGAGGCTCCGCTGAGCCATTGCCGAATAAATCAGAAGTGCCCTAGGAACGCCACCGCTCATTTGCCCCCCTGAGGAACGTCCATGGACATCAGCATAAGCCTCGCTCCACTCATTGCACTGATCGCCGGTATTTTGATTCTGGCTATTCCCCGGCTGCTCAATTACATCGTCGCAGCCTATCTGATCATCGTCGGCATAATCGGGGTGTTCGGTCTGAATATCTGAATCGACGGGCTGCCCGGAAAGCTGCGCACAGCCACGGTCTTGCAACCCGGCGTTATTGACCCCATGGTGAGACCATGGGCGAGGCTACCGAAAAAACCGGAAAGCTCGAAAAGAAGGCCGACAAGCTCGGCCTCAGACATATCCAGCGCCATATCTTCATCTGCGCGGACACCTGCGAGTGCAACTGTGCCGACGCTGCTCAGATGAAGGCGAGTTGGAAATACCTCAAGCGGCGCCTGAAGGAACTGCAGCTTGTCGGCCAGGGCGGCGTCGCCAGCTCCCGGACCCGGTGCATGAACGTCTGTTGCAATGGCCCCATCGCCGTGGTCTACCCCGAAGGGACCTGGTATCACGGCTGCACCGAGACCGTGCTGGAGCAGATCATCCAGCGGCATCTGCGCGAGGGCGAGGTGGTGCACGAGTACACGATACCAGGCAGCTGACCCGGCGACGCCCTGGTCTGCACAGCGGCAGGACATTTGTACTTTGGTATATGCGCCATATTGAATGTGCGGAAAATCGAATGTAACCTGTCCATGTCGAGTCACAGTGACGCCGCCATGACCACCTCCGTCCTTTTCCTCTGCAGCGAAAACGCCGCCCGCTCCCTGATGGCGGAGGCCCTGCTACGCGCCCGGGCGGGGGATCGTTTCGAGGTCTGCAGCGCAGGCACCCATCCTGCCTCGCCGGATTCCCGTGCCCTGGAGGCGCTCGTGGCCTTCGGCATCGATGTCAACGGTCTGCGCTCCGAGTCCATCGATCGCCTCGCGGGGCGGGATTTCGATTATGTGATCAGCCTGTGCAGCCAGGTCAGTCAGACTTGCGAGCGCTGGCCGGGGGGCGGCGTGACGCTGCACTGGGACTTCCCCGATCCGCGTCGGAGTGATGATCCGGCGGACTTCGGCAAGCTGTTGCAGGCCATCGACCAGCGTATCGGCTTGTTTGTCGAGGTGAACGGCCCGGCCCAGGTTGGGCCAGCACAGGCCATCACTCCGGTCGAGTTCTTCAAGTGTCTGAGTGAGGAAACGCGGCTGCTCAGCCTGCTGTTGATCGAGCAGCACGGCGAGCTCTGCGTCTGCGACCTGGTGCAGGCCCTCGGGCAACCCCAGCCAAAAGTCTCCCGCCATCTGGCGCAGCTGCGCCGCTGTGGCCTGTTGCTGGACCGGCGCCAGGGTCAGTGGGTGTACTACCGCATCCATCCTGCAATGAGTGGCTGGATGCTGGAAGTATTGCGCAACACCCGGGCCAACAGTGCAGGGCTGCTCGAACCCGTCCTGCAGCGCTTGCAGCCGGTGGGTGTGGCGCGGCGCGTGGTGACGTGTTGAGGTCTTGCAGCGTGTGCCGGGCGCCACGCGATGTGAGTGTTCGCCCCCCCGCGGCATGGATGATGACGACCAGGAGATGGCAACGATGATCAGGACAGGCATCAACGGATTTGGCCGCATGGGGCGTCTGACCCTGCGGATTCTGTTCGAGCAGCCCGAGGTGGAGCTGCTGCGTATCAATGATCCCGCGGGGGATGCCGCGACGCTGGCGCATCTGCTCAACTTCGATTCGGTACACGGCCGCTGGCGGCACGAGGCCCGGGCCGACGGTGATGCCATCGTGATCGATGGACGCCGCATCGCAGTGACTCGCAACAAGGCCATCGCCGATACCGATTGGTCCGATTGCGAGCTGGTGATCGAGGCCTCCGGCAAGATGAAGAGTACGGCCCAGCTGCAGGCTTATCTGGATCAGGGCGTGCAGCGCGTGGTGGTCACCGCGCCGGTGAAGGAGGAGGGTGTGCTGAACGTGGTCATGGGGGTGAACCACGCACTCTATGATCCGGCCGTCCACCGTATCGTCACCGCCGCATCCTGCACCACCAACTGCCTTGCGCCGGTGGTCAAGGTGATTCACGAGGCCCTGGGTATCGTGCATGGTTCGATGACCACCATCCACTCGGTGACCAACACCCAGGTGATTCTCGATGCCCCGCACAAGGACCTGCGCCGTGCCCGCGCCTGCGGCGAGAGTCTGATTCCCACCACCACCGGCTCCGCCACGGCCATTACGCACATTTTCCCGGAACTCAAGGGCAAGCTGAACGGTCACGCGGTGCGTGTGCCATTGGCCAATGCGTCGCTGACGGATTGCGTGTTCGAGGTGGCCCGGGCAACGAGTGCGGGGGAGGTCAACGCGCTGCTCAAGACGGCCGCCGAAGGGGAGTTGCACGGCATCCTCGGCTACGAGGAGCGCCCGTTGGTCTCGATCGACTACCGCACCGACCCCCGCTCGAGCATTGTCGACGCCCTGTCCACCCTGGTGGTGAACGGCACCCAGGTCAAGCTCTTTGCCTGGTACGACAACGAGTGGGGCTATGCCAACCGTACCGCGGAGCTGGCGCTGCTGGTGGTGCGGGGCGGGCGGGACGCACAGGGGTGATCGCAGTGGGGCAACTGTCGCCGGCGGTGCGCCAGTACGCCCTGGTCACTGGGAATTACTGGGCCTTTACTCTCACCGATGGCGCCTTGCGCATGCTGGTGGTATTGCACTTCCACCAGCTTGGCTATAGTCCACTGGAGATCGCGCTGCTATTCCTGTTCTACGAGGTGTTCGGCGTTATCACCAACCTGGTGGGTGGTTGGCTGGGCGCACACCTCGGCCTCAACCGCACCATGAACATTGGCCTGGCGCTGCAGGTGGTGGCGCTGTCGATGCTGCTGGTGCCTGCTGGCTGGCTCACCGTGCCCTGGGTGATGGCGGCGCAGGCGTTGTCCGGTATTGCCAAGGACCTGAACAAGATGAGCGCCAAGAGCGCCATCAAGTTGCTGGTCCCCGCGGATGCCCGGGGCGTCCTGTACCGCTGGGTGGCGCTGCTCACCGGCTCCAAGAACGCGCTCAAGGGCGCGGGCTTCTTTCTCGGCGGTGTGCTGCTGATGACCCTCGGTTTTGCCGGTGCCATTGCCGCCATGGCGCTGGCGCTGGCAGTGGTCTGGATGGCCAGTCTGGTGCTGCTGCGACAGGACCTGGGGCGCGCCCGGCACAAGCCGAAATTCCGTGAGGTGCTGTCAAAGAGCCGCGCGATCAACGTACTCTCCGCCGCGCGGATGTGCCTGTTCGGTGCCCGCGACGTCTGGTTCGTGGTGGCCTTGCCAGTATTTCTGGCGCAGACCCTGGGCTGGGATCACTGGCAGACGGGGGGCTTTCTCGCGCTCTGGGTGATCGGCTACGGCGGCGTGCAGGCACTGGCGCCGCGTATCACCGCGCGCGCCGGCGGGGATGCGCCGGATGGCCGCAGCGCGCTGTATTGGGTGCTGCCGCTGGCGATTCTGCCCGGGTTGATCGCCCTCGCCCTCGGCCTCGGCAGTGGCCTTGACGCTGCTACGGTACTGATTGGCGGGTTGCTGCTGTTCGGCGCGCTTTTCGCGATCAATTCCTCCCTGCACAGTTATCTGATCGTCAGCTACGCGGGCCGTGACGGTGTGTCCCTGGATGTGGGGTTTTACTACATGGCCAATGCCATGGGGCGCCTGCTGGGTACGGTGCTCTCTGGCTGGCTGTTCCAGCGTTACGGCGGGGGTGGCGCGGGATTGGCCGCCTGCCTGTGGGTGTCCTCGGGCCTGCTCGCCAGCGCCGCGCTGGTTTCACTGGCCCTGCCGGGTGCGCGCGGGGTGAAGGCCGTGCCCTGAGCGATAGCCTTCGCGGCAACGCTGCCGGATTGACTTGATGAGCACTGCTCATTAAATTGGCGGGCACCGCCCGATGATGCCCCGTCCCGAGAGTGAGCTGCCGATGACCGATGAACTTCGCCCTACCCCGAGCCTGGATGATCCCGAAGGCGTGCGCGCCAGTCTCGAGCGCTGGTTTGGCGAGGCGGTGTACCCCGGGCGTCAGGTGTCGATCCCCGCGGTGACGATTCCTGAAAATACCGGCATGTCGAACATCACCCTGCTGCTGGACTGCGTGCTGGATGGCGGTGCCGAGTGCCTGCCGATGGTGGCGCGACTGCAGGCTCAGGGGGAGCGCCTGGCCTTTCCCGAGTACGATCTGCCCATGCAGTACGCGGCAATGCAGGCCCTCGCCGCCATCGATGGCCTGCGCGTGCCGCAACTGGTGGCCCTTGAAGGGGAGGGCGGTGTGCTGGGCACGCCCTTCTACATCATGCGGCGCACCGAGGGGCGGATTCCGCCGGACATGCCGCCCTACCACATGGATGGCTGGCTGGTGGCGGCCGCACCGGATCAGCGCCGTGCCCTGTGGTCCAGTGCGGTGGCGATGATGGCAGTACTGCACCGCCAGCCGCTGGATGCGCCGCCTCTGTCGGGGTTCGTGCAGGGCCATCGTTTTCCGCGCAACCTCGATGAACAGCTCACCTACTGGGAGCGTTACCGGGACTGGGGGCTGGAGGGCACGCGCAACGAGGATTGCGAAGTCGCCTTGCGTTGGCTGCGCGAACATCAGCCGCGGGAGCAGTGCCTGCGTCTGTGCTGGGGTGACTCGCGCATGGCCAATGTTATTTTCCAGCCCGACGACAGCGGGGTGGCGGCCCTGCTCGACTGGGAGATGCTCTGCATCGGCGACCCCCTGCAGGATGTCGCCTGGTGGATCTTTATGGACGAACTGTTCAGCCACGGCATTGGTGTGCCGCGCCTGGAGGGCTTCCCCGAGGCTGCCGAAACCGCCGCCCAGTGGGCGCGGTTGACCGGGCTGGATACCGGGCAGTTGCACTATTATCGGGTCTTCGCCGGTTTGCGTATTTCACTGATTCTGGCGCGCATGTCCCTGGCCACGGATCGCAGCATGCTGGAGCAGAGCTTTGCCAGCCAGTACATGTGCAGGGTGATCCGGTCGAATCATTGCGCCTGAAATGTTTTGTCGCTAGCATGCCCCGGACGTGCGCCGCCGCGGGCGCCCTTCGCGATTGATCATTTGCGACTGACCGTTTCGGGAGTGCTGCTGTGTCGAATGCCTGGGATCATGAAGTAGACGTGTTGGTGGTGGGTTCCGGGGCCGGTGCCCTGACCGCCGCCCTGCGCGCCCGCGCAGCTGGTCTCGAGGTGCTGGTGGTGGAAAAGGCGCCGGTGTTCGGCGGCACCTCCGCTACCTCCGGGGGCGGCCTGTGGATCCCCTGCAACCACCTGATGTTGCAGGCGGGCATGGAGGACACCGACGACGAAGCCATGACCTACATGAACGCCCTGGTCGGCGACGATGCCCCGGCGGAGAACGTCCGGGCTTTCGTGCGTCACGGGCGGCGCATGCTGGAGTGGCTGGAACAGAACAGCCATGTGCGCTACATGGCAATGGAGCACTATGCCGACTACTACCAGGAAATCTCCGGCGCCAAGCCCGGGGGCCGCTCCATCGACCCGCTGCCCTATGACGCTCGCCTGCTTGGCGACGATTTCCTGAACATGCAGGAGCCCCATCGCCAGACCCGGGTGATGGGCATGATGGGCTACACCAACATCGAGGGTGCGATCCTGCTGAGCAAGGCCCCGGGCTGGTTCAGGATGGTGCTGCGTCTGGCCTGGGAATACTGGACGGATATCCCCTGGCGCTTTCGCTCACGGCGTTCGCGGCGACTGACCATGGGCAACGCGCTGATCGGTCGCCTCTGGCACTCCCTGCGCGACCAGGGCGTGCCACTGTGGCGCAGTTGCCCGGCGCGGGAGTTGCTGCTGGAGGACGGGCGTGTACTCGGCATTGCCGTCGAGCACGAGGGGCGGGTCAAGCGCCTGCGCGCACGCCGCGGGGTGATTCTGGGCACGGGTGGCTTCGAACACAGCCAGGCGCTGCGCGAGCAGTACCTGCCCACCCCGACCCGTACCGAGTGGTCTTCTGCCAGCCCCTGGAATACCGGGGACATGCTGGTGGCGGGTCAGGCCATTGGCGCCGGTACTGCGCTGCTGGATGAGGCCTGGTGGGGGCCGTCCATGTGCGTACAGGGTGAGGACCGCTCGCGGCAGTTGTTCACCGAGCGCTCGATGCCGGGCTGCATCATGGTCAACCGTGCCGGCAAGCGCTTCTTCAATGAGTCGGTGTGTTACACCTCCGCGGTACAGGCAATGTACGAGCCCGGCAATCTGCCCGCGTTCGTGATCTTCGACAGCCGCTACAAGCGCGAATACCCCTTCGGGCCGTTGTTGCCGGATGCGATGCACCTGAACTGGATGCAGCGTCGTCACATCCGCAGGGACCTGCTGGTCAAGGCCGGGAGCATTGCCGAGCTGGCGGACAAGCTGGGTATCGATGCCGAGGGGCTGGCCACCACTGTCAGCCGCTTCAACCACTTTGCCACCATCGGTGAGGATGCGGATTTTCACCGCGGCGAAATGGCCTATGACCTGCTCTATGGCGATGTGCGTCTCGGCCCCAATCCCTGTCTGGCACCGATTCAGGAGGGGCCGTTCTACGCCATGGAGGTCTACCCCGGCGATATCGGCACCAAGGGGGGGCTGCTCACCAATGCCGTGGGCCAGGTGCTCCACGGGGACGGGCATGTCATCGAGGGCTTGTATGCCATCGGCAACTGCAGCGCCTCGGTGACCGGGCGCTATTACCCTGGCGCCGGGGCGACCCTGGGCCCGGCCATGACCTTCGGCTTCCTGGCGGCGGAGCACGTCGCCGGGGTCGGGACCGAAGGCGCCGATTGATTTCCCCGGTTCAGCGGGTATCATCGTGCCTTTCCCGTATCGTTAGGTAGTGCAGCGCATGGCCCCGGACGTCGCCGAACTCGGCAAGCAGGAGCTCAAGACCAGGCTGACCCGGGAGCGCATCCTCAACGCGGTGATCGCCCTGATCACCGAAGGTGGTTTCGGTGCCGCCAGTTCCAGCCAGATCGCGCGCCGCGCCGGGGTGACCTGGGGGGCGGTGCAGCATCATTTCGGCTCCAAGGAACAGATCCTCGTCGCCATTCTCGACATGTCCCACGAGCGCTTTGGCGAGCTGATGGAGCGCGACATTCTGTTCCGCGGCTCCCTGGCGGATCGCACCGACCAGTTCGTCGATGGCATGTGGGAGCACTACCAGAGCGATCTCTACCTTGCCGCCCTGGAAATCATGCTGGCGATGCGCGGCGACAAGACCTGGTCGAAGTCGTCCAAGGTATACAACCAGTCACAGAGCCACCTGCAGC
>JBJHBY010000177.1:0-7488 GCA_050485745.1 Gammaproteobacteria bacterium | reverse complement strand
ACGCCCACCTGCAGGACCGCGGGCTTGCCGTGGAGCCGGACGACATCATCATCACCAGTGGCACCATGGAGGCGGTCGCCCTGTCACTGGGTACCCTGTGCCGCGCCGGCGACACCGTGCTGGTGGAGTCCCCGATCTATTTCGGGTTCCTGCAGGTGCTTGAACTGCTGCTGTGGTTGCCCTGTATCTGCGACACAGGCGGTCGATCACCAGTCGATGGCAGCTCGTCCAGCTCAGCATGGCGCTCCGCAGCCGGCGCCAGGTCCCGGCTGGTCAGCCCCAGCGCCAGGGCCACCGTGCCCGCGATGTACACCGACGAATAGGTGCCGATGACCACGCCCAGCACCATGGCCGTGGCGAAGCCGCGCAGGGCGGCGCCGCCAAACACCAGCAGCGAGGCCAGCACCAGCAGGGTGGTGAAGCTGGTGACCATCGTCCGTGACAGGGACTGGTTCAGGGATGTGTTCATGACAGCTGCCGGTAACTGGCCGCGCAGGCGCCGGAAGTTTTCCCGCATCCTGTCGAAGATGACGATGGTGTCATTCAGGGAGTAGCCAATCACCGCCAGGAGGCCGGCCAGCACAGCCAGGTCGAAAGTCCCGCCGATCAGCGAGAAGGCCCCTACGGTGATGATCACGTCATGGGCCAGCGCGGCTACGGCGCCGACAGCGAGTTTCCACTGGAAGCGCAGTGCGACGTAGGCCAGTATCATCAGCAGTGCGACAAGCAGCGCCAGGGAACCTTGCTCGGCCAGCTCGGCACCGATCTGTGCCCCGACGACCTCGGTTCGGCGGATTTCCACCGCCGGGTCGGTGGTGCGCAAGGTGGCCAGCACGCCCTCCTGCGCAACGCCACTGGTGGCCGCGGGCGGGAGACGCACCAGGAGCTCGCTGGCGCCGCCAAAGTTCTGGACCACGGCACCCTTGTGGCCAGCTTCCTCCAGCTGGCGGCGAACCGAATCCGGGCTGACAGCCTGCGGATAGGTCGCTTCGATCAGCAGGCCGCCCGTGAAGTCCAGGCCGAAGTTCAGGCCGCGCAACAGCAGCGATGACAGGGAAACCAGGATCAGGAAGGCGGAAAGCCCCAGGAAGAGCTTTCTCTTGGAAAGGAAATCGATGTCCATTGTGTATCCCGCGTGCCTGCCGGCGACCGCGGCATGACCACGGCGAGCCTGACGGCACTACCAAGTGTGCAGGTTGGCAATGCTCAGCTCCTCAAGAAGGAGTGGGCAACCTCAAGGCGTGCTGCGGGAGCAGCCTAGGCAGGCGCTGGTGGTGCGCGCGGGGATCGGGGAGACGTGCGTGGGTTGGCCAGCCGGGCAGGCGTTGCCGGCGTCTGATGCCCGCTGATGCCAGAAGAGCACGGGCCGAGGCGATAAAGGCGCAGGAAGCCCAACCCGTCGGCGCCGTCTTCGCCAGTGTCATCACTGCCGGCTGCAGTCGAGGGCTTTGTCCTGAGCCCTGACCGGTTGCGCAGCTCATCTGCCAGCCAGTCGCCGTACGGAGAACTGGCCTGGCTGAGTTCCAGTTGGCCGGCAACCGGGGCAGGCGCCGCGCCAGCCGGCAGCGTGATGGCGGCCAGCAACGCCCAGCCGAGCAGCGCCGCCAGCACCAGCGTAACCAGGCGATGGCAGGGTGCGGGAGCCGTGTGGAGGCCACTCGCTTGCATCGCCGTGATTCTACACCTGGCGCCAGCTTTTGATAGAGGCCTGCAGCCCTCAGGGGGTGGTGGCAATGTCCGGTACCTGCCAGTTGCCGCCCTTGGCCGGCCAGATTGCTTTCATGCAATGTCGACGAGCGGGGTATAAGGCTGAACTCAAGGGATACAATCTGCCCGTGAGCAGCTATTGCTCTGACGGGACCTGTAACGCGGACACCATTTCCGCGGACGCTGTAAACCCGGTTCCTCAGGCTGAGGCGTCAGGCAGCCCACCCTGATGCAGCAGGCTCTTGTGACGTTCGCAGCCGGACCCCCAACAGTATGTTGAACCTTCTCCTCGTCGCTATCGGTGTTCTGCTTCTGACCGCTGGCGGTGAGGCACTTATCCGGGGATCTCTGGCAGCTGCGAACCGACTGGGGATTTCACCTCTTCTCAGCGGCTTGCTGATTGTGGGCTTTGGCACCTCTGCTCCAGAGCTGGTTGTCTCTGTCGAAGCTGCGCTGAGTGAACGGCCCGATATCGCAATCGGTAATGTTGTGGGGAGCAACATCGGCAACATTCTGCTGATTCTGGGCTTGTGCGCGCTTATCACGCCGCTTGCTGTCAAACCGCTGGCATTACGACGTGACGGCGTCACGGTTGTCGCGGCCAGTATCCTGTTCGTTGTTCTTGTTGGTGGGCAGGTCCTGGTCAGGGCTGATGCTGCGATATTCCTGCTGGCGCTGGCCGCTTATCTGGTCTGGGCCTATTGGACCGAACGCGCCGGGAAGGCACCCTCGGCCGAGCTGCACAGGGCTGAAGGGCAGGAAGTAACGGTTCTGCCCAAGCAGGCGCTATGGATAGTCATGGCGGTTGTGCTGGGGTTGGCGCTTCTGGTCGCCGGTTCTCAGGTGCTGTTGATGGGAGCGTCAGGCATGGCCGAGTCCATCGGGGTCTCGGAGGCCGTGATCGGCCTGACGCTTGTAGCGGTCGGCACGTCCTTGCCAGAACTGTCGATCTCGGTGATCGCGGCATTACGCCGCCATGCGGACGTTGCTATCGGGAATATCCTGGGGAGCAATATCTTCAATCTGCTGGGGATACTGGGAATTTCCGCATTGCTGCAGCCTCTGCCCGTGCACGATCGAATCCTGCAGTTCGATCAGTGGGTCATGCTGGGAACGTCGCTGCTTCTGTTGTTCTTTCTCTACACCGGGCGGCGGCTCAGCAGGCTGGAGGGCGGATCACTCCTGCTGGGCTACGGCGTATATCTGACCCTCAGTTTCACGGTATTCGGTGCGTGAACGCGGGTTGATGGGTGCCGGAGTGTGCTGACTCTTGATGCGCCGCGCCGTTGGCACACGGGGTTAATCTATTGTAGGGGCCCTGCAGCAAGGGGGTTCGGCCCGTAGCCGGGGGAGACGGTGATGGCCAGAAGAAGAATCCTGCAGGCTGCGCCTGTTGTGTTGGCGGCTTCACTGCTGAATGCGGCTGTGCTGACGGCGCAGGCGGACGGGGCAGCCGACGTGGAGCGGCGCATCGAAAGACCTCAACAGCGTGAGCTCCGGGTATCACCTGAGTTGCGCATTGATCCCTCCATCGCGACACCGGAAGAACAGTCGCAGGGTCAGCAGGGCCCGCTGGGGCAGCTCCTAGACCAGCTTGCCAGTGACGATGTGGCGTTGCGTCGGGCAGCAGCGCTCGAGGTCGGTGATCAGATGCAGACAGCCACCGGTATCCTGCCCGAGGTGCTGCTCCGGCTGCGGACAGAAACCGACGACCAGGTGCAGGTGACCTTGCTAAGCGCGATCGCCGCTCTTGAGCATCTCGCCGTATCCGCCGTTCCCGAGCTGGAGGCACTGGGGCGGCAACGCCGATCACCGGCTGTGTTGCAGGAAGTCGTTAATGCGCTGCATGCAGTCCGTGATCCGGGGCTGCATGCGCTTCGAGATCTTCGGCGTGTGAATCCTCGCATCCGCAATCTGGAACCGACTGAGCCGGCCATTCGCTTCGTGCGACCGGAGTTGGCCATCCGCGAAGACCTGGTACCGCCGCCGGTGCAGATCGACCACGACCCGGATGACTATCTGTTCGCAAAGACGATCGGCCCGGTGTTCTCGCACCCGCGTTGCATCAACTGCCATACGTTTCGCCGTCCAGGTGGCGTATGGGAGCGGACACACCTTCCTCAGGCCGGCAATCCCGGTCCCAGCAAGGACTGGAATAGGAGATTCCCGGATGTGGACTGCCAAGGGTGCCATACCTACGAGCGTACGGGCATGGACCGCTGGCGAGCGCCGTACTCGGTAGTCGATGAGGACTGGGACGAAAGGTCCACCATTGAGATCTGCGAAGCCATAACCAGGAGGTTTGGCCCCCGCCCAAGTGTTGCACGCCGACACTTGCTCGAGGACCAGGGCATCATCTGGGCCATCGCCAACCGCAGAACCCCTAACCTCGTGGTACAGCCGGGGCCGCTCGACTCCTGGGCGGAGTGGGAGCACCTCGTGGAGCTCTGGATCACCAAGGGCTTCATGCGCTGCGAGCCGCCGCCGCCCGAGCCAGACCCGCCCGAGGAGCCTGAGCAGCCAAGTCTGCGCGACCTGCGCCAAACCCCGCCCGTGACCAGGCCCGATGAGCGGCCGGAAGATCGCAGGTTTCCGGGGCTGCCGCGCCCGCCGACCGGTATTGAATAGGGCGGCACTTGTGCGGATCGTGGTCGTGCCGCTGCTTGTATGGCTCACGGGCTGCACCACGACCGTCTCCATCGACGTTCCCCCGGGCGAGCAGCCTGCCACCGTGGTCGGCCAGTTGGACCGAACGCAGGGGCTGACCCACTGGCGCTCATTCGCACTGCTGTCCGTAAACGATCAGCCGGTGTCCTACGGCATCATGTCGGAGCGAAGGAATACCGAGGTTCAGGTGCCCGCTGGCATCCATAGCTTCGTAGTGGAAGCCTCTTTCAACACCGGCTTCTTGAGTGACGGCCCGTGGGAAGCCATCGTGCGGATCGAGGCCCCGGTAGAGGCTGGCCGCCGGTATCGTGTGAACGGCACGGTGCGCGGCACCGAGTTCTACGTCTGGCTTGAAGACCAGGCCACCGGGCAGCGGGCTGGCTCCGAGTTCAGCCGCCGGTACGTCAGAAGGCCTGGGCCGAGGGCCAGTTATTCAGGCTCCGCCCAGGCATCGCGGCCGGAAGACCTTGGTCTCACGCCTGCTGATGTGCCGCCGCCCCCGGTGTCCTTCCACGAACCGCCAGACTTCGGGGAACTCCGTGAAGCCTACGGCCGCAGGGTAGACTTCTCGCAGCGCTGCGAGCGCGACCGGCCGGCGCAGCCGTTCATGGAAGCGGTGGAGGCCGGTCAGTACCGGGAAGCGGCAGATATCTTGATTGCATGGCTTCAGCAGTGCCCCGTCGATGCCCCGGCCCATCTTTGGGTGGCGGCCGCGCTTGATGACGCTGGAGACGCCGTGCAGGCCGGCATTCACTTCGACTGGTTTCTCGGCATCACCGACTCAGTGATGGAATCCGGCGACGGGAAGACTCCAGAGACCGCGTATGTCACCATTTCCGTGGGTGAGGGCTATGCTCTCCTTGTGCGCCTTGGGCTGTCTCCCGTCCGACGGGCGCTCCTGACCGGGGATACGCTCAGGGATGCCATCACGGCAGAGGACGAGCACGGCACCGAGCGCACAATTTTCTTCAACCCCGCCTGGCACTTTGTTCGCCTGCTCTTTGGGATCAGGGGGTTGAGCTGAAACGGAGTTGATGCATGAACGGCCAGGTCCTGCGGAAGACCATTCACATCCAGGCAGCCCCGGACGCAGTCTTCGATGCCCTGACCTCCCCTGACGACATCGTTCGGTACTTTCCGCGCCCCGGCCTGCCAGGGCAAAGAGGTTTGCGTTCACATCAAGGCCTTCCGCAACCGCCAGCGCCGGTCGGTCAATGACGAGGCCGAAATGCGCTTGCTTGCTGCAGGCATCCTTCTGGGCTAACCTCGATCCGCTGGCGCTGGGGGCGCCAGCAGAAAAAGTAAAAGAACAGGGGAATCGATGACGCCAAGAGGCATCATCCTGGCCGTCTCCTTCTGGCTGATGGTCGTGACAGCTGGTTGTGTCAATACCAAGCAGCTGCAGCTGGATGCGCCGTTGCAGGCGGCATCGCAGGAGCCTGACCAGTTTGTGCTGGAGAGCGAGGCTGTCCTGCGCGCCCGGCACGCACGCGATACAGTTCTTCGCCCCGGCACCCAGTGGGTAGAGGCAGGCAGCATCAGCCACGGCACCGTCTACCGTACGCGCGACCAGGCCGTGATCCTCAATAGTTTCGATGTCCATGAGGCGTGGGTGGTGATTTCCGGCGATCATGCGGTGGGTTACTACCTGCCGGTGCGCCGCACCTATGTGCCCATCGAACCCGTTCCCCTCCAACAGGAAAGACCCATACGATGAATGTTGTCAGCAGATGCATGGTCCTGGTGACCTTCGGTGTGATGGCCGGCTGCGCCAGCGGGCCCTCGTACCAGGATGCAGCCCAGGAAATTCCACCGGTGCAGGGGGACCTCGGCCGGCTCTACCTGTACCGTGTGACGGCGTATGGCTTCGCCATCCAGCCCGCAGTACGGGTCAACGACGAGGCGGTGGGCAATGCGGTCCCGCGCGGCTTCTTCTATGTCGACCGGCCCGCGGGCGACTATGAGATCTCCGCACGCACGGAAACCACGCGCGACCTCACCGTCACGCTGGAGCCTGGCGAAGAGAAGTACATCCGCCTGGAGATGAAGACAGGCCTGATGGCAGGCCACATCAAGCCGGTGCTGGTTGACGCCGAGACCGGACGCCAGGAGCTCCAGAGAACGCGCTACGTCGGCGAGTGATGCAGAGGGAGACATCGAGACGCTCTACTTCGCCTACGGCTCCAACATGTCCACTCCGCGCCTCAGGGCCAGGGTCCCGTCGGCGCGCGCGGTTTCGCTTGCCTGGTTGACCGGGCACCGGCTCAGGTTCCACAAGCAGGGCCGGGATGCGTCAGGCAAGTGCGATGCGGAGTACACCGGCAATGCAGCGGACGTCGTCCACGGCGTCCTGTTCGAGATCGCCGCTGCCGACAAGCCGGCGCTTGACGGCGCTGAGGGCACGGGCCAGGGCTACGACGAAAAGCCGGTCGTGGTGCGCACGGACGACGGCAGGGAAGTACCGGCGTTCACTTACCTGGCGACACGCACCGACTCACGGCTGAAGCCTTACGCCTGGTACAAGGCACACGTGCTCCGTGGTGCGCGCGAGCACGGGTTGCCGGCGCACTATGTGGCTACGATCCAGGCAGTCGAGGCCGTGCCTGACCCCGACAGTTCGCGCAGTGACCGCGAGCTGTCGGTCTACGCCCGTGCCCGGGCGGGCACAGGCCCGCAGGCCTAGTCGAAATCGACGTCCGTCGTTTCTCCGGCCACCACCGTCGCGTTCTGCCCTGGCGTGAACTCGATCAGGTCAACGTAGTCGTCGCCGTCCGGGGTCTCCGGCGGGACGCGGTCTTCGTTGGCCTGGCAGGTGAAGGCCACCGTGTACTCGCCGGCCGGGAGAAAGGCGACCTGGTATTCCGGAAAGCCTGATTCGGTGTCCACCTCGATCGTTGCCGTGGTCAGCGGGTTCGGATCGATCTCGCTGATGTCGGCCGGCGTCACGTTGGCGCCCTCAAACACGTAGACGGCGTTGCCCTTGCCGGTGTTGACGTCGCCGCTGCAGTTCGCCGCAGTCAGCAGGGCCGGGGCGATCGTGCCGGCGATGCTGCCGGTCTCGCTCAGGTCGACCAGCCGGATCACCGGTTTCAGCAGGTAAGTGCCGCCGAGCCC
>JBJHBY010000176.1:0-7517 GCA_050485745.1 Gammaproteobacteria bacterium | reverse complement strand
ATCCAGGCGTACCCGGAACGTGGTGTTGGGAAGGGTATCGATCACTTCACCTTCCATTTCAATCTGGTCTTCTTTCGCCATTCAGCGATGTCCTCGATGGCCCTGTTGGGGTTGGGCGCAACGGGGGCGCCCAAAAGAGTCGGCGCATTTTGCACCAAATCGCCCGGATGCGCAAAGCGGGAGGAGGTTTCAGGCCAGACGCTGCCAATGCCCGTCGATCAGCAGCTCCACCGGGCGGAAACGTGTTTTGTAGGCCATCTTGCGGCACTGGCGAATCCAGTAGCCGAGATACAGGGACGGCAGGCCCAGGCGCCGGGCCTCCTCAATCTGCCAGAGTACTGCATAACTGCCGAGGCTGCGCCGGGCCACCTCCGGGCCTGGCTCGAAGAAGGTGTAGATCGCCGACAGACCGTTGTCCATCACGTCGACCACAGCAACGGCCAGCAGGCGCTCGCGCTCGCGAAAACAGACAAAGCGCGTAACCCCCCATTGCCGGGTCAGAAAGGCCTCGAACTGATCCCGCGAAGGCGGGTACATGTCCCCGTCCTGGTGGCGGGCGCTGATGTAACGCGCATACAGGTCGTAGATCTCGTCGTCCGGCATCGCACCGCGGGCATCCGCTGTGACAAGGTCGGCGTTGCGGCGCCAGATGCGGCGCTGCTGTCGATCCGGCCTGAAGGCGGCGACCGGAACCCGTGCGGGAACACAGGCTCTGCACTCACCGCAGTGGGGGCGATAAAGGTGTGACCCACTGCGACGGAAACCCAGCTCCGAGAGGCGGCTGTAGAGGTGCGCATCGATGCCGGCGTTGGGATCAACGAACAGGGTCGTGGCCCGCTGCTCCGGCAGGTAGCTGCACTCATGGGGGTGTGTGGCGAAGACCCTGAGATTGGCCAGCACGGTCACGGCCTGTGCCTCCTTCCGTCGCGTCGTTACCCGGGGTCCGGCCGTGCAAGGGCTCATCCAGGCCCGCGATGGGCCTGGGCCAGGCCCCGGATGTCTCCGGGCAACTGCGTGTCACCTCCCTGGCCAGTTGCCGGGCAAACCGGGGTCGGGGCAGGGGCCGAGCCCCCATCGATGCCAGATGCGGGGTCATCATCTGGCAGTCTAGCATGCCGAATTCCCGGTCGTGCAGGTAGCGATCGAGGTGCAGCAGGGCAATCTTGGAGGCATCGCTGACGCGGCTGAACATGGATTCGCCGAAGAAAGCGCCACCGATGGCGACGCCGTAGAGCCCGCCGACCAGCACACCCTCCAGCCAGACTTCCACGGAGTGGGCCCAGCCCAGCTGGTGCAGTCGATTGTAGGCCGCGCGCATCTCTGCTGTAATCCAGGTACCGGGGCGCTGCTGGTCGAGCTGGGCACAGGCGACAACCACCGCATCGAAGGCCTGGTCACGACTCACCTGCCAGGGCTGGCGGCGCAAGCTACGGCGCAGGCTGCGCGAGACATGCAGGGTTCCGGGGGTGATCACGGCACGTACGGCGGGTGACCACCAGAAGATCGGGTGGGGGTCCTCATACCAGGGAAAGATGCCCTGGCGGTAAGCGTGGAGAAGGCGCTCCGGGCTGAGGTCGCCACCGACGGCCAGAAGACCGTCGGGTTCGTCCAGTGCCTGCTCCAGGGGAGGGAAGTCCAGCTCCCCGCCCTCCAGCCAGGGGATCGTGGCCATGCCTCAGCCCTGGCCGAGGTCGTCCAGGTAGCGCTCGGCATCAAGGGCCGCCATGCAGCCAAAGCCGGCGGAGGTGACCGCCTGCCGGTAGACGTGATCGGCGACATCCCCTGCGGCGAATACCCCGGGGACACTGGTTGCGGTGGCGCCGCCGTTGGTGCCGCTGCGGATGTTGATATAGCCACCGGACATCTCCAGCTGACCGGCAAAGATCTCGGTATTGGGCCGGTGGCCGATGGCGATGAACACCCCGGCGAGTTCCAGCTCCTGGCGGCTGCTGCCGTCGGTGGCGGCAACACGCAGGCCGGTCACACCGCTGGCGTCACCCAGGACCTCATCCAGCACGTGGTTCCAGAGGATGCGGATGTTGCCGCTGCGCTCGCGCTCGAACAGCTTGTCCTGCATGATCTTCTCCGCACGAAGCTTGTCGCGGCGATGCACCAGAACGACCTCCGAGCAGATATTGGACAGGTACAGGGCTTCTTCCACAGCGGTGTTGCCACCGCCAATCACTGCCACGCGCTTGCCGCGATAGAAAAAGCCGTCACAGGTGGCGCAGGCGCTGACACCCTTGCCCATGAACTGTTGCTCGGAGGGCAACCCCAGGTATTGGGCGGAGGCGCCGGTGGCAATGATCAGGGCATCGCAGCTGTAGGTCGAGGCCCCCTTGAGGACAAAGGGCCGCTGGCGCAGGTCGACACTGTCGATGTGATCGAAGATGATGCGGGTATCGAAGCGCTCAGCGTGCTTCTGCATGCGCGCCATCAGTTCCGGCCCCTGTACACCGTCCTGATCCCCCGGCCAGTTATCGACGTCGGTGGTGGTGGTCAGCTGCCCACCCTGCTGCATGCCGGTGATGACCACGGGCTGCAGATTGGCGCGGGCTGCGTACACCGCGGCGGTATAACCGGCCGGGCCCGAGCCGAGGATGATCAGGCGGTGGTGCTGGGTCTCACTCATGTCTGGTTCCCGAAATCGCTTGGAGGGGAGGGCCTTCGCGGGGCCGCGCCGGCAGCCTCGCATGATACTGGAAAGGGCTGCGAGCCGGCAAAACGGCGGGGCTCAGGCAGCGCCTGCCACCGGGACAAAATCCCTTTGGCAGTGCTACTATGGGGCCGATTCTTGAAAAATCAATTCAGGTTCCGGGATCGGCATTCAGGGCAAGGGTTTGGCAAAGCAAAGGGCAAGCACGCCGGAAACCGGCATCGTTGCGGAGAAGTGGCGCCTGCGCCTGCGCGAGGGCGCAGTGATCGGCTTCGGTGCCTTCTTCATCTTCGTTCTCGTCGCCCTGCTCAGCTATAGCGGTGACGACCCCGGCTGGTCGCGCACCGGCAGTGGCGGTGTGGTGCGCAATGCCGGTGGCCCGGTCGGTGCCTGGCTGGCGGACGTCGGCTTCCTGTTATTCGGCTACATGGCCTACCTGTTTCCGTTGATGCTGGGATATCGCACCTGGGTGCTGTTCCATCACCGTTATGAAGCTTCGCGGCTGGATGGCCTGGCCATCGCGCTGCGCACCCTCGGGCTGATTCTGGTGATGATCGCCAGTACCGGTCTGGCGGCAATGCAGGCGGGGGAGTCGGGCCTGCCCTACGGTTCGGGTGGTGTGCTCGGCCAGGAGGTCGGCGCGGCGGCACTGGCCTCCTTCAATCTGTTCGGTGGGCGCCTGATTCTGGTGGCGATCCTGCTGTTCGGCATGACTATTTTCACCGACCTGTCCTGGTTGCGCCTGATGGATCAGCTTGGCGCCCTGGCGCTGCGCACCTGGGAAAACACCGTCGAGGCCTGGTATCGCTGGCGCGAGCGGCGCCAGGAGCGGCAGCAGGCCCGTGCCTCGCAGCAGCAGCGCAAGCAGGCCGTGGCGCGGGAGAAACAGCGCACCCGGGAGCGCATCCCGCCCCGCATCGAGGCCCTGCCCAAGCCTGCGGCGCCGAGCGTGCGCGAGCAGAAGGAAAAGCAGAAGTCCCTGTTCGAGGATATCCCGGTCACGGGGACCCTGCCGCCCCTGGAACTGCTCGACCCCACGGATCACCGCCACAATCGTGGCTACTCGGCGGAGGCCCTGGAAGCGATGTCGCGCCTGCTGGAGATCAAGCTGGCGGATTTCGGTGTCACCGCCGAGGTCGTCGCCGTGTTTCCCGGGCCGGTCATCACCCGTTTCGAAATCCAGCCCGCCGCCGGGGTCAAGGTCAGCAAGATTTCCAACCTGGTCAAGGATCTGGCGCGCTCACTGGCGGTGATCAGTGTGCGGGTGGTCGAGGTGATTCCCGGCAAGTCGGTGGTGGGCATCGAAATCCCCAACGAAGACCGCGAAGTGGTCAACTTTCGCGAGGTGCTGGCGTCCAAGGCCTATGAGGAGGCCAAATCTCCGGTCACCCTGGCTCTGGGCCACGATATCAGCGGTGAGCCCGTGGTAGCGGACCTGGCGAAAATGCCACATCTGCTGGTGGCTGGCACCACCGGCTCGGGCAAATCGGTCGGCATCAACGCCATGCTGTTGAGCATTCTGTACAAGGCCACGCCGGAGGAAGTCCGCCTGCTGATGGTCGACCCCAAGATGCTCGAACTGGCGGTGTATGACGGCATTCCACATCTGTTGACGCCGGTCATTACCGACATGAAGGATGCCGCCAGCGGCCTGCGCTGGTGCGTTGCCGAAATGGAGCGCCGCTACAAGCTGATGGCAGCGCTTGGCGTGCGCAACCTGGCGGGTTTCAACCGCAAGCTGCGGGATGCGGAAAAAGCCGGAGAACCGATTCCCGACCCGCTGTGGAAGCCCGATGAACATTATGTGCCGGGCGAGGACAACCCCGCACCACCGCCGCTGCAAACCCTGCCGGTGATCGTGGTGGTGGTGGACGAATTCGCCGATATGATGATGATCGTCGGCAAGAAGGTCGAGGAACTGATCGCGCGCATTGCACAGAAGGCCCGGGCGGCGGGCATCCACCTGATTCTCGCCACCCAGCGCCCCTCGGTGGACGTGATCACCGGCCTGATCAAGGCCAACGTGCCGACCCGGATCGCCTTTCAGGTGTCCTCCAAGATCGATTCCCGCACCATCCTCGACCAGGGCGGGGCGGAGCAGCTGCTCGGGCACGGAGACATGCTCTACCTGCCACCGGGCAGCGGCCTGCCGGTGCGGGTGCACGGCGCCTTTGTCGCCGACGAGGAGGTGCACCGGGTGGTGGCGGACTGGAAGCGCCGTGGCGAGCCCGACTACATCGACGATCTGCTCGACGAGGGCGGCAATGGTGACGGCATTCCCGGCCTGAGCCCGGAGGGCGGCGGCGAAGGTTCGGAGGAGGATGAACTCTACGACCAGGCCGTGCGCTATGTGACCGAGAGCCGGCGTGCGTCGATTTCCTCGGTGCAGCGCAAGCTGCGGATTGGCTACAACCGCGCCGCACGCTTGATCGAGGCCATGGAAATGGCCGGTGTGGTGAGCGAGATGAGCAGCAATGGCAGCCGCGAAGTCATCGCGCCGCCACCCCCTCGGGACTGAACACAGGAGTGACAATGATCGGTATGCCCCGGCAGTTGCAACACCTGGTATCGCGTCTGCTTCCGCTCTGCTGGCTGGCACTGAGCGCTGCGCCGGCGGCAATCGCGGATGCGGCGGGCGAGCTGCAGCAGCGCCTGGAGCCGATCCAGGCCTGGCAGGCGCGCTTCGAGCAGCGTGTTTTCGATGAGCGCGGCGAACTGCAGCAGGCGTCCTCCGGGCAGATCGAGGTTCTGCGCCCGAACCGCTTGCGCTGGGAGTCCAAGGAGCCGTTCCGCTACCTGGTGGTTACCGACGGCCAGGTGCTGTGGCGTTACGATCCCGACCTGGAGCAGGCCAACCGCGAGGCCTTTAGAGGCGAGCTGGCGGACACTCCCGGGCTGATTCTCAGTGGCGAGCCCTCCGCTATTGCGGCGCGCTACCGGGTCGAACACCGGGCCGGGGAGGGCAAGGGTGGCAAGAATGGCAAGGAAAGCAAAACAGGAGGGGAGGACCACTTTGTTCTGTACCCGCTCTCCGACACGGCGCCGTTCCGGCGCCTGGAGCTGCACTGGCGGGGCGACACCCTGTTGCGCCTGCGCATGCTCGATGCCCTGGACCAGCAAACCGAGGTTCTCTTCACCGACAGTCGCAGCGATGTGGCACCGGATGCACAACGCTTCCGCTTCTCGCCACCGCCGGGTACCGACGTGATCGACCATGGCCCCTAGGCTGTTCAACGACGAACCCAGCCCCTACCAGCCATTGGCGGCGCGCATGCGCCCCAGCGGCCTGCAGGACTACCTCGGCCAGGAACACCTGCTGGCCCCCGGCAAACCCCTGCGTGAAGCCCTCGACGCAGGTACCCTGCACTCGATGATCCTGTGGGGCCCACCGGGTGTGGGCAAGACCACCCTGGCGCGGCTGATCGCCCAGCTCTGCGATGCTCACTTCATCACGGTGTCCGCCGTACTGGCGGGGGTCAAGGAAATCCGGCAGGCCGTGGACGAAGCGCGGCAGCAGGCGCAACTGGGCCGCAAGACCATTCTCTTTGTCGACGAGGTCCACCGCTTCAACAAGGCACAGCAGGACGCCTTTCTGCCCTTTGTGGAGGACGGCACGGTCATTTTTATCGGCGCGACCACCGAGAATCCGTCCTTCGAACTCAACAATGCGCTGCTGTCACGTACACGGGTCTACCGGCTGCAACCGCTGGCGGAGCCGGCACTGCGACAAGTGCTGGCCCGCGCTGCCGCAGAGAGTGGCCTGATGCTTCCGGACAGCGCCTGCGAACGCATCGCGCGGGTGGCGGATGGCGACGCCCGCCGCGCCCTGAACCTGCTGGAAATTGCCGCGGAGATGGCCAACGCCGCCGGTGTCGACACCCTGGGTGAGGCGCTGCTCGACGAAGTCCTTGCCGAGGGAGGGGTACGCCGTTTCGACAAGGGTGGCGATCTGTTCTACGAGCAGATTTCGGCCCTGCACAAGGCGGTGCGCGGCAGCGACCCCGATGCCTCGTTGTACTGGTTCGCGCGCATGCTCGACGGCGGTTGCGACCCACTGTACATCGCCCGGCGCATCCTGCGCATGGCCAGTGAGGACATCGGCAACGCCGACCCGCGCGCGCTGACCCTGGCGCTGAACGCCTGGGATGTGCAGGAGCGGCTGGGTTCACCCGAGGGCGAGCTGGCCCTCGCCCAGGCGGTGGTGTATATGGCCTGCGCGCCGAAGAGCAACGCCGTCTACAAGGCCTTCAAGGCGGTCATGGCCGATGTGCGCGAAAGCCCCAGCCACGAGGTGCCGCTGCACCTGCGCAATGCGCCCACGCGCCTGCTCAGGGAACAGGGACACGGCGCCGAATACCGCTACGCCCACGACGAACCCAATGCCTTCGCCGCCGGTGAAAACTATTTCCCGGAAGCCCTGCGCGATCGTCGTTACTACGAGCCCAGCGAGCGTGGCCTGGAACGCAAGATTCGCGACAAACTCGAGTACCTGCGGGGCCTGAACGAAAGCAGTACAATACGCCGTTACGATTGACCCCGCGGCTGCACCGCGGCCCGTTTGTTTCCAGCCCCGGACCGACCCCAGCATGCTAGACATCAAGACCATCCGCCAGAATCCCGAGGCCGTGGCGCAAGCCCTGGCCAGACGTGGTTTCGAGCTTGACATTCAGGGGCTGCTGTCCCTCGACGAAACCCGCCGTGCAGCCGACACCGGCAGCCAGCAACTGCTGGCCGAGCGCAATCAGGCCTCGAAAAAGGTCGGCGCCCTGATCGAGCAGGGACTGAGCGTGGACGCCGCCAAGGCCGAGGTCAACGAGACTCTGGCGCGTATCGACGCCGATCTGGAGCGGCTGCGCGACGA